>JAFTKI010000044.1 GCA_017453335.1 Clostridia bacterium
CGAATTGCGCGAGGGGTTGATGCGTGCGGGCTACCGAAACATTGAGGATGCCGCAAACGGAGAGGAAGCGATTCTGAAAATGGCACGCTTCCGCCCCGACGTGGTGCTGATGGAGGTATGGCTTTCCAAGCTGGACGGAATCGGCGTTCTGCGCAACAGCAAAAATTTGGATTGGGGACACGAAAAGGCTCCGTCGTTTATCGTGGTATCTTCGGTCTCCAATCAGAACGTTTTTATTCAGGCAACCGAGGCGGGCGCCGAGCTATGCCTTGTCAAGCCCGTGAATATCAACAGCCTTTGCGAGCATATCCGTGCCATTGTGTTGCGCCGACAAAAGGATATTCCCGCCGCCGCGATACAGAAGGACGATCACGGCTCGGATATTGAAACGCAGGTCACGCAGATCATCCATCAGATCGGTGTCCCCGCGCATATCAAGGGCTACCAGTATTTGCGCACGGCAATCCTGCTGACGATACAGGACAGCGACATCATCAATTCGGTCACCAAGGTCCTCTACCCTTCCGTAGCGAAGAAATATCAGACCACCACAAGCCGCGTGGAGCGTGCCATCCGTCATGCGATCGAGGTCGCGTGGGACAGAGGTGACGTGGATACCCTCAACTCTTATTTTGGATATACCATTCAGAATAACAGAGGAAAGCCGACAAATTCGGAGTTCATCGCGATGATCGCGGATAATTTGAGGTTGAAGTATAAGATGTTTTGATTTTGATAAAAAACCTTGTGGCATAAGGATTTTTAAGATTAACAAAGTATCAACTTTTTATCAACTGTGCCTATGAATATCTTCAATTTTCAATAAAAAAACGATCAAAAACCTATAAACTTTTTTCGTTGTAGCTATGAATACTAACACTTTATTGGGTATAAATAAACCTATAAAGAGGAGTATTCAGAATGGAAAATTTAAGTTTCAGTTTTCAAATGGATGAGTTTATGCTCTTTTGCAGAAGCAAACAACTGCGAGAAAAGACAATGAACAGTTATGAACAAACGCTACATCTATTTGAACGATGGTGTTGGGAGCAATTTCAGATTGAAAAGGTGGATCAAATTACCGAAAGTGTGATTCGTCGTTACATTAAAGATTTGATGGAGCGAGGGAAATATTCATTCTACACTGATGAAAAGAGAAAAAGCACCAATTATCCCGAGCGCAGGCGCGATTTTCGAAATCCGATCTCAACTACAACCATTAACAACTATATTCGAAATCTTCGCGTATTTTTCAATTGGATGGAGCGCGACTATGTGTTGACAAGAAATCCAATGAAACGGATTCAACAACTCAAAAACAACAGGAAAGCAAAGGATTATATTTCTGACGATGATTTTAAGCGTTTGATTGGTCAGTTAGATAAGTCCTATTTTTCCGAGCATCGTGATCTCGTAATGATCATCCTCATGATTGATACCGGCATGCGCCTTGGTGAATGTAGTTTGCTTTTGGTAGAAGATATCAACCTTGCAAAAAAGCAAATCTTCTTGCGAGCTGAGAACACAAAAGGTCGCAAAGATCGGATGGTATTCTTTTCTCCCAAAACCGAATCAATTCTGAGGCGCTGGATACAGTTCAAAGATCGATACGCGGAAAGCGATTACCTATTCCCTATCAAACACAATGGCGCGCCCATTCAAGTATCAAATTTTGAAACAAATTTCAAAAAATATTTGAAACGCGCGGGGCTGAATGAAACCATCTCCCCCCATTGCCTGCGAAATAATTTTGCAAAAAGATGCTTGATGAACGGAATGGATATTTTTACACTGAGCAAAATTCTTGGACATTCAAGCGTGCGCGTAACCGAGGAAGCTTACTTGGATCTGAACAGCGATGATATTCAAAAGCGATATCAAAATTTCAGTCCTATGTCAACAATCAAATAATAGTAAAGAAGCGAGAACGGAATTTCGTTCTCGCTTCTTCATTATCTTTGATATAACCCCTGTATTTTAGCAATGTGCTTGGCAAAATCATCAACAACCGAAACGGGAGAGATCAATTTTGCCTTGTTTGCAAATCCACAAAGCCATCCAAAGAACATTGGACTGATTTCAACAGAAACGGATACCATGAAATGCTTGCTATCATCTTTTACATAGGAAGCATAATTACCAAACCGATCCACGATCGTATCCAACAGATCATTTGTAAAGCGGATTCGAACAGTTTCGCGCCGTCCGGTGTACATAGAAAATACGCGCAAAGAATAGGTATCGAGATACTCTTTCAAATTCCGCGTCAAGGCATTCTCCTCGCGAGCCTCCCCTGCAAGCCGAACCCTGTTCATGCGATCGATGCGGTAGGTCAACAATTTCTTGCTCTTGTCCTCGATACCAAGAAGATAATAGTTTCCTTCATTGATGATAATTGCGTGCGGACTAACCACATAATCATTGCCCTTTCGGCGCGCGACACTTTGCGTTGGATTTTGAATCGTGCACTTCAAGTATTTGAATCTGATTTTTTCCGGAACGTGGCTCTTGCCCTCGTAAAATTGTGCCATTGCAGAATGAATCAAATCAACGTTATCAAACACTTTGGCATTGTCTGTTTTCACTCTTGCAACAGCAAAAGTATCATGCTTGATTTGCTCCCGTTGGTATTCACTCAAAAAGCTCCCCACTTGATCTGCAATAAATTCGGTATCTCGCTCTGTTACAAATCGCGCAGTGTGGAGCGCTTCCACCAACAGGCGCGCATCAGATGGATCGAGCGAGCGCTTTGCAACATGGTATCCGTTTTTCTTTTTGTACTTAACGGTTTCCCGATCAGGATCATCCTCTAAGATTTCTTCCGCCTCTTCGTGATTAACGGAATCCTCCAACATAATGTATGCAATGTTGATCTCCTTGATATCCTTGTAGAGCGAGCGCTCCTTCACAAGGATATCGCATGAAACTTTCAAATATTCCAAAAGCTCTTTCACTTTCACATAGTGGTCTGTATCTGAATGCTCAAGCAAATACTGCAACACAAGAAAATGCTGCATGCGTTGATTGGGCTTGCGCCCTCTTCCATCCTTATTTTCTGACATGTAATCACCTCGATTATATTATAACATAAGGAATAAAAAAGCGCAAGAAAAACAACAAATTTTGGCAAAAGTCTTTACAAAAAAATAAAAGCGTGATATAATAAATTCACCACACAAATTGAATAAAAGTTTACTTAGTACTCTAACTATATCTATGGGCGAAGTGTACCTTTTTTACTATTTTAATTTTGGTAAAAATGTACGCTCCGTTTCTGTACGCTCGCTCAAAAATGGTTAGAGTAAGCTTTCAGATTCAATTTGTGTGGTAGCAATGGAGCTACACATTTTTCGTGCGTAGCTTCGGCTACGCACTTTTTTATTATAAGGAGGACAGACATGAAAAAGAACTACCAAACACCCGAGATGGAAATTCAATTGCTTGACACGCAGGATGCAATCACCACTTCGGGCGACGACAACTGGCTGGAATGGGACCCCACAGCACTTTGATGGAACACAACACATGAAAGGACAACAACATGAAACTCAAAAAACTTTTGCTCACGGCAATGGCAGTCTTCTTGCTCTTGACAACGGTTTGCATCGTTGCGGTATCCGCTTCAAATGAAACCGCTGCTGCGACCGATCGAGATCTGAAGATCTATGCCAAAAATCTTTCCTTGGAAGATTCGGTGTACCTCCTTTATGCCGTTCCCGTTGAGGGAACCGAGGGCGCCGACAGCGTACAAATGCTCTTTTGGCTCACACCGCAGAACGAATACGTGAACGGTACACAAGACTATACCCTTTCGCCCGAGCCCGCGACCACCACGATCGGCGGCAATTCATATTATGTCTTCGAATTTCGCGAGTTGGCGGCAAAGCAAATGACTGTGGATGTTTACGCGCGCGTATATGCAACCGATGAAAACGGTGAATATTACAGCGATCTGGACAAATACAGCATTCTGCAATATGCCTACAACAAGTTGGGCAAGACTTCGTCTACCACGCCCGATGAAAAAACGAAAAATCTGTTGAATAACATGCTTGCATACGGTGCGGCAGCACAAGAATATTTCGGAGAGAATACCAACCGCTTGGCAAATGCATCGTATTATCAAATCAAGGTGCAAAATGCCCTGCTGCCCGACGGCACGGCACAAGGCTTGTACACGTCTGGCACGCAGTTGAGCGTTACGGCAAGCGAAACCAATACGGTGGGTGAAGTGTTCCTGTATTGGGAGAACAGCGCGGGCGCGGTGGTAAGCGAGGAGTTGAATTACACCATCACCGTTTCGAGCCAAAATGAAACCTATACTGCGGTTTATGGCGTGATAGAAACACCTGTAATCGATCCTTTGGTTTACACCGAGCAATCGGACGGAACCTATAGCGTCAAGGCAAATCCCGACGTGGAGCTGCCTGCGGCGATCGCAATTCCCGCAACCTACAATGAAAAAGCGGTGACCGTGATCGAGGAAAACGCATTTTTAGATTGCACGGGACTCACAAGCATCAGCCTGCCCTACGGCATCAAGACGATTGGCGACAAGGCATTTTCGGGTTGTACGGGACTCACCGCAATTGACCTGCCCGCAACGGTGACGACGATCGGCACAAGAGCGTTTTATAGTTGCACAGGGATTTCCGAGATCACCATTCCCGAATCGGTAACAAGCATCGGGACACAACCTTTCTATAAATGCGACAACCTGAAAACCGTTTATTACAACGGTCAATACGGAAGCCAAGACAACCCTTTTCTGAATGTTCAAAGCATCGAAACAGTGATCTTTGGTGGAACGTGGGTTCCTTCTTACGCTTTGTACAATCGCACCTATCCCATAACCGTAGTGATCGATGACAATGTAAAAGGCATCGGCATTTATGCGTTCCATGGTTGCAGGAACCTGACAAGCATCACGATCCCCAACAGCGTGACCAGCATCGGCAATTTTGCGTTCCAGTATTGCAGTAGCCTGACAAGCATCACAATCCCAGACAGCGTGACCAGCATCGGTCACTATGCGTTCAACGGTTGCAGTAGCCTTACCAGCATCGAAATCCCCGATAGCGTGACCAGCATCAGCTTTGGGGCATTCTATGGTTGCAGTAGCCTGACAAGCATCACAATCCCAGACAGCGTGACCAACATCGACGGTTATGTGTTCGAGGGTTGCAGTGGCTTGACGAGCATCACAATTCCCGAAAGTGTGACAAGCATCAACATTGAGGCGTTCAAAGATTGCAGTAGCCTTACAAGCATCACGATTCCAGACAGCGTGACCAGCATCGGCGAGTATGCTTTCTATGGTTGCAGTAGCCTTACAAGCATCACGATCCCCAACAGCGTGATCAGTATCGACTCTTATACGTTCAAGGGTTGCAGCAGCCTGACAAGTATCACCATTCCCGAAAGTGTGATGAGCATCGACACTGAGGCATTCTATGGTTGCAGTAGCCTGACAAGTATCACGATCCCCGACAGCGTGACCAGCATCGGCTGGTATGCGTTCTATGGTTGCAG
>JAFTKI010000006.1 GCA_017453335.1 Clostridia bacterium
CGAGCTGGATGGCGCCATAGCCAAGCGGTAAGTCAGAGGTCTGCAAAACCTTCATCCCCGGTCCGATTCCGGGTGGCGCCTCCAAACAAAAGAGCACTGCGAGAGCAGTGCTCTTTTGTTTGGAACGATGTGTTCCGCTTGCGCGGAACGAGATGCGCACTTCGTGCGTGATGTTTCCTTCGGAAGTGATGTGCGCTTCGCGCGTGAGGATGCGGAACACATCACATCACTTTGCGACGAAGGAGCAATACATCACTGTGCGTTAGCACTACATCACTTCGGCGAAGCCGATACATCACTCTTTACAAACTCTCAAAAATATGGTATAATATCACCGAAAGCGAGGTCTACTATGGCTGAATCTAAACTCCGTGAATTATCAATGGAATTTTCCGTAGATATTATTAACCTTGTCAAATACTTAAAATCAAACCACGAATCCGTTATCGCTAACCAGATCGGCAGAAGTGGACTTCTATAGGCGCTAATATCCACGAGACACAGTATGCACAAGGCAAAAAGGATTTCATATCCAAACTCGAAATAGCACTCAAAGAAGCGAGTGAAACAGGTTATTGGCTCGAACTTTTACATAGAACGAATTATATTGATGCTCAACAGTACAAAATCCTTTCTGATAAATGTGCAACTCTCCGCGTTATGCTTGTTTCCTCTTGTAGAACAGCGAAATCAAGCATTGAGAACAAATAATTTTCATAGGGGGAACACAAATGCTTGAAAAGCTTGCTAAGAAACGGAAACTAATCGCAATTATATGTGGAGTAGTCTTGCTTGCATTATTGTTGCTTGAAATTATCTTTGGAAATCCAGATGATAAAATCACGATTATTGTGGCAACAGTAATAGGATTACCGTTTTTCTATTTCGGAATTAAATTTGGGTTCAAAATTGTAAGAATTAACGCATCACCGAAAATTATGCGTTTTGGTTCGTGGTTTTTTTTAATTGTTAGTGCAATTGGAATTGTTGCAAGTGTGCCAAACTATATTCGCTATTTCCCAAACGGTTTTTCTCCCCTTGTTTCCTGCGTTATGGGGGTATGGCTTGGAATTTTAACAGATGTTGAAAAGCATATTGAAGATAAATAGCTTGACATCTTTTTTGTACGCGCAACACAAAAAGAGCAGGACACCAATAGGTGTCCTGCTCTTTTTTAGAGGCACTTCCCCGCCCTGCCATTTAGTGGTGGGGTTCTTTTTTGTCGGAGAGACCGATGAAATAGTCGGCGCTCACTCCATAAAAGCGGCAAAGCTTGATCAGATCGTCGATCTTCAATTCGGCGCGCCCGTCCTCAATGTGGCTGTAGCCCTGTTGCGATTTGTTGAGGAGTGCCCCAACCGTTTTTTGCGTTAAATCGTTGTCCTCGCGGAGATTTCTCATTCTGATACGGTAATTCATATAAACTCCTTACATATTTTATATAAAAAGTTTATCACACTCAATATTTGAGTATTGATAAACACTCAAATATTGAGTATAATATACCCGTAGCGGTCAAGAACGTGGCTGCATATTTTGCCTTTGAAAGGAGAACTTAACGTGAAAAAGAAATTTACACCACCATCGGTCACAATCTTATGGGTTGGCGCAGAGGACGTTCTGCGAACCTCGGGGGGCGGTCAATTGCCGGGCTTCTTCCCGGGTGGGAACATGGGAAGCTGGGACGATAACACCTCCACTTCAACGAAAGGATAAGGAATTGCTATGAAAAAACATCTGTTTTGGATCCCTGTAATCATACTGCTTGCGTGTCTGCTTGCACTTCCTGCATTCGCAGAAAGCGAAGCTACGGAGCCAGCGGTCAGCATTGACAAATTCAATCTGCAATTTGAGGACAACGTCTACATTCTGTATGCGGTCAACCTGACGGGAGCCGATGCAAACGCGCTCCCGACCGAGGATTTCGGCATGCTCTTTTGGCGTGCTCCCGACGCCACGTACACGATGGGAAGCGAGGAGACAAGCCTTTCCACCGCGGGATGGATGGAGATCGACGGCACGGTCTATTGGATCTTTCAATACACCGAGCTTGCCGCCAAGGAAATGACCGATGACGTGTATGCGCGTGCATACGTTACGGTAGACGGCACGACCTACTACAGCACGGTAGAAAAGTACAGCATTCTGCAATACGCCTACAACATGCTTGGAAAAACCGCAAGCGGCTCGGACAGTGAGGCGTTGAAAATACTGCTTTCCGACATGCTGACCTACGGCGCATCGGCGCAGAATTATTTCGGCTATCACACCGACCGTTTGGCAACAGACGACTACTATCAGGTCAAGGTGAACGGCGGCACGCTTGCAAGCGACGGCTCCACCCACGGGCTCTTTCGCGAAGGGGAGGCGGTGGAGATCACAGCCCCCGAGGAAATCACCGTAACCACCGACATCGGCGAGGAAACGGTCAACTTTTCACACTGGGAAAACAGTGCGGAGGAAGTTGTCGGCGAGGATCTTTTATGCACCGTAACCGTTGGAACGAGCAACGAAACCTACACCGCCGTGTACGACACACCGGATTCGTACTTTGTATTTGCCGAAATCAGATCCGGCACGGGGGCGGGAACGTATATCGTAGAGGCGGCAGACGTGAGCAATCTGCCTGAAAAGGTGGTCATTCCCGCTATATATAACGGAAGCAACGTAACTACTCTCTCCCCTAATGCATTTCAAGGGTCCAGCATCATAAAAGTTTTCATTCCGCATAGTGTAACGGCCATGAAGCATGCTGCGTTCAAATGCTGCAAGAACCTTACAAGCATCACGATTCCAAAAAGCATAACGAGCATCGCCGAGGATGCGTTCTATGAGTGCAGTAGCCTTACAAGCATCACGATCCCCGACGGTGTGACGAGCATCGGTGATTCTGCGTTCTATGGGTGCAGTAACCTTACAAGCATCACGATTCCTAACAGCGTGACGAGCATTGGCAAGGCTGCGTTCTCTAGGTGCAGTAGCCTTACGAGCATCACGGTTGATGGCGATAACCCCAATTATCAATCCATTGATGGAAATCTCTACACTAAGGATGGAACAATGCTGTACCAATATGCGATAGGCAAGGCAGATACCTCATTTGTGATCCCCGGCAGCGTGACGAACATCGGCGAAGAGGCGTTCCTTTATTGCCACAACCTTACCAGCATCACAATCCCTGACAGCGTGACGAACATCGGCGGCGGGGCGTTCTTAAGGTGCAGTAACCTTACAAGCATTGCAATCCCAGACGGTGTGACGAGCATCGACAATTCTGCGTTCTATGGGTGCAGTAATCTTACAAGCGTCAAAATCCCAGACGGTGTGACGAGCATCGGCAATTATGCGTTCTATGGGTGCAGTAATCTTACAAGCATCAAAATCCCAGACGGTGTGACGAGCATCGGCAATTATGCGTTCCAGTACTGCGCCAACCTTACAAACCTCACAATTCCAGACAGTGTGACAACCATTGGCTATGAGGTGTTCACTGGGTGCAAAGTAACGGAATATGAAAACGGCGTTGGCTATGTGGACAAGTGGGCGGTTTATTCTTATACAGATATAACAAGTGTCACGCTTCGCACCAATACGGTAGGGATTGGAAATGCGTTATTCAAATTCCGCTACCGCCTTGCAAGCGTCACAATTCCTGATAGCGTGATAATCATCGGCGATGAGGCGTTCCGTAGTTGCTCCAGCCTTACCAGCATCACAATCGGCGACGGCGTGACGAGCATCGGTGCGAATGCGTTCTATGAGTGCGACAGCCTTACAAGCGTGACGATTCCCGACAGCGTGACGAGCATCGGTGCGAGTGCGTTCTGTGGGTGCGACAGCCTTACAAGCGTGACGATTCCCGACAGCGTTACAAGCATTGGCGATTTTGCGTTTTCTCACTGCAGTCGCCTTACAAGCATCACGATCGGCGACGGCGAGACGAGCATCGGTGCGAATGCGTTCTATCGGTGCGACAGCCTTACAAGCGTGACGATCGGCGACGGCGTGACAAGCATCGGTGATAGGGCGTTCAAGGATTGCAAGAGCCTTACAAGCATCACGATACCCGACAGCGTGACGAGCATCGGCAATTCTGCTTTCAGCGGTTGCACCAACCTTACAAGCATCACGATTCCCGACAGCGTGACAAGCATTGGCCCGTACGCGTTCGATTATAGCCTTTCCACTATTTACTATAACGGTACAGCGGATGAGTGGGATAAGATCTCAATTGATTCTACCAACAATTACATCCTCATCTCCGCCACCATCTACTACTACAGCGAAGCTGAGCCGACGGACGACGGCAACTATTGGAGATACGTTGACGGTGTACCCACGGCGTGGTAACGCCCTCACAGGAGCGACCGATTTCGGTCGCTCCTTCTTTTCTCTTGCGAAAGCGGGCATGAAGTATATCCGTTTTACCGCGTCCCAAAGTCACGCAAAATTTGATCGTCATCCATGAAAAACACCTCGCTTTTCCGATTGATGCAAAACCTCTTGCAAACCGACGCAAGATGTGTTATAATGTCAGCAGAGCGATTCCGCGGGGGCTTTTTTCCCCGCAAACCTAAGTCGCATGGTGGTAACATGATTCCGAAGGCGGAATCTTGCGACGTATTTTTCATTGTAAAATTTATTTTTGCGAAAAAAACACAAAAAACTTCTAAAAAGGTATTGACAAGCGATGATTTTTAGCATATAATATCTATAGAAAGTCTCCATCTACTTTATTGCTTTGACAATAGAAAAGATGAACATTAAAGAAGGTCTCCATTAACCTTATGGCATCGACCATAAAAGAGATGAACATTAACGAGAAAAAATGAGGATTTCATCCTCATTTTTTCATTATTCAGGAGTCACAAAATGTTTCGTCTAAATGACAATCTAAAATTGATACATATTGATCCCAATTATGTAAAAGCGCTTCATGATGCTTGCAGTGAGGTATTCTATTCATCAAAGCATTACGACAACAAACCTTATTTAGGTATTTTAGTTTCAAACGATAACAATCAAAAATATGTTATTCCTTTAACCTCGGCAAAGGAAAAGCACAAGACGTGGAAAAATATCGATTTTGACAGATATCTAATATACGAAACTTCTAACTTATTGGATATGGGACATAGGGATATTTACACCATCTCAGCAGATGACCCCCAAAAAGTCAAGCATATTCTTTCTGCCATCGAAATCAAAAAAATGATTCCGATCCGCGATGACGTTTACAGCATCGTAGACATCAATGCAAATGATTCCGACTCTACAGAGGAAAAAAAGTACAAGGACTTGCTAAACAAGGAATATTCCTTTTGCATCAAGATCATCGACCAACTTGTAGAAAAAGCAAGCAAAATATATGACAAACAAATCACAACAGGAAAAATTTCCAACTTCGCATGTGATTTCAAAGCGCTGGAAGCTGTTTGTGCAACATATAAAAAATGATTTTTCGTTCTGCAAGAGTTTTTATTGTCCCCCCCCGTATCATGAACCGTTCTAAATTGCGCTGACGGTTCAGATACGGGGATATTTATTTTTGCGAAACCTATTGCAAAAAATCAAATCCCGTGATATAATGAAGCTGTCACACAAACTAAATATCGGATGCAGGGGTGTTTTTTCGGAGGAATACGATCCCCTCTTTTTGGCTATGCTAAAATCGCACGAGTTTGGTAAAAGCACAAGCTCCCGTGTGATTTGAGTATGGCTGAAATATCCCTATTCCGATTCGTTTGTGTGACAGCAATCGGAGCTTGCGTTTTTCGGTGTGCATGACTTCGGTTGTGCACACTTTTTTATTGGGAGGAAAATGATATGAATTGCAAGAATTGCGGAACAGAGCTTTCAGAAGGCACCCCTTTCTGCACAAGCTGTGGCACCCCCACCGAAGAGGAACCTACCGTACAAAAAACGAGCGTTGCAGAAAAAGACGCGCCTGCTGTAAAAAAATATGCAGGGAAAGCGATTGCCGGCTTTGTGTTAGCGTTGGTCGGCATCGTCGTTGCTGCGATCCCGTGCGGCATTCTCGGCTTGGTTTTTTCTGCCTTGGCAATGAAGATAACCGAAACCGCACAATACAAGGGTCGCGGATTGGCAATCAGCGGGCTGGTCATCTCTATCATTGACATCGTGCTTGGCTTCATCTTCTTAGTAACGCTATAAAGTCACTAACGCAAGCAACATTACCGTAATCAAAAAGAGAGCCGAAGCGGCTCTCTTTTTGATTACCATCAATGCCCCCTTCAAGCCTCCGATTGACACAAACCTCTTGCAAACCGACGCAAGATGTGTTATAATGTCAGCAGAGCGATTCCGCGGGGGCTTTTTTCCCCGCAAACCTAAGTCGCATGGTGGTAACATGTATCTTACTTTAGTGGTTCCCTCCTACAACGAGGAGGAAAACGTCGCGCGCTTCTACGAGGAGGTCACGCGCGTGTTCGAGGGCAAGGTCTCTGACTATGAGTTTGTCTTCGTGGACGACGGCAGCCGTGATAAGACCTATGCGGAGCTGTGCGGCTTGAACGCCGCGCACGACAACGTGCGAGTGCTCTCCTTCAGCCGCAATTTCGGCAAGGAGTCGGCGATTTACGCAGGGCTGGAGGCGTCTCGCGGTGATCTCGTTTGCCTGATCGACGCGGATCTGCAGCAACGCCCCGAGGTCGTTTTGGAGATGCTCTCCGAGATCGAGGCGGACGCGGAGCTGGACTGCGTGACCGCGTACCAGAAGAAGCGAAAGGAAAACAAGCTGCTGTCGGGACTCAAATCCTGCTTCTATAAATTCATCACGCGCATTTCCGAGGTCGATTTCGTCAACGGCGCATCGGATTTCCGACTGATGAAGCGCACGATGGTGGAGGCGATCCTCGCGATGAGCGAGCATCACCGCTTCTCCAAGGGCATTTTCAGCTACGTCGGCTTCAACACCAAGTATATCCCCTACGAGGTGCAAAAAAGAGAGCACGGACAAACCAAATGGTCACTGCCGAAGCTGGTACGCTATGCGACTGACGGTATCATTTCCTTCTCCACTGCACCTTTGAAGCTCTCCACCTTCATCGGTTTTCTCTCCTCCTTCAGTGCGATCGTATACCTGATCGTGGTCATCATTCAAAAGCTCGCCTTCGGAATCAACGTCCCCGGGTACGCCACGCTCGTGGTGCTTCTGCTTCTGATCGGCGGCATTCAGTTGTTTTGCCTTGGAATCCTTGGCAGCTACATCGCCAAGATGCACATTGAGGTCAAAAAGCGCCCGATCTACATTCTGCGGCGCGAGCTGGACAGCAAAAAGGAGAAGAAGGATTGATGGAATTTTTCAAGAAGCACCGCGAATCCCTTTTGTATCTGCTCTTCGGAGGATTGACCACATTGGTCAATCTGGTGGTCTTCCTTTTATGCGGAGCACTCATAGGAGAGACGCTGTATCTGCTCTCCAACCTCATCGCATGGGTCGCGGCGGTCGTGTTCGCCTTTGTGGTCAATAAAATCATCGTTTTTCGCGCACGTTCGTGCGAAAAGGCAACACTGGCACGGGAGATCGTCGAATTCGTCGGCGCGCGGGTCTTCAGCTTCGGGCTGGAAGAATTGGGGCTGTTTCTCTTGGTGGACGTTCTGCCTCTGGGCAAATTCTCTGTCGTTCTCCTCGGGTTCACCGTTACGGGTCAGTTGATCGCCAAGCTGATCCTTGCCGTGGTCGTGGTTATTCTCAATTACTTTTTCAGCAAGTTCATTATTTTCAAAAAAGCAAAAGAACAATAATGCAAAACGCTCCGAGATCTACGCGATCTCGGAGCGTTTTTTTGAAATGCCAATCCCCCCCTGCAAGCCACAGGCTCGTAGGGAGGATTGCTCTCTGTGCGAATGTTACTTTCCCTGCAAAAAGCCAGCAAAACTCGTTACGAGATCCCTTCGTCGCTATCGCTCCTCGGTTTTGCTCCATTCGGCAAGCCTCATTCCGCAAAACTTCGATTCCGCTAACGCTCCACTCAGGATGACACGTAAAATGCGAAGCGCGAAATCCCCCTCGCCATATCATCGCTGAGCAGGCTTGCAAGCACAAAGCCACTATGTGTCATCACTGAGTAGGCTTGCAAGCAAGCCGAAAGCCGCTTGCGCGGCTTCCGCATCGAACTTTTGCGGGTCGAGCGGAGCGAGCAAGCAAAAGCGCGAGGCTTTAGCCGAAGCGGGATCCACGAGCGGTTACCAATAGCCTTTCGTAGCAAATGTTACTTTTCCTTTGTGCCAACCCTTCCGTCTCGCGAGCGTTCCGCTTCGCTCGCCACCTCCCCTTACACAGGGGAGGCCAAAAGCAAGTGCGAACATGGATAAAAGCCATTAAAAATTACGTTTTCTTAAGATAGAATAGCCATGAACGAGCTATCTCACAGCCTCCCCTGTGTAAGGGGAGGTGACGCGGCATAGCCGCGACGGAAGGGTTGGCACGTGCGTAAATGTTACTCTTTTTCATGGCAATCCCCCCTGTAAGGCGTAAGGCTTACAGGGGGGATTGCCTTCTCTCAGCAAAGGATGGACACCTCGCGCGCAGGTCGAGGCAGGGCTGATCGAACACGCAGGCGTCAATCTCCTCGATCGAGACCAGACCTTTGTACGGCGACGAGACCCCGATCACGGCTTCTGCAGCTGAATGACTCAGCCCCTTCTCATCATTTTACGGTATGCCCCCGGGCTGACGCCCGCGTGCTGCTTGAAAAACGCGTTGAAGTAGTACTCGTTGTTAAAGTGCATCTGCTCGCTGATCTGCCGCAAGGGCAGATCGGTTTCCAGCAGCAGCCGCTCGATCGCCTCGCAGCGCGCGCGGCGCACGTATTCTGCCACCGTGATCCCCTCGCACCGATGAAAGATTCTGGTCATTTGCTTCGTTCCAATGCAGCAATAGGACGCCACATCCTCCACGCCGATCGGGCGGCAGACGTTGTCCGCAATGTACTGCTTGGCAAGGCTCAATCGCAGATCCTCGTCGCTTGTATGCTCCGCGTGCGATGCCTTCGCCCAGGAAAGTTGGCGAAACAGAAGCAACAGGCATTCCAAAACGCGATTGCCAACCACGCATTGCACGTACGCCGCACCGCTTCGCCGCTGTGCGCTGAGAAAGCGAAGGTTCTCCTCGATCTGCGCAGGCGTTCGCCCCGTTACGAAAGGCTCCTGTGAGGGACTCAGGTGCTCGGTTCCCGCGTCCGCAAGCGAAAAGAAAAAGGAATACTTTTCGGTTTGCGGATCTGCGTGCAGAACCGTGTGGCGCACGTTGGGCGAGATCAGCAAAAATTCCCCCGCGCGCACCTCGACCGTCGCGCCTCCGATCTCATAGACCTGCGCACCCTTTTCGATCAGATGCACCTCAAAGCCCGTGTGGTGATGTCTCTTTCGTGTAATATGCATGCGGTCGCGCGCCACACAGACCCACTTGCAATAGCAACGTCTGATCCCGCACGCGTTCAGTGCCACCGAGGAGAGTTCGTCCCTGCCCTCGGCTTGCTTGAATAGGATCTCCACTCGCTCCCCCCCTCTCTTCTCTGCCTCTCCATTGTACCATAAAGCGTGTGCGTTTGCAATGAAAATGTCCGAAAATTATAAAAAAATGTCCTGCTCGCATATTGCACATACCAACGCGGTGTGGTATACTGAACAAAACGGAAAGGAGTGCATAAAAATGGACATTTTTACAACAATGATCACGCCCTATCACAAGGACGGAACGGTGGACTACGAAACCGCCGAGAAATACGTGGACTGGTACTTTGAAAACAGCCTCGACGGTATCTTCGCGGTCTGCCAATCCAGCGAAATCTTTTATCTGACGCTGGAGGAGCGTGTTGAGCTGAACCGTCGCGTCTACGCACGCGCCAAAGCGCTCGAGCGACAAAGCGGAAGACCCTTTACCGTCGTCTCCTCGGGACATGTCGGCGGCTCGATCCCCGAGCAGATCCATGAGCTGAACGCCATCGCGCAAAGCGGAACCGATGCCCTGATCCTCATCACCAACCGCCTCGATCCCAACAACGAGGGCGACGACGTGTTCATCGAAAACGCCGAAAGGTTGCTCGCATCCCTTCCTGCCGACACGCGACTGGGACTTTACGAGTGCCCGCACCCCTACAAGCGTCTGGTCACCCCGCGCATTCTCGACTGGTGCGTCCAAACGGGCAGATTTGACTACATGAAGGACACCTGCTGTGACGCCGCGCTCATCGCGGAGCGCGTAAAGCTTCTCCGAGGCAGCGGCTTCAAGCTGCTCAACGCCAACTGCCAGACGCTGCTCGAATCCATGCAGGCAGGCGGCGACGGCTACTGCGGCATTATGTGCAACTTCCATCCCGCGCTCTACGCATGGCTTGGCAAGAACTATGCCAAGGAGCCCGAGCGTGCGGCGCTCGTGCAATCGGTGATCGGCACGTTCGGCTTTACCGAGGTGGGGCTCCCCTACCCGCTCACCGCGAAGTATCATATGAACCTGTGCGGAATCCCAACCGAGAACTTCGCGCGCAACCGACGCAGCACGGAGCTGACCGATTACGGTCGAAGCTGCATGCGGCAGATGAAGCTCGCAACAGACGCACTGGAAGCAAGCCTTGAAAAGGAAGAAAGGTCAATATGAACGTATTACGGGAACGGATTGAGCGCCGTGAAAAGCTCAGCGGCGCGATCGTCAGCCTCAGCGACCCGTGTCTGTGCGAGATCATGGGCAACGCAGGATTTGATTACATCTGGATCGACATGGAGCATACCTACATGTCCTACAAGGAGGCGCTTTGCCACCTCAACGCCGCGCGCTCGACAGGCACACCCGCGATCGTGCGCGTGCCGCAAAACGACCTGACCGTAACCAAAAAGGTGTTGGAAATGGATCCCGACGGGATCATCTTCCCGATGGTACGGACGGCGGACGAAGCCCGCGAGCTGATCGCCATGACGCTCTACCCGCCTCTTGGCACGCGCGGATTCGGCCCCATGCGCGCGATCCGCTACGGCGCGGACGATGCAAGCGAATACACCGATCGCAAAAGCTTGGAGCTTTGCCGATTCCTCCAGATCGAGCACGTGGACTGCGTGGAAAACTTAGAGGAGATCGCGCGAATCCCTTACGTGGACGGCTTTATTTTCGGGCCGAACGACCTTTCCGCCTCAATCGGCGAGATCGGGCACGTGACGGATGAACACACCACTGCACTCCTGAAGCGTTCGGTGGAGATCCTGCGTCGGGCAGACAAGTACGTCGGACTTGCGACGGGCTCGCCCACGCCCAATTCGGTCAAGTATTGGACGGACATGGGTATGGACATGCTGACGGCGGGCGCGGATTGGAACTACGTCTTTGAAAAAGCGAAGGCGTCGGTTGAAATCCTGCGTGCCAATCAAACATAAACGAAACACTCCGAGATCCGTTTGACCTCGGAGCGTTTTTTTGAAATGGCAATCCCCCTGTAAGCCTTGCGGCTTACAGGGGGAGATTTTTTTGTGCGAAAGCAACATTTACCCGTGTGCCAACCCTTCCGTCGCGGCTTTGCCGCGCCACCTCCCGCAAGCACCGGAGAGGCGTTGGGATCGTGCGTTCATGGTGAT
The DNA here is from genome assembly GCA_017453335.1 of Clostridia bacterium. Next base: position 11,587 of record JAFTKI010000006.1, read on the forward strand.
TCTGTCTTAGGAAAAAACAAATTGTATGGTTTTTATCTTTGTATGCGCTCACTTTTTGCCTCCCCGGTGCTTGCGGGAGGTGGCTCGCGGTAGCGAAACGGAAGGGTTGCACCAAGGGAAAGTAACATTTCCCCGATCCCATCTGCGCTGTTCCAAAAGGGCTTGATTTTACTACGCAATTATAAAAAATGTGATAGGACGGGAATTGCCTTCTCTCAACAAATGATCTTACACTTCGCGCGCAAGTCGGGATAGGGCTTATCGAACACGCAGGCGTCGATCTCCTCGATCGAGGTCAGACGGTACAGCGACGTGCTTCCGAACTTGGCGCTGTCGCACAAAAACACACGGCAACGCGCGTTCTTCAGCATCAGCGTGCGGATATAATTCTCCTCGGGGATCGGATCGTAGATCCAGCCGTCGGCATCCAGACTCTTGGAGGAGAAAAACAGGATATCGGGATGGATGCCCTCCACCGCCGCATACGCCTGCGTACCCGAGAGCACCGCCGAGCAGTTGACCGACGCCCCACCGATGCAGTGCGTTGCGATTCCGTAGCTGACCGCCGTGATCGCAGTATTCATGTTATTTGTGAACAGGATCATGTCCTTATGCTTGGCAATATAGGGCACCAAAAAGCCCGCTGTGCTCGATCCGTCGAGCATGACCGATTGCCCGTCACGCAACAGCTCCGATGCCAGCTTGGCGATCCGACGCTTTTCCGCAATGCTCTGCGACATGCGGTTGCTCAAAGGCACTGCCTGATTGACCTCACGCAAAGCGGACGCGCCGCCGTGCGTTCGCTTGACCAGCGACAGGTTTTGCAGGCGGATCAGATCCCGCCGCACGCTGGAGGGCGAGGTATAGGTCAATTCCGACAGCCGCCCGACCGTCAAAAAGCCGTTCTCCTCCAAAAGCTCTAAAATTTGTTTCTGTCGATTTGAAATGCTCATTTCCCCTCCGAGATTGCGCGTTTTGCGTTTTTCCTTGCGTATTTGCCTGTTTTTTCGCCACACCTTGCAAACAAATGAACAGTGCAGTATAATAATAACCGAATTTCAAAAAAATGTCAAGCGCTTTTGACAAAAAGGAGAAAATCATGAAGTTTTTTATCGATACAGCCAACACGGATGAGATCCGCCGCGCCGCCGATCTCGGCATTATCTCGGGCGTGACCACCAATCCCTCGCTCATCGCGCGTGAGGGTCGCGATTTTCTGGAGGTGGTCAAGGAAATCACCGAGATCGTGGACGGCCCCATCAGCGCGGAGGTCGTGTCTCTGGAGGCAGACGCCATGGTCGAGGAGGCGATCGCCCTGTACGAGAAGATCAACAACGAAAATCTCGTCATCAAGATCCCGATGTGCGCAGAGGGACTGAAAGCAACCGCTCGCCTGTCCGCACGCGGCATCAAGACCAACGTCACGCTGATCTTCTCCACCGCGCAGGCGCTTCTTGCCGCCGCAGCGGGGGCTACGTACGTCTCCCCCTTTATCGGTCGTTTGGACGACATCGGTCAGGAGGGGATCCTGCTCGTCAAGGAGATCGCCGAGATCTTCCGCACACAGGGCATTAAGACCGAGATCATTTCCGCGTCCATCCGCAACCCGATGCACGTCATCGAGGCAGCACGCGTCGGCAGTGACATCGCCACGGTTCCTTACAAGGTGTTCGAGGAAATGATGAAGCATCCGCTTACCACCGCGGGAATCGATCGGTTCCTCAAGGACTGGGAAAGCGTGAAATAAAAGCACCGACAATAGCGGCGCAGGACAAACGTCCTGCACCGCTATTTTTTCAAAAAGCGCTTGACATTTGCCCTTTTACGGACTATAATGAAGCTGTAAAAAATTACACAAAGGAGAACAACCATGAAAAAAGGAAAACTCATCCTGCTCCTCACCCTCCTCTTCCTGCTGACCCTTACGATGGGGGCATGCTCGAAGAAATGCGAAACGCACAATTGGAGTGAGTGGTCCGACCAAATATCTGCAAGATGTACCTCTGCGGGTACACAATTCCGAGTCTGCAACAATTGTGGCGAGGAAGAAACCCAAGACGTTCCCGCACTGGGTCACAACGATATCTACCTCCAAGAGCTTCAACCCGCAACCTGCACCGAGGACGGTCTGCGTGTTGCACACTGCAGCAGCTGCGGGGAGCTTGTTGAAACGGTGCTCCCCTCTACGGGACACGACGCCGCTATCGGCGACCCGAATTGCGCGGAATGCCTGTCGGTTTGGGGCAACGGCTTGAAGCTGGCGTTTGAGACCGACGTAGAGGAAGCCCGCGTTACGGGCATCGGCGAATGCACGGATACCGAAATCAAAATTCCCTCTACCTACAAGGGGCTCCCCGTCACGACCATCACATACAACGCGTTTCAGAATCAAACGGCTCTGACCTCCGTCACGATTCCCGACAGCGTCACCCACGTTTCAAATGGAGCGTTCGACGGTTGCACCGGGCTGATCCAAATCGAAAACGGAGCATGGTACGTCGACAAATGGATCGTTTTTTGCGATTTCGAGCACACGGACGTGACGCTTCGTGACGACACGGTCGGCATTTCCGATTATGCCTTTTATCAGCGCACGCTTCTCACAAGCATCACGCTTCCCGATTCCTTGAAGTACGTCAATAGCTATGCGTTTTCGGATTGCTCGGCTCTGACAACCGTCACAATCGGCAACAGCGTGGAAACCCTTGGTGCCAGCGTATTCAAAAACTGCTACGCTCTCTCTGCCTTCACAGTGGGAGACGGCAACGCCAATTTCAAATCGGTCGACGGCAATCTCTACACCAAGGACGGAAAGTCGTTGCTCCAATATGCCGTAGGCAACCCTGCCACCGCCTTCACGATCCCGGACGGAGTAGAGCAGGTCGCTTCCAGCGCCTTTGAACACGGCGAAAATCTGACTGCGGTCACGATCCCCGATAGCGTCCTCACCATCGAAACCGCTGCGTTCAAGTGCTGCACGGGTCTTACGAGCATCACGATCCCCGACAGCGTGACGAACCTCGGCTCCAGTGCGTTTGAGGGGTGTACAAGCCTTTCCTCCGTAACGCTTTCCAACGGCATAACGGGGCTCTACAACTCTTTGTTCTTGGGATGTGAAAGCCTCTCCTCTATTACAATTCCCGAAAGTGTATCGAGCATCCGGGAGTGGGCGCTGGCAAGCTGCACGAGCCTTTCCTCCATTACGATCCCCGATAGCGTGACAAGCATCAGCACCTCGGCTTTCAACGGTTGCACGAGCCTTTCCTCTATCACGGTCGGCGATGGCAATACCGCCTATCAATCGATCGACGGTAATCTGTACACCAAGGATGGAACGACGCTGCTCAAATACGCTCTCGGCAACCCCGCCCCCACCTTTACGATCCCGAGCGGTGTAACCAAGATCGAAAGCTACGCATTCAGAGACGGTACGAGCCTGACGACTGTCACGATTCCCGATAGCGTCACGGAGATCGGCGAATCCGCTTTTCAAGGCTGTACGAGTCTTGCAAGCATCACCATTCCCAACAGTGTCACGAAGCTCAACACGTATACGTTTTATGGTTGCACGAGCCTGACGACCGTCACGATCCCCGACAGTGTCACGAGCATCGGCATTCGGGTGTTCAACGATTGCGACAGCCTGACGAGCATCACGATCCCCAACAGCGTCACGGAGATCGGAGAGTACACCTTCGCATACTGCGATAACCTTTCCGACGTTACGCTTTCCGCCAGCCTCACGAGCATTTCGCCGAGCCTGTTTTGGGAATGCCACAGCCTGACCGAAATTACGATTCCCGATAGCGTTACGACCATCAACTATCACGCGTTCTACGATTGCGACGGACTGACAAGCGTCACGATCCCCGACAGCGTGACAACCGTCTACAATTATGCGTTCGCGAATTGCGATAACCTGACAAGCGTTGTGCTTCCTGCCGGCGTAACGACCATTTATCTTGATACCTTCTACAATACGCCCGGTCTGAAGACCGTTTATTACGACGGAACGGCAGAGGACTATAGCAAGATCAGCATTACCGATTACAACACCCAATTCACCGTCTACCTCTACAGCGAAGAAAAGCCTGCCGAGGAAGATGACGGCAACTACTGGAGATACGTCGACGGCGTACCCACGAAGTGGTAAAATCCGCAAGAGAGCCGAATCCATGATTCGGCTCTCGATTTTTTGTACATCGCATTTCGCTCAGGGTATTGACATTTGGCGGAAAATGGTTTATAATAGAAATATCTTGAAAAGGAGATGGATCGTTATGAAGAAACAAAGATGGATCACTTTAATAGGACTTCTGCTCGTCCTCGCACTCTCGCTCTGCGCTTGCGGCAAAAAAGCGGCAACCGAGGAGGAGAAGGTCGACCCCGCAGATTGCGAGCACAAATACAGCGCATGGACGGTCACAAAGACCGCTACCTGCAACGCCGAAGGCATCAAAACGCGCACTTGCTCCACCTGCTCCGACACGGAGATCCGCAGAATCCCCTGGGGACATCAGTATGACGCAAATTGGAAGTGCACCGCCTGCGGCAGTCAGCAGACCGTCACCGAAAATCTGACCTACCGACCCGTTTATGAGACCTCGCAAACCAACACCCCCGCAAACAACGGAGACGTGATCGCGTATTACGTCGTTTCCGCCGCAAAGGATGCAAAGGGCGCTGTCGTGATCCCCTCGACCCATCTGGGCAAGCCCGTTTCCGCGATTGCCGATTCCGCATTCGAGGGCAAGGCAATTACCTCCGTGATGATTCCCGTCGGCATTACCACCATCGGCGAAAAGGCATTCTACGATTGCGACAACCTCAAGAGCGTTCATATTCCCGCCACCGTCACAAGCATCGGTTCTATGGCGTTCACCACCTGCGACAGCCTCGCAACCTTTACGGTAGCCGAGGACAACGCCGCATATCAGGCGATCGAGGGCAACCTCTACACCAAGACCGCTCCCACGACGACGGGCGGAACAGAGAAGGTTGCAACAGATGCGATCACGCTCCTGCAATACGCCATCGGCAAGACCGATTCTACCTTTACCCTGCCCTACGGCGTGGTGCGCATCGAGACTTACGCCTTCACCGATTGCGACAACGATCTCAAGTTGATCGATCCAAACAAATAAGAGTTCTATCATACACGAACGGCTGACCCACATGGGTCAGCCGTTGTTTTTCCTCACTTAATTTTCCGAACCTCGGTATAGTATCTCTTATCCCTCGCGTGCCCCATGGAGAAGGTCTTGCGCGGGAGCACGCCCTCGCGCGCCACAGCGTCAAACAGCTCGCTCTTGCCCATGCAGTCATAGAGGAATCCGCAGGCGTTCCCCTTCGCGACCACCGCCGCGACCTCGTCCTCGTCGTGGATGTAGTCGATCACAGCACCCGCCTGTGTGGGAAGGTAGGAGTCCAGAAAGAGCTGCACCGTACCGACCGCCAAGGCGTGCGGCGGGTTCGCGATAGAAACCTCCGTCTTCAAGGTGTCGGTCACAAACGTCACCGTTTGCGGCTTGTTTCCCGTGGGATTGGTGCTCGACGCGTACCGACGGAACGCCGCGAGCAGCGCGTTCGGATCCACGTTTTCCACCGTCCGATAGATCGGCTCGAACACCAACGCCTCGCTGTGAATATTCACCAGCTCGCACAGCGCGTATCGGTTGACCTCGGTGCGACAGAGCTCGCGGCACGCCTTCGCGGTTGCCAACGAGTGGTTCCCGTCGCCTACTGCCAGAGTGATCCCGTCGTGCTTCTCGCCTAAGTGCTCGATCTGCGCGCAAATGTGCGCGTTCCTCTCGCGCGGCACCAGATATCCCGTCAGGTGACCGCCGCCCAGCATCAGGTCAAAGTCGTATACCTTTTGCATCTTCCCATCACGTGCCAGAGCCTGCAGGGGCTCCAGAATCGCGCGCTCCGCGTCGTCGATCAGCATCAATACGTGCGGCAGCTCCGTGGGCGCGTTCTTGCGCACCTCCACGCGGGGCGGGATGCGCTCCAGAACCGTTTTCTCGGTTGCGCGGATGCGCGAGGTCGAGCCCTCGGTGTAGTCGTATTCGTCCAGATCCACCATACCGACCAGTCCTTGACGCAAGGCGCCGTCGCTCTGGATCCGCTCCACGTAGATCAAAGCGTCAGCGTACTCCTCGTACACACCCGCGTCGAGATACGCCTGCATCTCGCGGTTGATCGACGCCGTGACCGCCGCCGCGTCACTCTTGCCAAGATACACCTCGGGATAGATCAGATGCCGCGTGGACGGAACGCCGTCGGTCAGGCGGTTGACCTCGTCCCAGTAATCGGTGCTTGACGTGTATTGATCGCACGCGATCACCGACCATCTTTCAAAATCGCCGCGCGGCAAGAGAATATCCGCCGGCGCAAAAATGCCCTTCTTCATAAAACGCCCTCCGTTTTTCGAGTATGCTTCTATTATACAGGAAATTGGGGGCAAATGCAAGAGCATTTTGCGCTTTTGGGCATAAATATCGCCCCCCTCGGTTGAAACGCCCCAATTTGTGCGGACAGTACAAATTGGGGCAGTTCAGTTGAGGCGGGGCTGTTCTCACATATCAAATTTCCAAATGCCGAGACACGGGCACTGCGTTCAATAGGACAGTCCCACGTTCAAGAACTGGCGCAGGTAGGGATTGTCGGAGCGCTCGAACACTTCCTCCGCCGTTCCGTCCACCTCGACCACGCCGTCCCGCATATAGATCACATGATCGGAAACATTCTTGGCAAACTCCATCTCGTGCGTAACGATCACCATGGTACGCCCCGACGCCTTCAGCTCCTTGATCACGCGCAGAACCTCTACCGTCAACTCGGGATCGAGCGCCGAGGTTGGCTCGTCGAAGAAAAGCACCTGCGGGTCAAGAGCCAGCGCACGCGCGATCGCGACACGCTGCTGCTGTCCGCCCGAAAGCTGGCACGGATACGCATCCTTTTTCTCCAGCAAATTCACGCGCGCCAGCAAACTCTCCGCATTGGTACGGATCTCCTCGTCGCTTCCCCGATTGAGAAGCTTCGGCGCCAGCATCAGGTTTTCGATCACACTGTATTGCGGGAAAAGGTTGAAGGATTGGAACACCAACCCAAAATGAAGTCTCTTGGAGCGCAGCTCCTCATCCTTCATTTTTTTCAGCTTCATGGTGCCACCGTCGTAAAGCGTTTCCCCATTGAGACGAATACAGCCCGCATCGGCAAACTCCAGATAGTTCAGGCAACGCAACAGGGTCGTTTTTCCGCTGCCCGATGAGCCGATGATCGAAAGGATCTCTCCCTTTTTCATGGAAAAACTCACACCCTTGAGCACCTCTAAATTTCCAAAGCTCTTGCGCAGCTCCGAAACTTCAAAAAAAGTATCTTCCATATCTGCCTCCTTACGAAACCTGATAATAGCTCAGCTTCTTTTCCAGCAAGTGGAACAGGAGCGTTAAAATTCCGCTGAAAAGCAGATAGAAAACCGCAGTGTAAAGCAGGGGGGAGAGTACGACGTGATAGTTTACCTTTTCGTACGCGATCGCAATAATCTCCATAATCCCCAGCGCGCGCGCCAGAGCGGTATCCTTGACGAGCGTGATGATCTCATTGCTCATGGGAGCGGTAACACGACGCACAACCTGCATCATGATCACGCGCCAAAAGATCTGTCTTTTGCTGAGTCCCAGAACCTTGCCCGCCTCATATTGCCCCTTGGGAATGCTCTTGATGCCGCCTTCGTAAATGACCGCAAAATAGCAGGCATAGTTCAAAGAAAACGCGATCAGAACGAATAAGAACTGCAAATCCGCAATTTTATTGAGATTCAGCGCCGCCGCAAGATCCTTGTTGGGAATATGAAATACGATGTACGGAATAAAGGTAACAATGATACATTGGAGTAGAAGCGGCGTGCCGCGAATCACCCAGATAACGCCCTTCATCAAAAGAGACAGCGGCTTGAACTTTGACATCGAGCAAAACGCGAAGGCAAGTCCCAGCGGGATCGCAATGACGAGCGTGAGCGCAAAAAGCTTCAGCGTTAAGCCGAATCCTTTGCTTAAATCAAATATAATTGACCAAAAATCCATAGATTATCCTTGTATCATTCCCCTACTGCGGGATTGATCAGAGCCTCACCTGCAGAGCCCTTTTCCGCGATAAAGATGCACTTCTTGGTGTTCTCTTTGAACGCTTCCAGATCGGAGCCGTACTTGGACGCCTCGCTCTTCTTTACAATCGCGACCTGCTTGTTTGCAAGGTAAGGAATGGACATCGCCATCTTCTCGCTTCTCTCCTCGGTAATGGTCATACCGTTCCATACAAGGTCGATGGAGCCGTTTTCAAGGAGCGCTTCCTTCTGCTCCCAAGTAATAACCTCGAAATCGATCGTGATGGACGTTCCGTAAGTGGTATTGAGGTACGCTACGACCGCCTTTGCCAGATCGATATCAAAGCCGATGAGCTCACCGTTTTCATCATACGCGATGGGCGCAAACTTGGTAATACCGATAATCAGCTTGCCGCTTGCAACAACGTCGTTCCAAGAGTTGTCAGTAGCCCCTGCCTTGGGATTCACCGTGTCAGCCTTTACCAAAAGCTCGCTCGTCAAGCCATAGGTGTCCGCAACCGTCTTGTATTCGGTATTCGCCAGTGCGATCATGCCCTCGTTGATCTTGCTGATGAGCGCGTCGTTGCCCTTCTTTGCACCGATACCGTATTCCTCCTCCGCAAGGACGACGCCCTTGAGGATCTGGAAATCGGCATACTTTTTGCCGGTGTTCATGTAGTAGCCCGCCATGACGGAGTCGATTACGGCAATGTCGGCATCGCCCTTGACCAAGCCGTTGAGCGCGTCAAGCTGAGAATCAACCGCGAGCAGATCTTTTCCGTAAGCGTAGTCACTCTTACCGCCACACGCGCTAAAAAGAACCGCACAGCCTGCCAGCATAATGATTGAAAGAACAAAAGCAACTATTTTTTTCATGATTAAAATCTCCTTTTCTGTATGTCGTTTTTTGTTCGCTTTATCATTTTAGCACGTTAAAGCAAAAAAGTCAAGTGCAAATTCATTTTTTGTATCATATAACAAAAATGTTGCAGAATCAAGCAGAATTGTATTCGTTTTGCACAATCGTCACCCGACACACAGCTAAGACGCCACCGCCACTTCGCCAAACAGCCCCACCTCGGTTGAGGTGGGGCTGTTTTTTCGTTTACGGGTCTTGGTTGGAGTCGTCGTGATTAGGATTTTGGTATAAAATCATTTTAGAAAGGATCAATTGAAAACTTTTCAAAATCATCTTGAAAAGAATACTGATCTTGGAATAAAAATGTCAATTCTTCTTCCAGTGTACCCTCGAAAATTCGTTTCTTAAAATCTTCATCCCACAATATATATCTTGGTGCGACGTTGGGAACGCCATACGTTTCGCCGTTGTAATGCGGTTGATGAAAGTAGTGGTGCTCCCCTATGCGAAATTCGATCTCGTGCCCGATCTTGATAGAGTTTACCAATTTGCCAAGACTTGTGCGTTTTTTTGCATCAAATATTAAAGAGTTATCCATATTTCACCTCCGTATGGATGGATTGGTGTTTTGTCTATTGTCCGTTTTTAACGGACTTGTTCAGTTATAGGGGCGATTATTGATTTAGGTCTGTGCTTAAATTTCTGCGAGCGCGAATCAATACTCTTGTTGCAAAAAAGTTATTCTATTTTGAATGACAGTTTTCAAACTCTCGGCTATGATTTACACGCCAAAAAGAAAAACTACCTTCCGGATAACGGCGGCTTCAATCTAAAACGTCCGTTGGATTGTGCTGTTATCAAGAATCTCCACAAAATGGTTGAAAAAGAAGATATATTCTTTGACACAGTATACGGTTACTTTCAAGAAGGCACGGATGCCTTTTTGAATGCTGGGATAAAGGAAAAATCGCATATTCAAATCTGTGTTCGAAACACAGAATGCATCAAGGGATATTTTTTACCACGATTAAAATGAGTATAGCCCCACCTCAACCGAGGTGGGGCTGCGTTTTTTGTTTACGAGGTTTGGTTTATGCGCTTGAGACTATATATCCGATATACCTACCATGTGCACGATTGCGCCTGCCACCAACGAAAGATAAATTGTAACATATGTAACAATAATACCAATCACACTTGGTAGTCCAAGTGCGGCAAAAGCGATTGTAGCGATGGCTCTGAGTGCCGCCGCGCCAACCATAATTCCTAACCAGATCACCATGCGGATGATCGCTTGAGCCACTAAACCATTCGCCGCCCGTTTGAAAAATCCGTAGAATATCACAATGATATTCAAAATAGGAATAAAAGTAAGTATTTTCATTACCTTAGTCGTCATTGTGGTTCTCCCTCTCGTATAATTTACACATTACTTTTTGTGAGCAGATCAATATAATTCCCATCGTAAGCCCAGCGATATAAGTAATAATCATAGTGTACAAATAGCCCACCAATCCTCGGCTGGTAAAAAGAGCATCGAATATAGCGTATTCAATAGACGTAGCAACAAATAACAATAGTAACGCGAGAATTCCAACCATAAACCAATTACGTTTCGTTATATGGCTACGTGCTTCGATCATGTGTATGATCCACAGAAAAAACACAGAAGCATTCACCACCGGAATCCACAGTAATATTTTTTGTGCTTTAGCATATTTGAAAGACATCTCTCAGCACCTCACTTAGAAAAATATATTTTGAAAATCCCCAAATTGATTCCGCCACGTTTTCCGATGGAAATCCCGAATTCGAGCCCAAAATTCAATCCAACGGACAGTTCTCCTCCGAAGGCAGAAAACGTTGCGCTCGGCGACCAAACTGAGGCTCCAAAATTTGCCGAAAATTCCGAAGGCGACTGAGATACTTCGGCAGAAACTCTTCCGAAGTCTAACAGAGACAAATCCAAATGATCCCACTCCCATCCACCAGTGACAAGTGTCAGAGATCCTCCACGGGTAACCGCCATGGATGTCAAATCCGCATTGACAGATGGTGCATCAAACACCAAAATCTGCTCGTGAAAGAGTTTATCGCTATCAAATCGCTGGTTGTCATATAAAGAATAGGTGCCATCCTTGTTAAGCGCCTGTTCGGCAATTTTCAGGATGTCTTGATGCATAGCAACCAAAGCGTCTAGCGGACTGTTCCAAGCTGCAGCTTCTCCGCTTGGATCCACACCCATCACCGGGTTATTGTTGCAATAGATGTACATATTATTGCCCAGCAACCCCTGACCTGTGGAGACGTAGCAATCCGGGCTGATAAACCGTCCCATCTCGGGATTGTAATACCGACTTTGCAGGTAGTACAGCCCTGTGTGGGTGTCGTAGTAATAGCCACGGTAGCGGATGGGGTTCATGGTCGCGATGCCGTTCACGTTTCTCGTCACCGAGTGGTTGCCCCATGCGTCGTAGCTGTAGCTTGCCACACACGCGCCGAGATCGTTGTAGACCGCGACCACGTCGCCGAAGATGTTCTTTTCGTAGAAGTAGGCGTCGTAGGTGTCTTGGGCGTAGGCGCTCGTGCGGTAGAGGAAGCCAATGGGGGAGGCGACGTCGTCGTACAGGAATACCATCATGTGCTCGACGCCGTTTTCCGTCCACTTTTCCAAGACGATCTGCGAGCCGTTGAGAACGTACTCATGCTTGATGCCGCGCCTACGTCAATAGAAGTACTTGGCGCAAAGCGCGCGATTTCGTCCTCATAATCCTCCAACGAAAAGGAACCGCATTCCATGATCCGCGGACGGCTCGAGCACGCGAGTCCTGCCACCGCACCGACAACGATAACCATCGCGCATAGGATTCCAATTACCGTTTTTTCAAAATTGCCTCCTTTTAGATCCGTGAGCGAGCGGCCACATCAATCTTCCAAAGGGATCCTCTCAATTTTATTATAGCATACCACGGACGTGAATGCAAGTATTTTTTTGTTTGGATCTCAAAGCGGCCGCACCGACCGATCCAAAAAAGCCCCATATTATGTCAAAACTGACAAAAGCGGGGCAAAAAAAGAGACAAAATACACATATCTTTTTTTGAAAAAGGTATTGACAAAACTCGGAAGGCGTGCTATAATATTAAGGTCGATGGGCAAAAATGCCCGTGCGACGATCTGGGTGTGGCGCAGCTGGTAGCGCGCTACCTTGGGGTGGTAGAGGCCGCAAGTTCAAGTCTTGTCACTCAGACCAAAATCGGAGGTTCTGCTGAACCTCCGATTTTCTTTTATTCGCTCGCAAATCCTCGCGAAATCTCGCGTTTTCGTGATATACATAATGGGCTTATTCTTCCCTGCTTCAAGGGTTGAACAAGCCCATTTTTCGCCTTTGACCACATGTTTGACCACTTAGGGAGATTTTTTCACCTTTCTCCGCTATAAAAAGTGCAAAATTTGCACCTTCGTTTTCACGCGAAGGTGCAAGACTTTGTGTATCGATATTTGTCATTCTTTTTATTGAAATTCAATAATCACGCTTCTCTATACTTTTTTCTCACTAGTAGATTTTTAATTAGATTGGCTTATATTCCCCGACACTCCACCATCTGTATTATCGGACTTAATATAATAATTCAATTTAATCTTTCCACTTTGAATCTTTATAAGAATTAATTGGTCTAGCCATTTTGTCTCATCAGCTTGGAGAGAATTGATTTTAAATTCCAAAACATTATTTGAACTTTGTGTGGCAACATAATCGCTCAACAATCCCAAACAATCATCCTCATCCCAAGAAGTTGCTCCATCCCAAAGATTCGTGTATGAATGATCGTTTTGATAATCGTATATTTCAGAATCGTCTTCGTCATATTTTATTTTATGGCTTTCCTTCATAGAGAATAATTCAACAATAAATCCATACTCACATACAAAACCTGAATTATGTCCCAATTCCTTATCTATCAACTCGCGTGTAGGAGAAATCAGCTCAAAATCGTCACCTTCAACAGTAATAACAATATTTATGTTTTTATCTAGTGATTTAGATATATTCTTGATGGCAAGAGGAATAACAAGAATATTCTCAAAAGGTCTACAGAACATATCCAATATCATTATCTCTGATAACATTCGCTTCAATAATGAATAATCTCTGTACTTTTGCTTTTCTTGCTCATTTCCATCAAGATCGTACAAAGCTTGTGAAAAAACATTTCTATGTTTCAGATTTCCAAAGCGAAACGCTGCTTCAGACAAATCTACATCTAGCAGTTTTTTTGTAATGTTAATAACTTCATTTTGTTCCTCTGCAGTGATATCAATGATTGTAGGCATAGTAAAATCCACATCGTCAAACTCGTCGTTCAAACACGCATTCCTTGAAAAATTTATCTGCGACGCATTGAGTTTTTCTACAATTTGTTTGCACATCTCTATGCGTTCTTGCCTAGCACGCGAAAAAGGAATTTCGTGTGCAATAACATTTTGCGACAAACTTTCGCTTTGAATATCAAATCCGAACAATCTATGTAGCGAATTTGTGCCTTTAGGTCTCACTGCATTGCCACTCTTTAGCAAACCATCTATGGTAGCAGAAAAGGCGTTTACAATCCCTTGCCTTTCTTCGGATTTGTTTTTTCTTTTTAGCGAATATGCAGTTATTCTATGTTGCCTTAAATCGAAAGGCAATGCCTCTAGCTTAGAGTAATCAGTATTGTAAACACAGATAATTCTATCCCATCCTAAAGCACATGCTGCATATCCCAATTCAATAAGAACATTGGGGTTAGGTGTAGGTTTATACTTACCTTGAAAAATTCCTAATTTCGACTTGTTGATTATACTGATATCAGCAATAAACAAATCACTGTCATTGATCTTTTCAAAAATAGTCGTCGGTATATCTGAACTGCCCCAAATTGTACGGACAGCCCAAAAACAGCCTTAATGGCAGAAAATATTAAAAATTAAGCAACGAACTGACATCGCTTTTCGAGTGGTGTCAGTTTTGTTTTTAGTTGGATACGTTCGTTGTTGTAGAACAGTATGTATTCATCTATGAGGAGGCACGCCTCCTCATAGGTTTTGAGTTTGGTACGGTAGATACACTCGGTTTTGAGAATTGAAAAGAAATTTTCCG
>JAFTKI010000045.1 GCA_017453335.1 Clostridia bacterium
ATGGTTTCAACTTTTGAAAATGATTATGTCCTTTTTGTTTGACAAAAACGTTTTACAACAATAAAATGCGTTATCTTTGAGTTGTTTATGTTTATAGTCCGTCATTTTCCCAAGCGAATGATTATTGAAAGCCTTCTCCTCAAGGAGAAGGCTCTCAATGGTTTCAACTTTTGAAAATGATTATGTCCTTTTTGTTTGACAAAAACGTTTTACAACAATAAAATGCGTTATCTTTGAGTTGTTTATGTTTATAGTCCGTTATTTTCCCAAGCGAATGATTATTGAAAGCCTTCTCCTTGAGGAGAAGGTGGCGGCGAAAGCCGACGGATGAGGTGTAGGATGCGAAGCATCCGTAAAAAAATACAAACGAGTGCTTTTTAAGGTGTCAAAGAGAAAAGTGGCTAAGGAGTCAGATTTTTTAAAAAGTGAAACAGCCGTGGGCATCGCCCACGGCTGTTCTGTTGTTATTTTAATTATGCCTTTTTCTTTGCGATCGCTCTTTGAATCAGCTTTACGATCTCCACGATCGGGATGACGCAAACGCCGAGCAGGATCGCAATTGCATACTCGCTCAGGTCAACGGCAACAAAGCCGAATGCATTTGCGATGAAGGGAATCTCGCAAACCAGAGTGGTCAGAATGAGAGAGCCTGCGGCTGCTGCCCAAAGAACCACGTTTGCGGTCTTCAGAGTGAAGATGCTTCCTCTCTGCGAACGCATGTTCAAGCTGTGGAAGATCTCCGCCATCGACATGGTCAGGAACGCCATGGTCATGCCTTGATCGCTGATGAAGCTCGAATCGAAGAATAGGGGATTGTCGAAAGCGGCGGCAAAATTCAGAGCAAAGAGATTGTGTTCGCCCGTGATCTGCATGCAACGGCCGATCACATAGGAGATCAGCACGAGCGCTGCAACCATAAAGCCTTGGTATACCACATCAAAGCCCATGCCGCCCGAGAAGATACCCGATTTCGCGTCACGGGGCTTACGCTTCATGATGTCTGCCTCTGCCTTTTCCATACCGAGTGCCAAAGCGGGAAGGCTGTCGGTTACCAGGTTGATCCACAACAGGTGAACCGGCTTGAGGATCGTAAATCCGAGCAGAGTTGCTACGAAGATACTGATGACCTCGCTCATGTTGGAGCCGAGCAGGAACTGAATTGCCTTACGGATGTTGTCGTAAATACGGCGGCCTTCCGAAACGGCACCCACGATGGTGGCAAAGTTGTCGTCTGCCAGAACCATGTCGGCAACGTTCTTGGTAACGTCGGTACCCGTGATACCCATACCAACACCGATATCGGCGGTCTTGATCGAGGGAGCGTCGTTTACACCGTCACCGGTCATAGCGGTTACATAGCCTGCCTTTTTCCAAGCCGACACGATACGAGTCTTATGCTCGGGCTGAACGCGGGCGTAAACGCTGATGGATTGGAACTTGGATTCGAACTCGGCATCGTCCATCTCGTTGAGCTGTGCGCCCGTGATGGCAACCGAGGTCTCGGTCATGATACCCAGCTCCTTTGCGATAGCAACGGCGGTATCAATGTGGTCACCCGTGATCATGATCGGGCGAATACCTGCACTGCGGCATTCCACGATCGCGTCCTTTACCTCGGGACGAACGGGGTCGATCATTCCGCAAAGACCAACAAAGCAGAGATCGCACTCCAGTGCTTCGGGCTCAAAGCTTGTGGGCTTTTCGGTGTATACGCGCTCGGCACACGCCAGTACGCGCAGAGCCTTGTCTGCCATAGCCTTGTTTGCGGCAAGGATCTCTTTTTTGTATTCCTCGGTCATGGGAACGGGCCGACCGTCCTTGAGGTAGGTCTTACATTTTCCGATGACTACGTCGGGCGCACCCTTGGTGTATTGGATGAAACGACCGTCCAAGGGATGAACGGTGGACATCATCTTTCTGCCCGAATCAAAGGGAGCTTCGCCCGCACGGGGATAGCTTGCCTTCAGGTCGTATTTTTTCAGACCCAGCTTGTTTGCCCATGCAACCAAAGCCGCCTCGGTAGGCTCACCTGTCACGTTTCCGTCGGTGTCCAGCTCTGCATCGCAACAAAGAGCCATTGCTCTTGCAAGGTGGTTCTGATCCTCGCCGAAGTGATCGACAACGGTCATCTTGTTTTGTGTCAGGGTACCCGTTTTATCCGAGCAGATAATCTGCGCGCATCCCAGCGTTTCAACAGCGGTCAGCTTACGGATGATGGCGTTACGCTTGGACATATTGGTAACGCCGATCGAAAGCACAACGGTAACCACGGCTGCCAAGCCCTCGGGGATCGCGGCAACTGCCAGCGAAACGGCAACCATGAACGAGGGAAGAACGGTTTCCTGGAAGCTGAAGTTGCCTGCGCGGAGGAGTTGAACGCCGAACACCAATACGCAGATACCCAGAACCAACCAGGTCAGGATCTTGGAAAGCTGGCTGAGCTTGATCTGCAAGGGTGTTTGACCTTCCTCTGCCTGTGCCAGTGCGTCTGCGATCTTACCCATTTCGGTATCCATACCCGTTGCGGTGACCACAACGGTACCTCTTCCGTAAACAACGGTAGAGCCCATGTAGACCATGTTTTTACGGTCGCCCAGAGAAATATCCTTGGCACCCTCTGCAACAGAAAGGCACTCGGACTGCTTGGTAACGGGAACCGATTCACCGGTCAGTGCGGCTTCTTCGATCTTCATGCTTGCATTTTCCAGAATACGGGCATCTGCGGGAACCGCATCACCTGCTTCAAGAAGCACGATGTCACCGACTACCAGATCTTCACTGTGTACGATCTGCACCTTACCGTCGCGCAGAACCTTTGAGGTAGCTGCCGACATTTCCTGAAGGGCTTCGATCGCCTTTTCTGCCTTGCTTTCCTGATAAACACCGAGAACCGCGTTGATCAGAACCACCGCAAGGATGATGATCACATCGGTAAAGGGTTCATTCTCCACCACAGCCAGCACACCGCTGATTGCTGCAGCAACCAGAAGAATGATGGTCATTGGATCGGCAAGCTGCTCCAAGAATCTGCGAAGGATCGATTTGCCCTTTGCGGCAGCCAACTTGTTTTTACCGTTTTGTTCCAAGCGTTTGGTTGCCTCGGCGGTGCTAAGACCTGCCTCGGTTGAATCCAACTGCTTCAGAACTTCTTCTTTTTCGGTACAGTAGAACTTCATTGGAAACTCTCCTTATCTTATTTTTCCGAATGAGACGGGGCATAGAAAAAACAAAACCCATGCATGAATCTCGGTATGCATAGGTCTGAATTTCATATCAACAAGACGAATGTATAGCCGAGTAGTTATACATGAGTCTCGCAATTTAAAGCAAGCCAGGCCGAGCGGGCCAAGATGTTGACTTACTACGCATCATTTGCGTTTGCTACTCCCTCATTCGGAATATTGCGTAAATCATTATAACACTCTTTGAATAGTTTGTCAAGGGATTTTCAAAAAATTTCCAATTAACAAAAGAAGGAAACTATCAAGAGTATGTACACACGCAGACAAATTTATGCAAAACAGGCGGATTTTGTACACCTCATCCACCACTGCGTGGTCCCCCCTTGTCTCGCTGCGACTCTGTCACGCTCGGGTTCTAACAGCCCACAGGGCTGTTATTCATTCCCCTCGCGCCGCTCCACTACCTCAAGGAGAAGGCTTCCGAGAATCAACTGCTTGAGTCGATTAAAGCCAGCCGTTTTGTATCATTCAAAAAATTCGGAAGTATGATGTAAAAGCGTATCAAAAAGAAAGGTTAACCTTGCCAAAGGCAGGAACTTTGAGAGCCTTCTCCTTGAGGAGAAGGTGGCACGAGCTTGCGAGTGAGTGACGGATGAGGTGTCTCAAGGCGGTTTGGGGAAGGCAACGGCCGGGTGTGCGCGCAAGCTTTTGAATTGGGGGAGAGTGTGCGAAGACAGAAAAACAGGCGGACTTTTTTGCTAAAAGTCCGCCTGTGGAGTTATTGATCAGGATCTGTGCAGGGCGTTGAGCCAAACAGAAACAAATGCATTGCTGTTCATCCAAAGCTTACCGCAGGATGCGTAGTCGGTCAGAAGCAGGTCGCCGTTCTCACACGACAGGATCATACGCACAAGCTCACCGTCCTCGGCATCAACCAGCTTGTAATCGCTGTCCGACAACGGGATAAAGGGAGATTCTACCGATCTGTCATCCTTCATCGCGTCACGCGCCATAACGAGCGCACCGTAGGTGTATGCGGTCTTGTCACCCAGCATGTGACGAACCAGCTTCATTTCCAAGGAAACCTCAACCGTGTCGCCGTTCTTCCATTCGCGGCAAACGGTGTAATAGCCTGCCGTTGCTTTCTCTGCTTTTCCGTTTACCGCAACGGTGGCGTTTTCGCACCATGCGGGAATGCGGATCGAAAGAGCGAAGGTCGCGGGATCGGACAGCGAGATCGAGAGCGTTGCGTTGCCCTTTGCGGGATATTCGGTCTTGGTGCAGATCTGTACCTTCGTGCCGTTTTCCAGCGTGGTGTTAATGGCACCTGCCAAAAGGTGATTGATGGCAAGACCGTTTTCGGTCTTCAAAGCCGCACCCAAGGGAAGCAGGGCAGTACCTGCCGAGCCGATGCAGGCACAGCAGCCGTAGAATTCGCCCTCTTTCTCTCCTTTGGGAATGAATCTTTGCAAGCCGCCCGTGGATTTTCCGCGCTTACCGATGTAAAGCGGGCTGTAGCTGTCAAAGGTTACGGGATCAAGCGTAAAGCTTTCTCTGTCGGGGCGGGTTTTTCCGCGTTGCAGATGAATGTTCACGCTTCCGTGCATTGCGTTGTATGCCGCCTGCTCAATGCGGTCGGCGTATTTTGCCTCACCCGTCAGGAGCAACAGGCGGGAGAGCAGACGCATCCAGGTAACAGTTACACAGGTCTCCTGCATGATCATCGAGGAGAAGAAGGACTGCATCTTGGCGGAGTGGTCAAACAGCTCGTGCGTGCAACCCGAGCAACCGATAAGGGTAATGTCGGTCTCGTTGACCTTCTCAACAAACTTCTGTACTGCCTCAAGATATTTCTTCTCACCCGTTACCTCGTAGTAGCCGAGAACGCCCTCAAAATAGGACATGGTCTCGTATGCCTTGACCTCGGGGTACTGATAGGGAGCCAGCTTGTCTTCAAGTGCAAGATCGATGAGATTTCCTCCCGAGCAGCCGCCCGTTTTGATCAAATAGGTTGCAAAATCAAAGTATTTCTGCTCGCCCGTGCGTGTGTACAATTCAACGAACGGCTCCAGGATCGATGCCGAGTTGACACCCAGCCATGCCTGGGAGGTTTCAAAAATGGTCTGTTGACCTTCCTTGTCGCCAACGTGCTCCACGATGTAGTCGGCGTGGCGGCAGAGTGCGGCAAGAATACGCTCGTTCAACGCCTCGTCCTTCGAGATCCGCATAAAGTGCATCATGCCCGTAAGAACGTACTTTCTGCCCCACATATCCCAGCCGTTGAATTCCTCGGCGGTGGAGTAGGTTGCAAA
Source organism: Clostridia bacterium (assembly GCA_017453335.1). The sequence continues at coordinate 5,495 of JAFTKI010000045.1, forward strand.
GCGTCCGTCCTCGCGCTGTGCGTCAAGAAGACCGCGGACTGCTTCTTCCAGCACCTCGTAAAGCTCCTTTGTGGGATGGTACATATAGGTCAGGCAGGCTCCGCGCATCATCTTGCCCCAATATTCGCAACGCCATGCGTGGTCGTCGTCGGCGTCGTAGGTAAACACCTTTACGAATTGCTCCCACAGCACGCGGTTTTTGAGCTGATGCGATTCGGTGAACAGTACGTATTCGTGCGCCGCTCCCGAATAGGCGGCATCGCCAATGCCCAGATAATTCATCTTATTCTTCATAGCAAAAATTCTCCTTTGCCAAAATGGTTGATTTTATTATAACATGAAAACAAAAAAAGTCAACGTTTTATCGCCAAAAATGAAAGAAAACCCCAAAAAAGGAAAAATTGACGAAATTTTCACAAAAGGTATTGATAAATAACCGTAATTGTGTTAAAATATATGTGTATGGAATTTTTAAAGTAATTTATAGGAAAGGAATCCAAAATTATGACTTACAACAAGAAATCGATTGAGGACGTTGTAATTGCCGCAGGTCAGAAGGTTTTTGTTCGCTGTGACTTCAACGTTCCTATGAAAGACGGTGTGATCACCTCCGACAAGAGAATCGTCGGCGCACTCCCCACCATCAAGTTCCTGATGGATAAGGGTGCAAAGGTTATTCTGTCCTCCCACATGGGCAAGCCCCACGCAATTTTTACCCCCAACTTCAAGCTCGATAAGAAGGAGCAGAAGAAGATCGATGCTATGCCCGAGGCAGAGCGCGAGGCTGCAACAGCAGACCTGAAGGCAAAGGCTCTGGCAAGCGATCCCAAGAAGTTTACCCTGGCTCCCGTTGCGGCTCGCCTGAACGAGTACCTCGACGGTAAGGTTGCTTTCGCTGCTGATATCATCGGTGACGATGCAAAGGCTAAGATCGCTGCTATGGAGAACGGCACCTGCGTGCTGATCGAGAATGTTCGTTTCGACGCTCGTGAGACCAAGAACGATGCAGCATTTGCAAAGGCTCTGGCTGATCTGGCAGGCGAGGGTGGTCTGTTTGTAAACGACGCGTTCGGTACTGCTCACCGCGCACACGCTTCCACCGCAGGCGTTGCAGATTACCTGCCCGCAGTTTGCGGCTACCTGATCCAGAAGGAGATCGGCGTGATGGGTAAGGCTTTGGCTGATCCCGCTCGTCCCTTCGTTGCAATCCTTGGCGGTGCTAAGGTTTCCGATAAGATCGGTGTCATCAAGAACCTGATCGAGAAGTGCGATACTTTGATCGTTGGCGGCGGTATGGCTTATACCTTCTTTGCAGCTAAGGGCTACTCGGTTGGTAACTCTCTGTGCGAGACCGATAAGATCGAGCTTGCAAAAGAGATGATGGCAAAGGCTGAGGCAAAGGGCGTGAAGTTCCTGCTTCCCATTGATAACAAGCTGGGTAAGGAATATGACGAGAACACCGATAGCTGCTACGTAGATTCCGACAGCATTCCCGACGGTTGGATGGGACTGGATATTGGTCCTAAGACCATCGAGCTCTTCTCGAACGCAATCAAGGGCGCAGGCACCGTTGTTTGGAACGGACCGATGGGTGTTTCCGAGTGGAAGAACTTTGCAGCAGGTACCGAGGCAGTTGCAGCAGCAGTTGCAGACAGCGGCGCGGTATCGATCATCGGCGGCGGCGACTCTGCCGAGGCTGTTGAGCGTTTGGGCTTCGGTCCCAAGATGACCCACATCTCCACCGGCGGCGGAGCTTCTCTTGAGTTCCTCGAAGGTCTGGAGCTGCCCGGCATCGCTTGCCTGCAGGATAAATAATTAAGGATAGGGATTCTCATTAAGATTTAGTTATGCCAAATAGCCTCCCTTGTGTAAAGGGAGGTGGCTCGCAAAGCGAGACGGAGGGATTGTAATCATACAAAACGGTATAAAACAATCCCTCAGTCGCCTTCGGCGACAGCTCCCTTTGCACAAGGGAGCCTTTTTCGATTTGCGGCACAGATATCTTTTATGAGAGTGCAATTTTACAGTGAATAAAGTATTGAAAGGAACATAAAATCATGAATCCCAGCAAAAGAAGAACCGTGATCGCGGGCAACTGGAAGATGAACTTCACCCCCGCAGAAGCAACCGCTTTTATCAACGAAGTAAAGCCCCTCGTTGCAGGTAAGGATAACTGTGACGTGATCTTCTGCGCTCCCTATGTGACCATCGCTGCCGCACAGGAAGCTGCTAAGGGCTCCAATATTAAGATCGGTGCCGAGAACGTACACTTTGCAGAAAAAGGCGCCTACACCGGCGAGGTTTCGGCAAAGATGCTCACCGCTTGCGGCGTTGAGTACGTTATCATCGGCCACAGCGAACGCCGTCAGTACTTCGCTGAAACCGACGAAACCGTTAATCTGCGCACCAAGGCTGCTCTGGCAGCAGGCATGAAGGTTATTCTCTGCCTTGGCGAAGTAAAGGAAGAGCGCCTCTCCGGTATCACCGATGAGGTAGTTGCTATGCAGACCAAGCTCGACCTCAAGGACGTTACCGCAGAGGATATGAAGAACGTGATTATCGCTTACGAGCCCGTTTGGGCAATCGGTACCGGCCTGACCGCTACCCCCGAGCAGGCAGAGGAAACCTGCGGCGTGATCCGTAAGACCCTTGCAAAGCTCTACGGCGAGGACGTTGCAGAGTCGGTTACCATCCAGTACGGCGGCTCCATGAACGAAAAGAATGCTGCTGAACTGCTGGCAAAGCCCAACGTGGACGGCGGCCTCATCGGCGGTGCTTCCCTCGTTGCCGAGAAATTCCAGGCAATCGTAGACGCCGCTCAGTAATAAGAGAGGTTTGTGTTTGCGGGGGAAACTTTTTGAAAAAAGTTTCCCCCGCACCCCTTTCAAAAACTTTCACCGCTTTGAACCGCCGCAGTGAAATGAGTTGCTAAACACAACTCATTTCACTGCGGCGGATTGGATTTCATAACATGAGTGATACATGGTACGCTGTTCGTTTGTGAAACAGCGTTTTTTCTTTTATATGCGTACAGGAGAATAGCTGCCGCAAGAAACGGGGCCCCGAGCGTATCCGAAACGGATACGCAATGATATTTGCCCCACGGGGCAAGTGATATTGCTTCGCAGTGAAATATTTGCTTCGCAAATGTGATATATTCGCTGGCGCGAATGTGAAAAAATCAAACGCATGGATCGGCGCGCTATTTGAAAAAATACGCATAAATTTGTAGGGACCGGCGTCCCCGACGGTCCAAAAAGCAAGAAATATTGCTTTGTTCATGTCAACATATGCACCAATGGAATGTAGCCATTTTATCATATCAAATCCGCTTGTTTTAGG
>JAFTKI010000012.1 GCA_017453335.1 Clostridia bacterium
GCTTGTGCAAGCCACCGGCACGGCCGGTGGTCATGACTCAAAATTTTTCGAATGTCAGATCCGTTAAGGATGCTTGGGGGTAAACCGAATCTCACCGAATTCAAGAATATCGGCAATTCGTTCGGAGGCATGCCCGTCACCGTAGGGGTTCGAGGCTTGGCTCATTGCACTGTAAAATGCTTCATCATTGAGCAATCGGGTAAAATGCTCATAGATCACATTTTCTTCGGTGCCAACCAGCTTCAGCGTTCCGGCCTTCACACCCTCAGGGCGTTCTGTCGTATCACGCATAACGAGTACAGGCTTGCCAAGCGAAGGCGCTTCCTCCTGAATTCCGCCGCTATCTGTTAGGATGATGTGGCTTTTGGCAAGCAAATTGTGGAAATCAACTACGCCCATCGGTTCAATGATCCGAATACGGTCACAACCCGACAATTCCTCCGATGCGGTCTGTCTGACCAACGGATTCATGTGAATGGGATAGATTGCTTTGACATCGGGGTTTTCTTCAATAACGCGGCGGATCGCACGGAACATATTGCGCATGGGTTCTCCAAGATTCTCACGGCGGTGTGCCGTGATCACGATCAAACGCGAATCCTTTGCCCAATCCAGTTCCTCAAGTGCGTAATCCTGCTTTACAGTGATCGACAGTGCATCGATCGCGGTATTTCCCGTGACATAGATGTCTTCAGGATTTTTTCCTTCTTTCAGCAGATTCTCTTCTGCCATATCGGTAGATGCAAAATGGTATTTTGCAAGGAGACCGGTTACTTGGCGGTTGAATTCCTCGGGGAACGGCGAATAGATATTATGCGTACGAAGTCCGGCTTCCACGTGACCTACCGGAATTTGCAGATAAAAGCAGGCAAGTGCCGCAGCAAAGGTTGTTGTGGTGTCACCGTGAACCAGAACAACGTCGGGGCGTTCCGCTTCAAGGATCGGCTTAATGTTCAGCATAATATTTGATGTTACATCAAACAGGGTTTGCTTATCCTTCATAATTGCCAGATCATATTCGGGGGTTACATCAAAAACCTCCAAAACACTGTCAAGCATCTGGCGGTGCTGACCTGTTACACAAACGATGGTTTCAAGATTTTTCCGTTTTTTCAGTTCTCTCACAAGAGGACACATTTTAATGGCTTCGGGGCGTGTTCCAAACACCAGCATAATTTTCTTTTTCATAGCTCTACTCCGTTTTCTTTCAGCATTATTCTTGCGCTATCCACCGAATCGGCACCGGTCAGATTCTTGATGGGAGCAAATTCCTTTTTGCGCTCTACCTCAAAGAGAAATACCGAGGACATATAGCGGAAGGCGTCAAATAAAAATTGCTCGTATTTGAATCCGTTTGGCTTTTCGGGAGAGTGCGCTGCTCCGTCGGCATCAACGAACGGGATCTTCTTGCGAGCGATATGTACGGGCATATCCTTGCCCATGCAAGCGTCCAGCTCGTCCACGCGGAAGATCATATTCAAAATGTCGCCGTAGGTGTACAGGAGATTTCCGTCTGCATCCTTTGCATAGCGCAATTCGTCACTCATTTCGGCATAGGCGATCATCGAGGGCTTTCCGTCCTCCAGACACATCACACCCATCAGCTCCTCGGGGTATGCCTTGGTAACCACCTTGACCGAGCAAGCCGCTCCCGACTTGATCGATGCACCGATAAATTCCTCACAGCAAAAGCGCTGCAAGGGATTGTCTACCCCAAAGAGCGAGATCCACTCAATGCCGCGAGCCTTCATCTGTTTTCCGCAATCGCTCTCCAGAAGCGAAATATACCAACCGCCGTTGCCGTTGGGGGAGGAGGCAAGCTTTGTCTTGCTTTCCATCAACAGCTTTTTATCAAAATCGGTGCAGGGAGCTGATTTTTGACGGAAAAAGCCGATGTTTTCCTTACCGTATCCAAAATAATCATGTTCTTCAAAGAACGCAACGGTGTCGGTGTGATTCTTATCGCTGGTCATAATATAAAGCGGAACGGTCACCCCGTACTTATTTCTTGTTTCCACAAGCTTTTCTACATGGGCTTGGAACAAATAGTAGTCACGTGTAAGCCCGATGTTATAGCATCCCTTGGGGCGATCCGAGCCAAGTCTTGTTCCTTGACCGCCTGCCAGCATCAGGGCAGCAAGCTTTCCGCTCTTCAACACCTCAATTCCGATACGGATATTTTCTTCACGCTCGGATTCGCGTTTTTTCAGCGTATATGCCTCAATCGGCGAGATGGTTCCGCGTGACGAGGGCTGTTCGGTAAGCGCATACAACGAAGGAAAGTCAATTTTTTGAATTTCACTTTCAAAATCGATAACTTCTTGTTGCGTCATGTTTTCCACGTAAGGAAGCAGATGCGTTTGCCCGTTTGCACTTAAAATCGATTTCAACGATACATGTTCCATTATTTTCACCTCTTTTTGATTTTCTGAGATCCTCTGTTATTATCATAACAAATCCGACGGTTTCTGTCAATGGCAATTCACCTCTTGATATTTAACATTTTGCGAATTATTTTATGTTATTTGTTAAATGATAACAGGAAAAGATATTGACAAGGGCAGGGTTCTGTGGTAAAATCAAGCATAGAATTGCAGGATGGGGAGGAGAGAGAAATGGAAGCAGGATATCCATTATGTGACCGTAAAAATTCCAGATATCATTTCAACAATGTGTTTCTTGATAAAGCCTTGCTGTGCGATCGCTTCTACCTGTACCAGATTGGAGAACGCTTTTGCAACGATCGGGAGGAAATCGCTCCGCATAAGCAGTTCTGTGCCGAGATCACCTATGTTATTTCAGGAAAGGGAACGATCTCAACCAACGGTGTTAAAACCTCGGTATCCAAAAATGATTGTTATCTTTCGTTTCAGGGGGATGTGCATGGAGTCAGCTCGGACAAGGAAACTGCATTGCGTTATTTCTTTATCGGTTTTAACCCTGCAGATCCTACGGCAGCGGCTTTATTAGACGAGATCCATGCGCTGATGCTGGAGCAAGAGCGCATGGATGTCACCTTGCCCGAGCTTTCATCGCTGTTTCACAGCCAACTATCCGAGCTTCAGAATATCAAAAAATACAGCAGTGAAACCATCGGTGTGCTTTTATATCGCATGTTGATCTTGGTGTACCGAGCACTGAACAAGAATGAATCCGAGCTGCAGGAATATCAGGCAGGAGAAAAATCGATACTGGCATATAAAATCATGGCGTATATCGATGAAAATTTTTTGTCTCTTAAGCGTTTGAAGAATATGGAATCGGTGTTTTACTTCAAGTACCGCTATCTTGAAAAATGTTTTCTTGCCATCACGGGAATCACCATATCGGATTACTACAAGGATGTCCGCATGAGATATGCTGTTAAAATGCTGAACAAGAACCTTTCTGTAACCGAGATCTCCGAAAAGCTGAATTTTTCTTCGATCTATGCTTTTTCCAGAGCCTTTTCGAATTTTTACGGATGCTCGCCATCCGCGTATCGAAGGGAAAACGAAAAACAGAATTAGTCAAGACCACCGGTTCAACCGGTGGCCGGCACTGCCCCTATAAGGGGCGATTACCGGCTTAACCCCTAAAAGGGGCATCGAATTATATTATAGTATCACACGCAATGCAACCCGTAAACGGGTAACTTTTATAGGCTCCCTTGTGTAAAGGGAGCTCCGCCGCAGGCGGTGAGGGATTGTTTTCTTTTGTTAACAACCCTTCCGTCACGCTTTGCGTGCCACCTCCCCTTACACAGGGGAGGGCAGATTATAATAATAAGTGCAACACCCGAAAAAAGTATAGACAATATTCTCACCAAGGTGTAAAATGTAGTCACCACAACAAACAACTACAC
>JAFTKI010000046.1 GCA_017453335.1 Clostridia bacterium
CTCCTGTAAAGAGAAAAACCCCCTTGATTTATCTCGTCAAGGGAGTTTATAAATATAAAAACGCCCTTGACAGAAATATACCTCTGTCAAGGACGAATAATACAAAAATTATCCGCGGTGCCACCTTGATTCACCACAATTCCGCAGGAATTGTATGTGCGCTTTAGCGAGATACCAACATATCTCCGGCAAATCACGTCTGCCTACAACGTCGCAGAATACTCGGAACAAAGCAGTTCCTTTGACTGCGCCCTCAGCGGTCCATTTGTAGGACAGTTTCTAACCCGACTCTCAGCACCGCGGGCTCTCTGTGTAGTCTTATCTTACGTTATCTCCGCTTCAACGGTTTATGATACCGTATTATAGCACCTTGTACCTACCTTGTCAATAGGTTTTGAAAATTTTTCAAGATTTTTTTTGGGGGGAAGGGAAGCACGCTGTTTTACGTTTTTGCCGCTATGCTTGTATCACGAAACGTACGCTTGTAACGGGATTGGCAGGCGGATATTGATTCTATCTGCCGTGGCATTTTTTCGGGCTGTATGAAAAGCCCCTTTTATCCGACGGAGTTAGGCGTTAGCGAAATGACGGTGCGTGTGTTTCATGGTTTGCAAAAGCATTGGGGCCGGGGTTGGAGAGCGAAAAATACATTTTTGCGGCTTTTGTTGTGCCGAAATCACGGTTAGAGCCCGTTTCCTGTACCTTGTTGAAGGCATCACGAAACATCTGATTGTGCGCCTCCTCACGGTTGAGCAGAAAATCAATGGTTTCTCTGACCTTTTTATCCTCGATCTGGCGGTAGAGATATTCATATACGACCTTTGCTCTTTGCTCGGATGCGATATTGGAGAGCAGGTCGGCGCACAGGTCTCCTGTGACGGTAACGTAATCACCCGTCCACGAGTAGCCGGAGGAATTGATGAGTCCGGGATTCAGACCGAGCAGAACGTGTGTCTGCACTTCGCCTGCTTGTACCTTTGTTACGTCCACGTCATGACCGTTGAGCAGATTGATGGTCTGCGCCACCATTTCCATGTGTCCAAGCTCCTCGGCGGCAATATCAAGGAACAAATCCTTGATCTCGGGATCCTTGATGCGGAAGCTTTGGGACATATATTGCATTGCCGCCTTCATCTCTCCGTTTCCGCCGCCAAGCTGTTCCTGTAGCAATACCGCATACTGTGGGTTTGGTCTTTCGATTTCTACGGGATGGAATAACATTTTTTCGTGTTTGAACATATTGAACCTCCGTTTTTTGTATTTGAGGTTAGTATATCCCATATCAGCGGAAAATTATCCGTTCTTTTGATATTCCGATGGAGAAATCCCTGTTTGCTTTTTGAAAAAAGCTGAGAAATAACTTGGAGAGGAAAAATTCATTCTGTTTGCGATCTCTGCCGAGGAGACCCCTTGTCTGAGCAGCTCTGCCGCATATTGTGTGCGCAGATTGGCGTAATATTGCTTTGGGGCTATACCCGCATAGGTCTTGAACAGTAATTTTAGGTAACTGATGCTGATATTGCAAGCATGGGCAAGATCCGAAAGAGAGCAATTCTCGTAGATTCTTGCCGTCATTTCCGAGATCGCATTTCGGTATTCCACAGCACTTTGTGTGCGGGAAAGTCTCTCGGTGGTGTCGGCTTCATTTGCAAGTCCGATCAGAAAAACCGAGAGCCGAGCCGCTGCCTCCTGCCCCGCGAACGTGCCTGTTGATTCTCCGAGAAATGCCATGATCCGTTTTATAATGCCAACGTATTGCTGTGCTTGCTCGTGATCTACAACGAAAATTCCGTTTTTGAGCATCTCGGGAAGCTCTCCCGATGCAATAAAGCTCATGATAAAGCCCGAAGGGGAGGTACCGTTTGCGCTACGAATGCGGTGGAATTCCATTGGAGCGTGCAGGATCATATTCCCGCGTTCCAGTGTGTATACCTTCTCGTCCTCGGTCACCTCCACGTTTCCCGAATCGATGTATACGATCTCCCACGCACTGTGGCGTTCACCGTTGAATACAAAGTGATCGTTCCATTCAAACCGAAAGGCGGTGTAAAAGCCGTCGATCTCAAACTTTTTTTCAATTGGCTTGATCCTACTTGCCATATCAACACCTCGATACTGTCTTTTTTCATCATTTTATTGTCCTTTTTGAGATTGCATGATGTTTTTTGGTATGCTATAATTATAAAGTAAAAAACGAATTTTGTCAACAGGAGACAGATATGATGAAGGAAAAAATCAAGATAGGCTACATCGGACTTGGACGTCGCGGAACGCACGTTCTCAAGCATTCCTATTCGCAGATGCCCGACGTTGAGGTGTCAATGCTTTGCGATCTTTCTTGGAATCGCATGGAAAACGCAAAGCAGATTGTTTTGGAAAATGCGGGAAACGAACCGCGCTTGACCGCCGATTACCGTGAGGTGATCAACTGTCCCGAGCTTGACGCGATTGTGATCATGATCGGCTGGAGCGGCAGACCGCAAATGGCGATGGAATCGATGCGGGCAGGAAAGTATACTGCGATCGAGGTCGGATGTGCCGACACGCTTGACGAATGCTTTGATCTGATTCGCACCTATGAGGAAACGGGAATGCCCTTGATGATGCTGGAGAACTGCTGTTACGGTCGGCGCGAGATGATGGCACTCCGATTGGTCAAGGAAGGCTTGTTCGGGGAGATCGTTCATTGCACGGGCGGCTATCACCATTATCTCAATGAGGAGGATCTTTTCAAGGGAATCGATACCGATGAAATTCCGCATTATCGCATTGGTCATTACGAGAGGACAAACCGAGAAAACTATCCCACTCACGAGCTGGGACCGATTTCGAAGGTGTTGAGTATCAATCGCGGAAACCGTATGGTGCGACTGTCCTCCTTTGCTTCAAAAAGCGTTGGACTGAAGCACTACGCAAGCAAGCTTTTCGGGGAAGACAGCAAACACGCGCAAAAGGACTACAAGCAGGGGGATATCGTCAATACGATCATTACCTGTGCCGGCGGGGAAACGATCCAACTGACCTTGGATACCACTTTGCCGCGCGCCTATTACAGCCGTAATTTCTCGGTCAGAGGAACGATGGGAATGTCCTCGGAGGAGGGACATGTGGTATATTTCCCCGAAATGGGCAAAAAGGTGATGAACAACGAGGAAGAAATGTTTGCAAAATACGATCATCCCCTGCATGCGGAGTACGTTGCAAAGGGCGTGAAGGAGGGACATGGCGGTATGGATTGGCTTGTGAACCGTGCCTTTGTGGAAAGTGTTAAGCGCGGAATCAATACGCCGATCGATGCATACGACACCGTGGCTTGGATGGCGATCGGCCCTCTTTCCGAGCAATCAATTGCCGCCAGCGGCGCACCTGTTGAGATCCCCGATTTCACGAACGGAAAGTGGATGAGCCGCGAGCCTGTTGTGGCGTGTAAATACTGTTTGGATGAGATTTGTGAGGATCTGGACACCTCGGTAACGTGAACGATCGGTGAAAATTGTATTATTTGAGCAAAAGCGAAACAAAACGAAATGCTTTGTTTCGCTTTTGCTCGTTTTTTAGGAAAATACTTGTATTATTGATTTTTAATGCTATAATGAAGAAAAAACCGATCGGAGGTTTCATGATGGATCAGATCGATAAAAGCATTTTGCATATACTTGCCAACGATGCGGGCGCACAAACGCTGGAGATCAGCCGTGCCGTCAATCTGTCGGTTCCCGCAACAAACAAGCGCATTGCCAGAATGAAAAAGGACGGCGTGATCGTTGCCAATACGGTGCTGACCGATGGGGAAAAGGTTGGAAAGCCCGTGCTTGCATTTATATTTGTGGTTTTGCAGTATGCCGAGGGGGTAACCGCCTTTTTGGATTTTGTACAAAAGGAGCAGGATATTCTGGAGTGCTATGCGATCAGCGGCGGTTACGATTATATCCTGAAGGTTTGCGCCGAGGATATCAAAAAGCTGGAGCAAAAGCTTTTGACCATCAAGGGGCAAAAGGGCGTTGTGAAAAGCCAGACCATGATCTCTCTGATGGAACACAAATGCAAGCCTACGGTATTGCCCGATATGGAGGAAACAACATGAAAGAAAATCAATCTCTGTCACTGAGCTTTGCGGCACAGAATGCGGTTCCGTCGGGCGTCCGTCGGATGTTTGAGCTTGCAAAAACGCAGTCCGATTCGATCAATCTCACGCTGGGGGAACCCTGCTTTCCGTCTCCCGATTTTGTGGTAGAGGCGGCGATCCAAGGTCTTCGTGACGGAAAAACAAAATACACGCCCAATGCGGGAATTCGTGAGCTTCGGGTTGCCATTGCCGACAAGCTGTGGAGAGAGAACGGCATCAAAGCCGATCCCGACAAGAATCTCATTGTCACGGCAGGTGCCACACAGGCGTTGATGCTTGCTATGGTGACGCTGGTCAACCCCGGGGACGAGGTCATTATCCAAGGTCCCAACTGGCCCGATTACAAGGGACAGATCGATATGGTAAACGCAAAAACCGTTTACGCCAAGGTGGATGAATCCAACGGCTTTAAAATGACGGCGGATATTATCGAGCCTCTGATCACCGACAAAACCAAGCTGATCATCATCAATTCACCCTCCAATCCCACGGGCGGTGTTTTGGAATGGGAGGATCTGGTCAAGATCGCGGAGCTGGTCAAAAAGCACAAGATTTTTATCATTTCGGACGAACCGTACGAAAAGATCGTGTATGACGGGTTTGAGCAAAAGAGTCTGGCTTCGATCGAGGGCTTGGAGGACTACGTTCTCACCATCAACAGCCTTTCCAAGACCTATGCCATGACAGGCTTCCGCGTAGGTTACATCTGTGCCAACGAGCATATCGTATCCAATTTGATCAAGCTGCACGAAAATATGATCGCCAGCATTCCCGAGCCGATGCAGCTCGCGGCGGCAAAGGCACTTTACCATGCCGAGGAGGACGTGAAGCGAATGGTTGCGTACTATGACCGAAACCGCCGATTGATCGTTGACGCATTAAATCGGCTCAAGGGCTTTTCCTGTCATTGCCCCAAGGGCGCGTTTTACGTGTTCCCGAGCATCAAGGGCTTGGGCATGACCTCCGTCGAGGCGGCAGAATACATTTTTGAGAAGACACACGTTGTAATGGCGCCCGGAAGCGCGTTCGGCCCCGATGGGGAAGGCTACTTGCGCCTCTGCTATGCGGCGGATTACGATCTGCTACGAGAAGCGGTTGAACGCCTTGAAAAAGCGTTTGGAACAATGTAATATGAATTTAAAAGGCTTTTTGCTCTCCTTTTTTTTGAAAAAATCTTTACAAACGATGAAAAGTATGATAAAATAAAGCTACAAGCAATTTTTCAACCAATAAAGCGTTTATTCCTTTTCCTCCCACGGTGGGAGATCTTTATTTGACACGAAGGAGAAGAACATGAAAAAAACATTGATTGCACTCTCTGTTTTGCTGGTGCTTGTGCTGACGCTGTGTTTTACGGTGGTGGCATTGGTGGATGAGTCCCCGGCGTCCGAGGATATCCAAAGCGGTATGTGGGGAGAGCTTGCGTGGACACTCAACCAAACCACGGGTGAGCTGGTGATCACGGGTGACGGGGATATGGCGGAATTTTCTTCCAACGATCCCCGCGAAGCGTGGCATGCGTATCGCTCCGACATCAAATCGGTGAAGATTGGAGAGGGCGTTACAAGCCTGTGCGACAACGCATTTTATTGTTGCTACAGTCTGGTTTCGGTGTCGCTTCCCGAAGGGGTGACAACGATCGGCAACAAAGCCTTTTATTCGGATTCCATGTTGGATAGCATTTCGCTGCCCGACAGCGTGACGGCAATCGGAGACTTGGCGTTTTATAACTGCAATTCGATGAAAACGGTTACGGTTGGAAGCGGCTTGCGGCAGATCGGTGAGCGTGCGTTTGGTGATTGCAGAAATGTGGCATCCGTGTATATCACCGACGTTGCGGCATGGTGTGCGATCAACTTTGAAACCTACGGTTCGAACCCTTTGTGGTACGGTGCGGAGCTGTTTGTCAACGGTGCTTCAGCTACCGAGATCACGGTTCCGAACGGCGTGACCGCAATTTCCGATTATGCTTTTTATTCTTGTGGGAACCTTTCCTCGATCACGGTCCCCGAGGGCTTGATTTCGATTGGCAGCTATGCCTTTTACGATTGTGATGCTCTAACGGGTATCTCGATTCCCGATAGCGTGCAAACGGTTGGAGAGAGAGCCTTTAGTGACTGCGCGGTTTTGGCAAAGGCACACATTGGCAAGCATGTGACCAAATTGGAAAAGTATCTGTTCCACAACAGCAGAGCCTTGACCGAGGTGAGCGGATGTGCAGGCGTGATCGAGATTGATGATTACGCTTTGTACGAGTGTTATGGTCTGGAATCAATTCCCTTAAATGAGGGCTTGACACGAATCGGTACTTACGGCCTTTCTTTTACGAAATTGAAGGTCGTTTCGTTGCCCAACAGCCTGACCGAGCTTGGGGAGTTTGCCTTTTATGCTGCTGATATTGAGAGCCTGACGATCGGAAGCGGGCTGACCAAAATCAGCGATGGCGCGTTTGCAAATTGCGATGACATTGAAGTTGTTGTGATTCCGAACAACGTAACGGTGATCGGCAAATCGGCATTTGCCGAGTGCAGGCTGAAAACCGTGTCGCTTTCTAACCGATTGACCGAGATCGGTGAACGTGCATTTGTAGTATGTTCCATGCAGGGAATCAGCCTTCCCGCCACCTTGACCGAGATCGGTGCCGAGGCGTTTAAGTATTGCAGCTCGCTGAACGCGGTCACGATTCCCGAGGGAATCACGACCATTCGTGAGAGTGTGTTTGCAGGTTGTACCTCTCTTTCGGTTGTCAATCTGCCCAAAAACTTGAAAACCATTGAAGCAAACGCATTTTTTGATTGCGATCTTGCAACGATTGAGATTCCCGCAGGGGTAACATCGATCGGTTATGGTGTGTTCCGATATTGCGGTAGATTGCAAAAGATCACGATCCCCGAGGGGATTACGGTGATCCCCTCGGGCGCCTTTGACGGTTGCGTGAATCTGAGAGAGGTTACGTTGCACAACAAGATCACCACGATTGGTGATTGGGCATTTAGTGAGTGTGCCTTTGCCGAACTGCCCATCCCCAAAACCGTAACGTCCATCGGTCAAGCGGCTTTTAGCGGTTGTAAGAACCTTACCGCGATTGTGTTGCATGAGGGTGTTACAAGCGTGGGATTTGGTGCATTTTCAACCTGTGAATCCTTGAAATCTGCAGTGCTTCCGAGCACCGTTACGGTCATTCCCGATCAGTTGTTTTATCATTGTTGGGCATTGGAAACCGTTACGATTCCCCAAAGTGTAACGAAGATCGGCTCTGCCGCATTTGCTGATTGCACATCGCTCAAAACCGTCTCCTTGCCGACAGGCATTACCGAGCTTGCAGTTTCATTGTTCGCGGATTGCCCCTCTTTGAATGCACTCAAAATTCCCGATGGGGTAACGAAGATCGGTATGAATGCGTTTCTGAACTGCAGTGCCCTTGAAACCATTGTGATTCCCAACGGTGTGACCGAGATTGATGACTCGGTATTTAAGGATTGTTCTGCGCTCAAAAACGTGACACTCCCCAACAGCGTGACCCAAATGGGGCACAGCATCTTCTCGAATTGTACCTCGCTTGTAACGCTTGATCTGCCCGATCATCTGGAGCGTTTGCCCAGCTCGCTGTTTTTCGGTTGCTCTTCCTTAAAATATATCACCGTACCGAACAAGGTTGCTTATCTGGATCCCGGTGTTTTCAGAGATTGCGTTTCGCTTGAATCGGTAACGCTGCCCGAGGGCTTGCTTTCCATCGATGGCTCGGTATTTTACGGTTGCTCCTCGTTGGAAACCGTCAAACTCCCGCAAAGCTTGAAAACCATTGAAGATTGTGCTTTTCAGAATTGCACGGCTTTGAAAAGCATTTCGATTCCGTCAGGTGTGGTAACGATTGATTATTATGCGTTTGATGGATGCACCACTCTTGCGTACGTTGAGCTTCCCGATACGGTGCAATACATTTGGGGAAGTGCGTTCCGAAATTGCACAAACTTGAAAACGATTGTTCTGCCCAAGAGCTTGGTGGAGATCTATTCCTACGCGTTCAGCGGTTGCGGTGCTTTGGAAACCGTGTATTACGGCGGTTGCGCTCCCGATTGGGCAAGCATCACCATCCAAAGCGAGAATAACAATCTCTTGGGGGCAAACTTCGTTTATACGCATGTATGGGACAACGGAGAGGTAACCACCTCGCCCACCTTGAATGAAGAGGGTGTGCGCACCTACACTTGTACGGTTTGCAATGGAACCAAGACCGAAGCCGTGGCAAAGCTTGTTCGCGGCGACGTGAACGGAGACGGTGTGATCATGGCAACCGACGTGGCTCTTCTGCGCCGTTATCTTGCGGGCTGGGAAGACTATCTCGATATCGACCTCTCGCTTGCCGACGTAAACCGTGACGGCGAGGTCACCGAGGATGACTACACGCATCTTCGCCAATACCTTGCAGGTTGGTCGGGGATAACTCTCGGCTAAACAATCTTTATATTTCAAAAAAGGGAAGAAGAACTGTTGTTTTTCTTCCTTTTTTGCGTGAATTTCTTGAATTTGGAGTGTATCTGTGTTACAATAGGAGAAAAGAGACCAAGGGAGGCGTTTTATGATGGACTGGAAATCGATTTCGGACAAGATCGACCGATTGAATGACAAGTATCTTTCGGTCTGGGAGGATATTTGCAATATAGAAAGCCCGACCGATGACAAGAACGGTGTTGACGCGGTTGCACTTTACGTGACTCAACTGGCAGAGAAAAAAGATTGGGAGGTTGAGGTTATCGTGCAGAAGGTTTCAGGCAACCCTGTTTGCATCACGCTCAATCCCGATGCCGATGCGGCTCCGATCAGCCTATCGGGACATATGGATACCGTTCATCCCGTCGGCTCGTTCGGCAGTCCCGCAGTTCGCCGTGATGAGACGCGTATGTACGGCCCCGGCGTGCTTGATTGCAAGGGCGGTATCGTGGCAGCGCTTCTGGCAATGGATGCCCTGGATCAGTGCGGTTTTCGCGCGCGTCCCGTTCAGCTTTTGTTGCAAAGTGATGAGGAAAAGGGAAGTGCGCCGAGCAAAAAGGAAACGATCCGATATATTTGTGAGAAAGCCAAGAATTCGGTCGGGTTTCTGAACCTGGAGGGACATACGGCAGGCGCGGCTTGCCTTGCGCGCAAGGGAATCGTGAACTTTACCTTTACCGTAACCGGCGTGGAGGCGCACTCCTCCAACTGTGCCGAGAAAGGCGCAAACGCGATCGCAGATGCGGCGCATAAGATCCTCGAATTGGAAAAAATCAAGGATGCGGCGGGATTGACCTGTAATTGCGGTGTGATCAGCGGCGGAACGGTTCCGAATACCGTTGCGGGAACGTGTGAGTTCAAGGCGAATGTTCGTTTTGCCACGATGGAGCAATACGAGTGGATCTGCGATTATGTGCAAAAGCTTGCGGCGATCGAACACGTGAAGGGATGCAGTTGTACCGTTTCACAAACGGGCTACCGTGTGATGATGGAGGATTGCCAGCGAAACCGCAGCCTGTTGGACACTATGAACCGAATTTTTGAACAAACAGGACTTCCTTGCTTGAAGGCATCCACGCGTAAGGGCGGCTCGGATGCGGCAGACGTGACGGCTTACGGGATCCCTTGCGTTGATTCGCTTGGTGTGGAGGGCGGCAAGATCCATACCGTACACGAATATGCCGAGCTTGCTTCGCTCAAATCATCGGCAAAACGCATCGCAGCTGTGGCAGCGTTTATTTGATAAAGTAGATTGGAAAACGAATCGATAAACCAGAATTTGATTTTCTCCTTGATTTCAAATTCAAACGCAATTAAAAGGAGAAACAATATGAAAACAGCAGGAATATGCTTTCTTATTCTCGGTGGTGTTTTACTATTGATATCAGGATTATACTTTGGTGCTTATTTGATATTTGAAAAATTACCACACAAAACAGATAGGACACTTGGCAAACTGTGCGATAAAAAATACAAAAAAGATGTTGCGGTTTGGACCGGTTTTGGAAAGAGTGATGGCCCTCCAAGAGTTGCTTTTACCATAAAGCATTTAACAAAATCGAAGTACCTATATTGTGTAAATAACAATTTTTATCTTTGTGTTTTTGACTTCTGGAGAAAACCAAATAAAATACCAAATAATTCTTGGGTGATTTATCTCAAAGCATTTCCACGCATCTCGTATTTAGACAATGATGAAAATTGTATCGGTGCTTTTGACTTTTTTGTTAAAGCAATTCTCTTTCTTGGAATAGCAATAGGCGCATTTTGCCTCGGGGTTGCATTTTTATCAAAAGCTTAGTCCGTAATATTACCATGAAACACATCGATTTTATCGGCAAATTCCAATTTGTTGAGCAGAAAAACAGTATAGTCAAGACCACCGGTTCAACCGGTGGCTTGCACGCCCCTATAAGGGGCATCGAATTATATTATAGCATCACACGCACTACAACCCGTTAACGGGTAACTTTTATAGGCTCCCTTGTGTAAAGGGAGCTCCGCCGTAGGCGGTGAGGGATTGTTTTCCTTTTGTTAACAACCCCTCCGTCACGCTTTGCGTGCCACCTCCCCTTACACAGGGGAGGCTTTCTTTCGGGCTTGCTTTTAGCTCGCCCTCTTTATCGTCGCTCCGCTCGTTTCCCGCTCCCCTGGTAGAACCAGGGGGGTATTTGGGTAACCAATACAAGCCCCGCGCCGTGAGTTTCCACGGCGCGGGATTCTTTTATTGTCTGTTGAATTTTTTGACCGTTCCGCTGTAATCTGCGGTATAGATCGCGTCCTCGGTCACGATCGGGGACACAATTGAAGGTGCGCCAAGCGCGATCTTTTGCAACAGCTCTTCCGTGTTTTTGTTGTAACGGTAAAGGAATCCGTCCGATGCCGTGAAGATCAGCTCGTCACCGTCGATCACAACGCTTCCCTCCACCGTTTGCTCTCCCACGAGCACGTACGGAGAGGTGGACATCACGTTTCCGCCGCAGGCAAAGGTTCTCTTCAATTCCAGCGTTTCGCGGTCAAGAGCAACCACGCCATGCTTTGCCGTGGGGTAATACAACACCCCACCGTCCGCCACAGGTGCGCCGCTGACATCCAAGCGAATTCCAAGATCTTTTTGCAACAAAACCGAGCCATCCTCGGCGTTCAGAATGATCGCGCTGTCAAGCCCTGCCGTGTAGATGCGATCTCCGATCACAAGCGGCGTTTCGGTGCGGAACCACATCGGCATGGGTGCGTTTTCCCATGCGATCGAACCGTCCGAGAGATTTACCGCGTAAAACGCTTTCCAGTGATCACCGATCAGCACGCGGTTGCGTTTTTGATCAAGCACCCATCCTGCGGGAGTGTTCTCTCCGCTTGCAAAATCGGTTTTCCAAAGCAGCTTACCGTCGGCTTTCCGATAGGCACGCGGCTGCTTCGCATTGCCCGCAAGCACCGCATCTTTGCAAAGCGTCACACCGCTTCGGGTGTAGGCAACCTTGATCAGATTGCTCTTTTGCGACCATTTCAGACTGCCGTCGGACAGATTCAGGCAGTACAAAACACCTTGTGTATCCTGCGCAAAAACCGACTCCTCATCCACGGCAATATTGCCCTTGATTCCGTCGGGTGTCGGATAAAACCATGCCACGGCACCGTTCTCTCCGTTGATGCGATAAATACCGCACTTTTTGGGATAGCCGTCATCGTTCGTGGCAACGAAAATATCGCCGTTTTTCATCACAGGTGTGCAAAATTCCACATTTCCTTGCAGGCTTGCCGACCACACGGAACCATCCTGCTCGGTGTTCCAATGATCGAACAGCATCTCACAGGTCAGCGCCTCGCCGTGAATGTTGATCTTGCGAACCGCCGACGGAGAGGAATCGATTCCTCCACAATCGGGGCAAGCTGTGCAAATATTGAACACACCGTCATTGTTATGCAAAAGATGTACATGAAAATGCCCGAAGATCCAGGCAAGAAGTCCATGCTCACGCAGCTTGAGCATTTCTCCCCCCACGGGAACCGCAAATCCAAGCTC
Organism: Clostridia bacterium; assembly: GCA_017453335.1. Next base: position 12,141 of record JAFTKI010000046.1, read on the forward strand.
ATCGGCAGCGCAACGGTCATGATCCAGAACGATCACGCGCTTACCGTTGCGGTTGCGCTTGAGATCCTCGGCAAGCCACAGCCATTGGTCGGTGGGCTGATATCCCGAGGGGTTGTCGCCGCGCCCGATCGACAGCGTGACAAAATGAATATCACCGCAATCAAACGAATACCACGTCGGGCCGTAGAGACGCTCGTAAAGCTCCTCGCCGTAGGTCTTACTCACAAAATCGTGATTTCCGATCGAATACCGAACGGGACACCCCATCGTTTCGCGGTTCATGGCAAGATAATGTCTTGGCACACTCTCGCGCCCAAGATCTCCCGTGTGCGAGAAAAAGGCGGGCTTATGCTCCTTGACCAAGCGATTCATGAATTTGATGCAATCCATGTATTCCTGCCCGTCGATCTCGGTGTCCGAGACGTGGAAAAAGCAAAAATCGCTTTGCGTATTCACGGGAAGGAGCGAAAAATCGTAGTTCTCTCTTCCGTTTTCCAGATAATAAAACCAATCGTTGTGTCCTTCGGTCAAAAGATTGACGAACACAACGTGCGCGCCGTCCCAACGCTCCAGCGTATATGCACCGTTCTCATCGGTCACGGCAAAATTCCGTCCGTCACTGACCGAAACCCCCGAGAGCGGCTGACCGCTGTGTCCGTGCAAAACGCGTCCCTTCAATACCATAAAAAAGCCTCGCTTTCCTTTGTGCGTTGCATTCATTATAGCATAAAAAAAGGGGGATTGCAATAGACTTCCGTTTTTTGGAAAAATCACTGGCTTTTTAGAAAAAACCTTTCCCTCCGAAAAGCCCAAAACGAACCAACCTCGGCAGATTCGACAGCCTTTTTTTCGGCTCCTGCAGCATACGCCACGCCCATTCAAATCCCATTTTGGAGATCATACGGGGCGCGCGCTTCAATCTGCCCGACCACACGTCCAAGGAGCCGCCAAGCCCTGCGATCACACGGATCTCGGACAGTCGATCCAAATGCGCGGCGATCCACTCCTCCTGCCGCGGGAATCCCATGCAAACGAACAGAATATCGGGATGCGTGGCGCGCAAAACCGAGGTCAATCGCTCGTCCTCCTCCCGACTGCTCCCGAAATACCCCCAGAAGCTGCCGCAAACACAAAGATTCGGAAAGCGCGTCTTCAGCCGCTCGGCGGCACGCTCGGCAACACCGTCCTCGCCTCCCAATAAAAAAACGCGAAGCCCGTCCTCTGCCGCGCGCAAAAGCAACGCCTCCCCGAACTCGATCCCCGCGATCCGCGCAACAAGCGGTGTTCCCTGCCTGCGCGCCGCCCACTTGACGCCCATGCCGTCGGCAAGCGAGAGGGATGCGCTGTTCAAAAGCGCCGTTTGTACGGGACTTTTGGCACACGCGGACAGCATTACAGCGTTGGGCGTGACCACAAAGCATGGGCTGTTTTCCGCGTTTAACGCAAAATCAACCGCTTCTTTTGCGGTCACGTTATCGATTTTCACGTTTCCAATGTGAATTTGTTTCATAAACCCTCAAAATCATCTTGACATTTTCCGCGCAATGCGTTATAATTAGTATCATGAAATAATATGCTTTTATGCGACATCATCTGCGTTTTTTTCGCAAAATAAGGAAGGTTTGTTATGGCAAAGAACAATGCAAAAATGGTAGAACAGATCACGTCGATGGACGTTGATTTCGCACAGTGGTACACCGATGTAGTCAAAAAGGCCGAGCTGGTCGATTATTCGGGTGTCAAGGGCTGTATGATCATCCGTCCCTACGGCTACGCGATCTGGGAAAATATTCAAAAGGATCTTGACTCCCGCTTCAAGGCTTTGGGACATGAGAATGTGTATATGCCCATGTTTATTCCCGAAAGCCTTTTGCAAAGAGAAAAGGACCACGTACAGGGATTTGCGCCCGAGTGCGCATGGGTAACGATTGGCGGCGGCAACAAGCTGACCGAGCGTTTGGCAGTTCGTCCCACCTCGGAAACGCTGTTCTGCGAGCATTTCCGCACGGTGATCCAATCCTACCGCGACCTGCCCAAGCTGTACAATCAGTGGTGTAACGTCGTTCGCTGGGAAAAGACCACCCGTCCCTTCCTGCGCACCTCCGAGTTTTTGTGGCAAGAGGGACACACCATGCACGAAACCGAGGAAGACGCAAGAAACGAAACCTTGCAGATGCTCAAGGTTTATGAAGATTTCTATTCCGAATCGCTGGCAATCCCCGCTTACACGGGACGCAAGACCGAAAAGGAAAAGTTTGCAGGTGCCGAGGAGACCTACACCATCGAGCCTATGATGCACAACGGCGTTGCGCTTCAGGGCGGTACCTCGCACTATTTCGGTGACGGATTTGCAAAGGCATTCGATATTATGTTCACCGGCCGAGACAACACGCAAAAGTACCCTCACCAGACCTCTTGGGGTGTTTCCACCCGTATGATCGGTGCCATCATCATGACACACGGCGACGACAACGGCTTGATCCTGCCTCCCCGCATCGCTCCCACCCAGCTTGTCATCATTCCTGTGGCACAGCACAAGGAGGGTGTTCTGGAAAAGGCAAACGAGATCAAAAACGAATTGTCCAAGCAATTCCGCGTGAAGCTGGACGACAGTGAGAACTCCACAGGCTGGAAATTCAGCGAATATGAAATGAAGGGCGTTCCGCTTCGTTTGGAGATCGGTCCGCGCGACATTGAAAACAATTCCTGCGTGCTGGTCAGCCGCGTAACCCGTGAAAAGACCTTCGTTTCTCTCGACAATCTGGCAGAGGAAGTTCAGAAGGCTTTGGATAAGGTTCATGAGGAGCTTTACAACCGCGCGCTGGAGAACCGCACCAACCGCACCTACGAAGCTCACAACCACGAGGAATTCCTGGAGATCGCCGCGAACAAGTCGGGCTACATCAAGGCAATGTGGTGTGGCGAGACCGCTTGCGAGGAACAGCTCAAGGACGAGACGGGCGGCGTGAAATCGCGTTGCATTCCCTTCGTTGAAGACCATATTTCCGACGTTTGCGCTTGCTGTGGCAAGCCCGCAAAGCACATGGTCATCTGGGGCAGACAGTACTAATAATCGATAGATGGCGAGGGGAGAAATCTGGAACAGTATTTCTCCCCTTGTGTGCTTTTAGGAAAAATTATTTGCAAAAACAATCCCTCAGTCGGCTTTGCCGACAGCTCCCTTTACACAAGGGAGCCGAAAGCTACAGCACTTGAAAAAGATGTTTTATACAGGATGCAAACTAAAACATTTCAATGTAAACTTTCCCGGTTCAATAGGAATCGATAAAAATCAGAAGCGACACGAACCCAAAGGCTCCCTTGTGTAAAGGGAGCTCCCGCGATAGCGGGTGAGGGATTGTTTTCATCGGTAAAAAATCGCTCATCATCCGATGTTCTTCGCAGGATAAATTGAAAAGACAAGAAGAAAGGAGTTTTGTGCATGGATAAAGTCAAATCGATTGTCAAGGAAGCGATCCACAATATTGATCCTGTGCTTTTTATTTGCGCAACGCTTCTTTCGATCATCAGCATCGTCACCATCGCGGGTGCCGTTGATAACTTTGGCGAATCCAAGCTGAAAATGCAGATCTTCATCTTCGTTTTCGGAATGTTGCTGACGTTTTTCATCGCATTTATCGATTATCGCGTGATCGTGGACAAGCTTTGGATGTATATGCTGATCGGCTCGGTGATCCTTTTGGTGATTACTCCCATTTTCGGAACCAGCGGGATCAATATGGAAACCGCAAACAAAAGCTGGCTGGTGATCCCCGGAACGGGACTGATGATACAGCCCTCGGAATTCGTGAAGATCACCTTTGTTTGTACCTTTTCAAGACATCTGTTCCTTGTAAAAGACCGTCTCAATCACCCCTTGACGCTTTTGTTGCTGGCAGGACACGCGATTTTGGTCGTAGGCCCGATTCTGTGGTCGGGCGACCTTGGTGTTGCGCTGGTGTATATGGCAATCATTTTGGTCATGCTCTTTTGCGCGGGGCTTCATCCGCTGTATTTTTTGGGTATCGCGGTTTTGGTGGTTTTGCTTTTCCCGATCTTATGGGAATTTCTTGAACCCTACCAACAGCAACGTATCCTGATCGGCTTTAACCCCGAGCTTGATCCCACGGGCAAAGGAATGCAGCCGCTGTTCAGCCGTGCCGCCATCTCCGCAGGCGGCTTTGCGGGTCAAGGCTTTTCGGGCGGATATTATTACGAAGTTCTGCCCGCATCCCACACCGATTTTATTTTTGCCACCGTATGCGAGAAGTTCGGTTTTTTGGGCGGGGCCTTGGTGATCATCATTTTCATGGTGATGGTGGTTCGCATCTTCACCATTGCAAGAACCGCCTCGCGCTCCGATTACGGAGGGCTGATCTGCGTGGGCGTGGGAGCTATGCTGGTTGTGCAAGTGCTGTTGAACCTTGGAATGTGCTTTGCCATGCTTCCCGTAATCGGCATCACGCTTCCCTTTCTCTCCTGCGGAGGCTCCTCAATGCTGGCAACCTTTATCATGTTCGGTCTGCTTCACAATGTCAACGCGCACTCCAACGATATCCGCGCCGCATCGGCTCGTGACATATACGACATCGATATTTCGCTTCTCGGTTCATAAAACGCCTCTCGGTTTCATATATTCTACCAGAAAATATGAAATCATGGAGGCGTTTTATGTTTGTTTATTCGATGCGCGGCGGCACGGTCAAGCTGATCGGTGTTATATGCGTTGCTCTGACCGTTCTGATCACCCTGATCGCTTTTGTTCCTACTTATTCCATCTCTTCCGATGCCGCGGCAAGTACCAACGGAAACACCGCCTACAATTACGAGAAGATCAAAACCTCGGGCGATGCGGCGAATTTTTTGCTGCAATTCGGTTGGAAGGTTTCGGGCGAGCCTGTGGAGACCAAAACGGTTACCGTACCGTCCGAATTTGATAAAGTGTTTGCCGCATACAACGAGATCCAGAAGGCGCAGGGCTTGAATCTGCTCAAATACCGCGGCAAGGAAGTCACCCGATATACCTTCAGCGTGACCAATTATCCCGATTACGAGGGTACCGTTTATGCAAACGTGCTGGTCTACCGAAACCGCGTGATCGGCGGCGACCTCTGCTCGGCAGACGTTTCGGGGTTTGTACACGGATTTGAAAAATGATTCGAAAAATCGTTCGCAAAAAGCGATACACTGCCCTCTCTTTCCGCAAATCCAATCAAAAAACGACCGCTTGGCGGTCGTTTTTTTGTACGGGCGGCGATTTCTTGACGAAGAGTTTTTCTTGACGGGAGGGATAATTCCTGTCATAATTAAAATGCAAAATTCTTCAAAGGAGTACGCCTATGAAAACACATTCTCAAGTTTCTATGATCGCGGTAGTCACGTTTCTGACCATGGCACTGGCAATGATGATCGCCCTGATCTGCATTTCCAATCTCAATTCCAAATCGGAGCCGACCGAAAATCCGAATGCGCTCCCCGATATCACGCCCCAGCCTCCCGAACCGCCAACCGACACAGAGACAAGCACCGATCAATTGGAGGAGCCGGACTCCACTCCCGAATTGGAGGCTCCGAAAGCCGATCTGCGCTTTACCTCTAACGGTGACGGCACCTGTGTGCTGTCGGGAATAGGAGATTACACCGACACCTGTGTGGTCGTTCCCCAGTTTTCTCCCCAAGGAGACCGCGTAACCGCGATTGCGCCCATGGCGTTTTACCGTTCCGAGGCGATCACGGCAGTACAGCTTCCTTCCACTGTGATGACGATCGGCGCGCTTGCCTTTGCCGATTGTCCCAATCTCGTTTACATTTCGGTCAGTAAGGACAACCCCTATTTTTGCGACGTTGACGGGATTCTCTACTCCGCCGATGAAGCAACGCTCTTAGTGTATCCCGCCATGCGATCGGGCAGCGAGGTGGAAATTTCCGCCGCCACCGTCCGCATTGCCGACATGGCGTTTTACAAGTGTACCTATCTTTCGCTGGTTCGCTACGGCGGCACGGCAGAGCAATGGGAAAAAATTCGTATCGGCACGAAAAATTACAGTCTGACCGCCGCCGCAAAGGAATTTTCGGATATGGTATAAAACAGAGTCATGACCACCAGCCGTGCGGGTGGCTTGCACAAGCCCCCCTTGGGCATTTCACACGCTGAGCCTATAGGCGCGTCGAATGATCCGCCACTTGCGGAAGTTGCCCCACTGCCACAGATGTGGCAACTATCCTTTAGCCTCCCTTGTGTAAAGGGAGGTGGCACGACGACGGGGTTCCCCGAAGCGAGGTTACGAGCTTTGGGGGTTCGCGGCTATGTCGTGACGGAGGGATTGTTTTCTCGTTCTTTTTCACGAGTACAATCCCTCCGTCAGCTTCGCTGACAGCTCCCTTTACACAAGGGAGCCTCCGCTGCGGCGGGAACTGTGCAAAGCGAAAGCTTTTTGGAACCACC
>JAFTKI010000047.1 GCA_017453335.1 Clostridia bacterium
ACAGCATCATGACCATTGATGAGGGCTTGCGCAAGGCAGTTAACTTCCTCAACGGTGTCATCATTACCGAGGAAAAGCCCACTACTATGTCCTGGGCTTGATTCTATAGCTTGAATTTTTGAGGGTGAGTCACGTTTGACTTGCCCTCTTTTCTTTTGGAGCATTTTGGAAGCAAAAAAATGTTGGAAATTTGGCGCATCCCCTTGACAAATGCAAATGTATGTAGTATAATAATAAAAAAATAAATCTTTAAGCCGATACAGAGAGATCGGGAAGATGATCATAGCAAGCCTGCACCCAAGGGTGGAGGACTGTCTTTATGTGAATCTTGCCGTATCTCGGCAGGATTTTTTTGTTGCCCGAAGGAGGGTACATGATGAAACAAAAGGCGCAGATCATGGATGCGACCTCGATATCCCGTGCGATGGCGCGAATCACCCACGAGATCATTGAGCGCAATCAGGGCGCGGCGGATATTTGCCTGCTTGGTGTCAAGCGGCGAGGGATCCCGCTCTCGGCGATGCAGGCAGAAAACATCAAGCGCTTTGAGGGCGTGGAGGTCCCGCTTGGATATCTGGATATCACCCGACACCGCGATGATATGACCGAGCAGGAAAAGCAGCACGCTGCACAGGAATGTCACATTCCCTGTGACATCCGAAAAAAGACCGTGATCATTGTAGACGATGTGATCTATACCGGGCGTACGGCACGCGCGGCGCTGGAGGCGGTGTTTGCCTTTGCGCGGCCACAGGCTGTACAGCTGGCGGTTTTGGTGGATCGGGGACATAGAGAGCTTCCGATCCGTCCCGACTATGTTGGGAAAAACGTACCAACTGCCCGCAGTGAGCTGGTTTCGGTGATGCTGGAGGAGATCGATGGCACGACCGCGGCGTATATCTGCGATACAGAGGATAACAAATGAAAGGAGACGCGTCATGAAAAAGATGCATCATGAAATGATGAATAGCATGCAAGTACAGTCTTTTGCAAAGGCTTTTTTGGCTTCCCATCCCACTCTCTCCAATCGTTTGGATACTTGTTTGATTCTTCCCGGTTTTTGCGATGTGCATGTGCATTTTCGTGAGCCGGGCTTTTCTTATAAAGAGACGATCGCAACCGGTTCACGGTCTGCGGCAAGGGGAGGCTATACGGCGGTTTGCACCATGCCAAACCTCAAGCCTGTTCCCGATACGCCGGAGCATTTGGAGGAGCAGCTGCGGCTTATCCGAAGCGATGCGGTGATCCATGTATATCCCTATGCTTCCATTACGGTGGGGCAGATGGGAGAGAGCCTTTCCGATATGGAGGGGATGGCAGACGGATGCATTGCGTTTTCGGATGACGGACGCGGCGTGCAGAGTGATGACATGATGCGCGCGGCAATGCAGGAGGCAAAGCGGCTGGACAAAATGATCGTGGCACACTGTGAGGTCAACGCACTGCTTCACGGCGGTTATATCCACGATGGCGCTTATGCACGGGTGCACGGACACAAGGGAATTTGCTCCGAAAGTGAGTATGCCCAGATCGCAAGAGATCTGGATTTGGTCAGAGAGATCGGATGCGCTTACCATGTTTGCCATATTTCGGCAAAGGAAAGCGTGGAGCTGATCCGCCGGGCAAAGGCTGAGGGACTTAACGTCAGCTGTGAGACGGCACCGCACTATTTGGTGATGGACGATGGAGATCTGCGCGAGGAAGGACGATTTAAAATGAATCCGCCGCTTCGTGCAAAGGAGGATCGATTGGCTCTGGTGGAAGGACTTTTGGACGGAACGATCGATATGATCGCAACCGACCATGCACCCCACTCCGAGGAGGAAAAGGCAAGGGGACTTGCAGGCAGTGCGTTTGGCATTGTCGGGCTGGAGACGGCTTTCCCGCTGCTGTACACCAAGTTGGTGAAAACCGGTGTTCTTTCTCTGGAACGGCTGACCGATCTGATGGTCTACAATCCGCGCCGCCGCTTTGGGATTCCGCTGAGTGAGGATTTCTCGGTTTGGAATGTGGACAGCGAGTTTACGGTGGATCCCGATGAGTTTCTTTCCAAGGGACGTGCAACTCCGCTGACGGGTATGCGTCTGTACGGTAAAAATCTTCTCACGGTTTGTGATGGGAAGATCGTATATGACGCATCTGAAATGTAAAAAATAAACTTTATCATAAAAATTCGGGAGGTATTCAAAATGGCAAAGAGAACCGACTTGAAAAAAATTCTGATCATTGGCTCGGGACCGATCGTGATCGGTCAGGCGGCTGAGTTTGACTATGCGGGCACACAGGCGTGTCTGGCATTGAAGGAAGAGGGCTATGAGGTTGTATTGGTCAACTCCAATCCTGCAACCATCATGACCGATACCACCATTGCGGACAAGGTATATATGGAACCGCTGACTTTGGAGTATATCGCAAAGATCCTGCGTTACGAGCGTCCCGATGCGATCCTGCCCGGCATTGGCGGACAGACGGGACTGAACCTGGCGATGCAGCTGGAAAAGAAGGGTATTCTGAAGGAGTGCCGTGTGGAGCTGCTGGGAACCAGCAGTGAATCGATCGAGCGAGCAGAGGACCGCGAGCTGTTCAAGGAGCTGTGCCAATCGATCGGTGAGCCGACCATTCCCTCCGAGATCACCTATGATCTGGACCAGGCAAAGGAAGCTGCGGCAAGGATCGGTTACCCGGTCGTTTTGCGTCCCGCATTTACGCTGGGAGGAACGGGCGGAGGCTTTGCCTATAACGAGGAAGAGCTGATCGAAATCGGCATGAACGCCTTCAAGCTTTCTCCCGTGCATCAGGTTTTGATCGAGAAGAGCGTAAAGGGCTATAAGGAGATTGAATTTGAAGTGATGCGCGATTCCAACGACCACGCCATTACCATCTGCGGTATGGAAAATGTGGATCCCGTTGGTGTTCACACCGGAGATTCCATCGTAGTTGCTCCCATCCTGTCTCTCAGCGAGCATGATCTGAAGATGCTCAATGACAGCGCGATCAAGATCATCAAGGAGCTGAAGATCGAGGGCGGATGTAACGTACAGTTTGCGCTCAACCCCACCACCAGCGAATATTTCCTGATCGAGGTCAATCCCCGCGTTTCGCGCTCCTCGGCACTGGCATCCAAGGCAAGCGGCTATCCCATCGCACGCGTGACCGCAAAGATCGCCGTTGGTATGGCATTGGAGGAGATCCCGGTTGCAGGCGGTACTGCAGCAATCGAGCCGAAGCTGGACTATATCGTTGCCAAATTTCCGCGCTTCCCGTTTGATAAATTTACCTCTGCACCCAATACGCTGGGCACGCAGATGAAGGCGACCGGTGAGGTAATGGGTATCGGATCCACGCTTGACGAGTGCTTCCTCAAATCGGTTCGCTCCTTGGAGACCGGTGTTTGCCATTTCTACCATCCCAAGTTTGACAATATGCCGGAGGGTGAGCTTCTGGAATATATCGCGGTTTCCAAGGATGATAATATCTACGCGGTTACCGAGCTGATCCGCCGCGGTGTATCGCTGGAAAAGCTGCACGAGGTCACCATGATCACCGATATCTTCCTGCAGTC
>JAFTKI010000007.1 GCA_017453335.1 Clostridia bacterium
AAGGGCATGGAGCCGAACGAAGCATACGAAAAGTCCAAAGGCACATACGGTAGATTCAATGATGCTGTAAAGTACATTGACCCCCGTAAGGACTAAGAAGGAGGGACTGTATCATGGCCAAGTTTGAAGGTTACGCAAGACGCGAGGCGAAGATCCTCGCAACATTGAAGGAATACGGCATCAACTCCATCGACGAGTGCAAGGAGATCTGCGATGCGAAGGGCATCGATCCTTATAAGATCGTCGAGGAAACCCAGCCCATCTGCTTTGAAAACGCAAAGTGGGCATACGTGGTCGGCGCGGCAATCGCAATCAAGAAGGGCTGCACCAAGGCTGCTGACGCAGCTGCAGCGATCGGCATCGGACTGCAGAGCTTCTGCATCCCCGGCTCGGTAGCTGAGAACCGTAAGGTCGGTCTGGGTCACGGAAACCTCGGCAAAATGCTCCTCTCCGAGGAGACCGAGTGCTTCTGCTTCCTGGCCGGTCACGAATCCTTCGCGGCTGCTGAGGGCGCTATCAAGATCGCACTCAACGCAAACAAGGTTCGCACCAAGCCCCTGCGCGTGATCCTGAACGGTCTGGGCAAAGATGCAGCCTACATCATCTCCCGTATCAATGGCTTTACCTACGTAAAGACCTCCTTTGATCCCTACTCCGAGACCGTCACGGTTCTCGAGGAGAAGCCCTTCTCCAAGGGCCCCCGCGCTGACGTTAAGTGCTACGGCTCCGACAACGTCCCCGAGGGCGTTGCAATCATGAAGCTGGAGAACGTAGGCGTTTCCATCACGGGTAACTCCACCAACCCCACCAGATTCCAGCACCCCGTTGCAGGTACCTATAAGAAGTGGTGCCAGGAGAACGGCGTGAGCTACTTCTCCGTAGCATCCGGCGGCGGTACGGGTCGTACTCTGCACCCCGATAACATGGCAGCAGGTCCTTCCTCCTACGGCATGACCGATACCATGGGTCGTATGCACTCCGACGCACAGTTCGCAGGCTCCTCCTCCGTCCCCGCTCACGTAGAGATGATGGGGCTGATCGGCGCAGGTAACAACCCCATGGTGGGAATGACGGTCGCAGTTGCAGTTGCTATTGAGGAAGCTTCCAAGTAAGAAATTTGTATTGCCTGTGAAAACCGCACGCGACCGTCATTCCTAATGACATGTTGCGGTTGCGGTTGCGATTGAGGAAGCAAGCAAATAATCCTTGCGGCGTAAGGCTTTTTAGCTTTTCGATTTTTGAAAGATCATTGTAAAAGTCTGATCGCGCAAAATCAAACACAAAAAAGTTGGACACATCATTTAGGAGGAATCCTATATGATGTGTCCAATGGTTTTATATTACCTGTTCTCTGTTCAATTCACGGCACGCTTGTGATTTTCTACGCTTTTTGCGATCAAATGATAGTCGTTTGTCAGGATCGTGTCGATTCCCATGCGCAAAAATTCTTCTGTCTCCTTCGCATCGTCCGACCAGAAGACGTTGCAAGCGATTCCGTGTTCGTGCGCCTTATCGATCATTTCTTGGTTGAAATATGGCTTGAAGAGCTGGACCTTTTTGCAACCATACCGAATCGCACGGTCAACGATCTCCCATGCGCCATCCCCTGCACCGCAGCAGCGGGTAATGTGCGGATATTCCCTTTGCAGGCGTTCGAGCACCGCGTCCTGTCCGCTCATAAAATACACGTATTTTTCGCAATCGTATTTTTGGATCAGGCGAACGACCTTGTCAAGATATTCGGGACGGTCGCCAGCGGTCTTCAGATGAATATTCATCACGCAGTGACATGCAAATTTTTTAAGGATATCTTCAAACATCGGAATTGTCATCCCCTCGAATTTCTCGCCCATCTTCCCGCCGAAATCAAGCGCACGAAGCTCCTCCAGCGTGTATTCCCAAACATTTCCCGTTCCGTTGGAGACTCTTTCGAGAGTAGAATCGTGGATCGACACGACCTCTCCATCCTTGGTAAACCAAAGATCAAATTCGATCTCCTCCGCCCCCATTGCAACCGCCGCACCAAAGGCGGGGAGACTGTTTTCGGGGGCAACGGTATTGAAGCCTCTGTGAGCACAGACGCGCGGATAGCTCATTCTCCCGTCGGAAAGAACGATCGCGCTTCCCGCAGGGCGGTACTTCCACGGGCGACGTCCCGCTTCCACGTATTCAAAGTGCGATGCGGGCAGATTTCCGAAGCCTGCCGGTTTGTAGTATTTTTGCGATGGATTGATTTCGACCGTTTCCATTCCGACACGGCTTTTCATGTCAACAAGAACTTCACCATCGGGAGACACGACACAGCTTCCGCCGCCGATGTCAGTTTCCTCGCCCATGCTCACCGAGGAACGCACGATATAAGCATTGCAGTTATAGGCGCAAAAGCGACTCATCGTTTCAAGTGCGCTTTGCTTATCGCTTCTCTGATGCGAGCATCCGATGATAATATCGGGCTTTTGCCTTGCGATCGCCGGAAATGCCTCGTAAAAATAAAAATCATAGCAGGTAAGGAAGCAGTAACGCAAACCCTCGATTTCGATCACGGTCGGCGCGGAATGCTCAAAGCTGTAGTCGCTGACCATATGGTAGACCGCAACCTCCTTCGGGGTGAGGTGCTGTTTATTGTAGATCCCCGCAAGATTGCCTTGTCGATCGATTGCAAACGTGGTATTGTATAATCCCTTTTCCGTTTTGTTATGCGCATTGAAAAATACGATCGCATTGCACCGTTTTGCGGTTTCAATCGCCTTTTGGTAGAGGGGATCGAAAAATTTTGTGTAGCTTTCCACGACGTTTTCGGCACTGTGTGCCATGCAGGGAATGTCGGTTGCCTCAGGGAATACGATCAGATCCATTGAATCGTCACAGCGGTCAAAGGCATCCATTTCCCATTGAAAATATTTTTCCGACTCAGAAAAATCTGTTGAATAGGGCGGTTGAACAATGCAAACTTTCATGTTTTTTCTCCTTTTTCTTGACTTATTTCCATGTATCGTGTAAAATGAATACGAATGATGATAATGAAAGGATAGAGAGCGATGAATTTGATACAGTTGCGTTATTTTTACGAAAGTGCACAAAGCGAAAACTTTTCTAAAACGGCTGAAAAATATATGGTTCCCACGTCTTCCGTTTCTGCGGCGATCAAAAGGCTTGAAGAGGAACTCGGCATTCTTCTGTTCGACAGAAATTCCAACCGCGTCACTTTGAATCCCGCCGGACAGCTTCTTGCCAACGCTTTGGGAAATGCGTTTGGAGAGGTGGAGCGCGCGATTTCCGACATTCAATCAAACACTGTTTCCAATCCCGAGATCCGTATTCTCGTTCGCGCAAGAAGATCGTTTATCACAAATCTTCTTATCGAATACCGTACGCTTCATTCAAATGTAAGATTCAGAATGCAGCACGAGCTTGATACGGAAAGCTACGATGATTTCGATATCGTTATTGATGAAAAAAACGAAACTCTGCATTCCGAAATGGAGCATTTCTTGTTTTTGATAGAAACGCTTTGCATAAAAGCCGGCAAAGAGGCCCCTCTTTGTGATCGAAAACTCACAATGAACGACCTGAAAAAATATCCGTTCATTATGATGCGAGGAAATAATCATATGATCAGAATTTTACGCCAGCATGGCAGGCGATGCGGATTTGAACCGAATATCGCATTTCTGTGTGAGGACAGACAGTGCCTTTTGCAATGTGTGGAAAGCGGAATGGGGCTTACGATCGGCTCGCGGCGAGCACTTGGTGAGGAGATACAGAGTAAACTTTCACCGCTTGACGTATCTGATTTCAATGAGGTTCAGCAAATCTACGTATACCATCGCAAAACGCAAGCAACCGATGTGACTCTTACGGATTTTTTGCAGTTTTTGTCGAAACGGAGGCACCTCGAGCTCTCTTGACTCTCTGCGCGACGCAGATCAGAAGATTGATTCCCTGTGTTTTCACAAGCAGACCGATACCCGAGGCGACCGCGACGGAAACGTCAAGAAGAAATCCACCGATCAACACGATCAGGATATCCGTCAGCAAAAGTGCGTGACCAATCTTTATGCTTGAATATTTTTTTATGATGAGAGCAACAATATCCGTTCCTCCGGAGCTGGAATGCAAAGAAAATAACAGTGCGCTTGAAACCGCGATGACGGCGGCACCTAAAAGTGCAGAAAGATAGACGTTGGGGATTGGCGGTGTCTGTACGTAGAAAAGTCGGTCGAGTATGGCGATGAATACGGTTGTGGATAATGAGCCGACCACCGTTCTTACAGCTACCGTTTTTCCGAGTATGATGAATGCAATCAGCATCAGGACAACGTTGATAAAGGTGAGGATCAGTCCGGGGGAAAACGGGAGAAAATGTGTCAGTATCACGGAAATGCCGCTGGTTCCGCCGAGAAGAACGTTGACTGGAAAAATAAACAGATGCGTTCCCACCGCATACAGAAAGCTGCTCAAAATAATGACAGCGAATTCTCCTATCGATTTGGCTTTCATAAGCAGTCCTCTCTTTCTGTGTGTTGCGTTCGGTAATGTATTATAGCACATAGCACTGCACGTTGTAAATACCTTATTCAAATATATCCGCTATAGTTTGAAAGCGATAGCGGGCACATTCTGTAATCAAAAAAATCTGCGCACTCGGTGGAACGAGGGTTACAGAAAGTTCTGCAAAGCATGACCCAAACGGGTTGACAATCGAAAAAAACATGCTATGTTCGCGTCAAATTCCAAAGATCCGCATCTTTTTGCCGATCATATAGACGGCGGATTTATTATGGAATTTGACAGAGAATATAGATTAATGAATACATTTTAGAATGTATAATCGCAACCTTTTTGCAAACACTTCCCCCACTCAGTTCGCGAACACATCGAAACGAGATATAATGCATTCAGCAAAACTGAAAACGATGTGTTCGGCGAACAGGATTTTGCAAGGCTTATATCACAAAAAGGGCTTCATTGGGGCTTTATGAAAATCGAATTGCCGAAAATTGAACAATAAAAAGTTGGACACATCATTTTGGAATTTTTCCATGTGATGTGTCCAATATTTTTATTAACTTAAAACAATCTTAATCGTTGCATACTATGTAATCAATACTTACGCCAAAATATTTTGATAGTGCTTTGAGGGTTGAAATGTTTGGCTCGCACCTTCCTGTTTCAAAATGACTATATTCAGGGAGGGAATATCCGATTGCCTCAGCAACTTGTTTTTGCAAATCTCCTTTATTTTTACGTAGCTCTTTAAGCCTCATGATTATCAACCTCCCCCAAATAGAGCCAGACCATCTGATATGCAGCAATTTTCTTTGCTTGCTTTTTGGATGCATTGGTCACAACAAATCCTTGACGCAAACTTTCAAGATAGCAATGACATTCCCAAATTGGATTGCCATCAGCATCGTGTGATTCCGAATACTCATACTGGGGTTCGCTGATATAACCTTTTTGATACAATTCTTGGAGCTGGTTGATTGCTCGATCAATATCAGGCTCACCTATTTCATCCCTCAAAGAATACAGCAAATGAGCCTTTTTCAGATTCTCATAAACTTTTTGAGCAGCATTTGCTATAGCTTCTTTCTTTGTCACTCCAAGCGCTTCCTCATCAAATGGGGGGCATATTATACGACAACGATAGTGCGTAATCTTTTCTCCAAACCGATTACGATACTCCAACAAGAGAGGTGTACTAAACGAACCAGGGATCACAAGATACTTCAAAGGTTGACCGTATTTCTTTTGGTGCCATTGCTGTACTAATTGCATATAATCAATTTCATCACCAAAACCGTTTTCAAAATAGAATTCCGGA
Source organism: Clostridia bacterium (assembly GCA_017453335.1). The sequence goes on from JAFTKI010000007.1 coordinate 5,828, forward strand.
TTCAGCATGCGTTCCACGACCTTTGTGAGCGCATCAACATTCCACCCCGAATCAATCGCCACCGCGCCGAGAATTGCCTCGAAAAGATCTTCCTGTACGGATTCTTGTTCCCATACTCTTTGTTCAATATCTCCCTTGCCCATTAACAATCGATGTTGAAAATCAAGTTCTCTGACCTTACTTGCCAACATTTCTCGGCACACGAGCTTTTTCTTGATTTCCGTGAGCTTGCCCTCGTCCAAAGAAGATGAAAAAAGTTCTCCTGCACCAATGTGACCATAGTATTCGCTCATTTTTTTCATAACGATAAAATCCAAAGCTTTATCGCCATAAAACTCGAGCACCTCGTTGTTTAATGCGTTTTTGTTTTTTTCCGTATAGGATTTCCTTGTAAACGCCTGACAAAGTAATCCTCGGTTTTTGAACGTATATCCAATATGTAACTGGATATACTCCCCATTTTTCATTTCCATAAGAAATGACCTCCTTGTGTTTTCTACAAGAAGGTATAGTTATAGCCCGACAAAGCCCACGTATCCTGTGCGCCTCCATCGGGCATAAGTATATAAAATGCATTACATAAATCACTTGCATTTGAGGTTGACAACTTGCATCATCAAAGTCAAATATCCTTGTTTTATGTCCGACAGTTTACAAACTTATACCGTTCCCTCTTGTGTTTTCATTATACCACATGAAAAAGCATTTGTCAAGTAGTTTGTACTATCCATTTTGGAGAATTCATAGGTGACGCATCAATATTCATATATAAACACGGAGAATTTTTGCAATGAAAAAAGCTGAAAATGACGGCGCAATTCATAACTTTTGAAGAAGGTTGCAACAGAAAAAAACACCCAATACCGTTGTTTGGCGGCATTGGGTGTTTGAGACAGAGGAATTTTATCTTTTCTTGATTTTAATAAGATATGACGTATAGTTGGGAAGAGGTCGACGGATTGTTATTTTATCACCGTAATAAATAATACTGTCTGCAAGAGAAAGATCATGATCCTTGTCGTGAAGATAAACGTCTATGATACTGCCGTTTTCGGACGAGAAACCGTTGAAGTCAACAGATATTTGCGTTCCTTCGTGGTTGTCGTCGTTGTGATAATGCGTAATTATCAACGCCGCTTCCTCTTCATTTCTTGCAGCGCAAATATATACGTTGGGATTGTCGCAATCACAGTAGGTTGATTGTCCGAGCGTATAGAGCGTATGAAACATGGGAAATGAGTAGTAAGCTTTCGTTGTTATCTTTCCAAGCTGCATAAAATCAAACAGACCGTTCCAATTGCAGGGTCTTGCGTCGTAATACATAAGCATATCAACGGAACCGCGTTGACAGGAGCACATCGTTGCAAGATTGAATGCCGCCCCCTTCACTTTCTTCTGCTCGATGCAGCTGTATATCATGTCATCTCCGGACCAGCCAAGAACATAATTCCACTCGTTGAGAATGCTTTCGGTTTCGGTAAATCCATTTTGATCCAACAACTCACGCATACGCGCGGCCCGAGTATCGATAGCATCGATATCATGGGCATAAATATGCCAAGAAAGGAAATCAAGCGGGGCTTTGAGCTGGGCGAGGAATTTTTCAGCAAACCCATGATGTACAGCAAGTGCAGGACCTCCGATTTTCAGGTGCGGAAAGCATTGCTTTAAATGAGTTGCGGCAATGTGATAAAATTCAAAAAAGTCCTTTTGTGTACCGCTCCAAGTCCGCTTGTTTGTAGCGGAATCCTCATCCAGATCCGGTTCGTTCCAAATTTCCCAGTACTCTACGTTGCGCTTTGAACCATTTGCCCATCCCTCGTTGCAGTGGCGAATGATGTGCTCGCAGATGACTGCCCACTTTTGAAAGTCCTTCGGCACAAGTGTTCCGTATTTTTTTATTTCATGCTCGATACGTGAGCCCAATCGATAGAATATTTTTGCGCCTCCCGCTTCTATCATGTTCAGATAGTGATCGGTACAAGCAAAATCGTAGGATTGTGGATTGTATGGGTCAGCATCAAAATTTGGAAAAATTGCATGAACGTCTATCGTATGTTCAAGACCGTATTTTGAATAAAATGAAGAATCGTGGGTTCGCGCATAAGGAATTCCCGCAGCTTTAAATTCTTCGAGATTGCCGTTTCTGATATTTGGATGATGATTATCACCCCATCCGCCGCTATGCTCGCCTACAGTACAGGATGGACCGTTGTTTACTGCATGCATTGGCTTTATCTTGCCGATGATTTTGTTGAAGTCAATAGTTACATTGGTCATATACAGTTCCAAATAGTTAAACTACCTTTCAGTTGTATTGATTCAAAGCAACATAATTGTATCACACCGCCATATCAAAGTCAAGTAAAATGATGATTCTTGCTACAAAAATCTTTGTGTTTTATGAAATATATTTTCTTTCTATCGCAAAAAAAGTCGGGCACATCATTCAGGTCTGACCTATCATGATGTGTCCGTTATTTTTATATTCGCACAGTCGAAAGCATCACAGCCCCGAGAACACGCGGATGGCGATCTTGCGCTCCTCGGCAATCTTCAAAATTTCGGTTAAAGTGACTAACATGCTGTTCTCCTATTCTCTTATTCAAGCGTTTTGGCAAGCTCATAAAGCTCGTCAAGGGAGCAAAGCCCGCTCGTGGCGTCCACTGTTCTGAGGGATGCCGCCGCAGCCATACGGGCAATATTTAAAATTTCTTCGTCGGCTTTACCGTAGTAAATGCCCACGAGCGCGCCCGAACAGAACGCATCCCCCGCCCCCGTCGTGCCTTGGATATACCCCTTTGGCAAAATCGCCCTCGGTGTCCTGTCCCACCCTGCCAATGGCAAGGACGGGAATCTCGGGATCGATGCGCCGCAGATCAATGCCGTTGTTGGCAACCAATCCCCCCACCGACAGGGAAACGCTTTTGATTTTTGTCAATTCGCCCGCCGCGGGATACGCGTCAATCTCGTAAAGCTTATCCACGAGAAGCGTTCCCGCCACGGCGATGCCTTTTCGTTCTTTCATATCCGTTGTACTCTGTCCATAGCGTCAAATGATCGCGCCATTTTCGACAAGACGTGCGCGCAACGCCTGCACGTCGATCGTTTTGGGCGTTTTATGTTCCTTGACCGCCATTGCTGCCGCAACACCCGCAGCCTCACCGAGCGCCATGCACTGTGCAGTGGGACGTGTCGCACCCGACGCTCCGCGCTCTGCGGAAATGGGACGGCCCGCAACAAGCAGGTTTTCCACGTTCAGGGGGAGCATCACGCGGTAAGGGATATGAAATCTCCAGTGGTTGAGATCCACGTTTTCAACCTCCTTGGGAAGGGGATGAATGTCAAGAGGATGTCCGCCGCAGGCAATGGAGTCCTCGAAATCCTTGCCCGAGAGCACGTCGATGACTGTGAGGCGATATTCGCCTGCAATGTGGCGCGTTTCCCGCACACCCACGTCGGGGATATAGGTGATGCGTACGTTTTCAAACCCGGGGATCCACGCACGCAGGATCTCCGTCAAGCGGCGCGCTCCGTTTTGAAGCGTATACTGTGCGTTGCTGAGAATACGCGCGTCCAACCCGTTGGAGTCGTCGCTACCCGTGCCGCAACCCGGCCCCAGCAGGATGGCTTCGTCCTTTTCGGGCAGATTGTAGACCTGAACCAGCCCAAGACTCCCTGGAAAGGAGTTGTATTCCCCAAGGCGTATGCGGAACACGCACATCTCACCCGCCTCGTAGTTCTCACGTGCATTTTCATAGGACATCACACCAAATTCGTGTTGGTGATAACGCTCGGGGTTGACTTTCAAATAGTCGAACAGGCGCGCGTAATCCACGTTGCGTACGCGGTACATCGTGCCAAAGTGCTGCATCTCTCCTGCGAATGCGGCAAAGCCTGCGGCAACCTCCTCCTCGGTTGCACCCGCATAGAAGGGAACGCCCGCCAAAGCCGCAACGTCCGCGTCACCCGTGGCATCGATCACCACGCGCGCGCCGATCTCGCAAAAGCCCTCCTTGTTGCAAACCACCACGCCCGTGACGGTATCTTCTTTTTTGTTGACCAATACCACGCGGGTATCGTAAAGCACCTCGACCCCACTCTCCTTCAGCATCTGCATCAGCACCCACTGCGCCTCTGCCTTGTCGGTGAATACGTAGCTACCCGCCTCGCCGTGCGTGCCGAGTGCCGTTCCGCCATCGATCATGCGCTTGACGTATTCGTGCGACAGCCCTCTGACAACCTGCACCTTTTCGGGGCTACGCCCCAGCTCGTCCAACACCTCGTTTTTGTACTTATCAACGTCACGGCAATGCTCGGAAAACTTGGTAATGCCTGCCTCGCCCACGGTCAGCATCCCGCCAACGGTAAAGGTTCGCTCGACTAAGAGCGTTTTAGCTCCCTCGCGCGCGGCGGCAATCGCCGCAAAGCAGCCGGCGGTTCCGCCACCGCAAACAACGACGTCATAAGAGCCGTAGGGCTTGGCTTCGATCTGATATTTCATGCTATTGTACCTCGTTTCTTAAAATTAAAATTCCCACGGAAAAATGTCAATGTAATTGAATTTGACAGGAGAACCGCACAGGCGCAGCGTTAAGCGGTTTTTACCGTTTTGGACGGCAGACAAGGGCACGCGGTATGCGCAGCAGGTGGTCTCGTCTCCGTGCATGGGTGGATAGTCGTTATCCTCGGGGTATGGTTCGGAAATATCCGACACGGGGGTTGCTTTGACGCCGTTGAAGAATATTTCAACGATGCTATCCCCCAATGGCTCACACGCCGTTACGCGTAAACGAAAATCACTTTGCCAGCCACCCGTCGGCTCTGCTAAATACATTTCCAAATCGTGTTTTTTATCGGGCGTGAATGCTTTTTCAAGCTGTGAATTTTTGTCCCATGCCTTTGCAATAAAGAAATGTTGCGGTGCACGTGCCACAAAATCACGGTCGCGCACGTTACCGACGGCATGGAAGGGCGGCTCGTTGAAGGGGCCGCGCCCCTCGCACCCATGCTCGCGGTAGTAGTGAAAATTAAAGAAGGAGATCCCCTGCGCACCTGCGGTGTATGCTAAGTGTGCGGTGGAATAGATTTCGTTTGGTGTTACACGTCGGAACGTGAAATCGTCATAGCCTGTTTTGATGAGGGTCTTGCCTTGTGCCGTGGTGTGGCAAATTTCAAAATAAACGGCAAGGTCCGACATTCTTTGAACGAACGCCTCGCGTTCCACCCATTGATCACAGTAGAAGAAAGGCGAGACGTTGACCATTTCCACGCCCAGCGCCTTCAAACGCTCGGGGCAAAGCCCCAGCTCGTTCCATAATTTCAAGTTACAGGGAACGCGCACGCAAAGATAGCGATGCCGCCCGTTTTTTGCAGTACGGTCAAGCACGGCACGCACGTCGGAGATGAACTTTTCCACCACCGCTTGCCGTTCCTCGAAGGTGGTTTCCTTGACGTTGAACAGATTCGGGTGGCGTTGAAAATCCAACTCATAGCCGTCAAGATCGTAATCCTCGCATTGCTCGGTGACGAGAGACAGCATGTGCGCGGGAATTTCGGGGTAGATCCAATTGAGTGCGCGATCCTCCCAACGCGAAAGATCCGTGCCGAGCATTTTGTCACGGTTTTCGGCAACGAAACTGCTGATGCTGTGATACCCGCGCACGTGCCCACGGAGGTCGATGTTTTCTACGTGATGCTCGTCATTGACGCGAAGGGACACGAAGGGGGCTTGCCCAAAGTCGCGACACGCCTCAATAAAATCTGCAAGATAATCACCGCCTTCGTGTACGTAGCGACAACCGCCGCCCAGTCTGTTTAGCTGTTCGTCGGTTACACCAAAGTACTCCTTCCACCACGCCTTGTGCTCGGAGTAAGGGTACAGTCTGCTTTTATACCACGGTACGTGCCCGTGAGCGAGCTGAATCAGGTGCACGTCGGCAAGGCCTTGCACCTCGCGCACGCTTGCACGCAGCTCCTCGCGTCCCGCATATCCTCCGCGCTTGTGGTAGGGAGATACGCAGGTATCCAGATTGGTGGTGTCGTTGCTGTAAAGATTGCGGAAAGGAATGGTTGGATTCATATTAGTTTCCCTCAAAAGCGGATTTCCAGACCTCGACAAATCGTGCAAGGCTTTCCTCCGGGGAGCGTCCTTCGTAAGGACGCATTTCAAAGGAAACGGTCGCGTCGGAGCGATCGGGATAGCCGATTTCTTTCAGCATACGAATAAATCGAATACCGTCTGTTTCCGTGTAGAGCCCGTCGGGGTGATTCCACGCGGTGTGCCTGTCGCCGTAAAAAGGGCTTTCGGGGTTCATCACGCCGTTGCCAAGGTGAATGTGGTTCAGCACGCTCTTGGATTTTTCCAAGGCACTCTCAAGCGTTTCGTGCATGATCGGCACGTGGCACATGTCCAAGAGAAGCCCGATGCGCGAAAATCCGTTTTCTTTTACAAGGTTGATAAATTCCACGGTTTCGTCCACGGGGCCGAACAAAAACTTTTTATCAATGTCGCGGTCGGTGGGTTCAAGCGAAAGGCAAACGTCGTCGGGAAGCTGGGAAGCGACGCGCAAGGTCAGCTCCAACACGCGTTCCTTTGCGGCTTTGCGGTCGGATGGGAGATCGGGGCCCAAGGCGAAAACGATCTTTTTGGAGCCTACGTCAAGCGCATAGCCGATCTCGCGCATCAAAAGATTGTAAGCGCGGTCGCGCTCTGCTTTATCGGGAGACGCGGGAAAGGATGGCACCTCGCCAAAACGGTCTCCCACGTTGTAGTTGATGACCTTTCCACTCTCACGCAGGAGCTTGATTTCCTCCCTTGCACGTTCGCCGCGCCAGAGCCAGCAGTCCAAGGCATCGGTCAAGGTGTTTGCCGCAAGCTTTTTCAGCGTTTCGGTGTGTGCCTGCGCATCCGTCATGGCTTCAGGATACAGAAATTGATGATTGATACCTAACATTACCGACATGCCGCCACCATCTCCTTTTCATAAAGCAAATACTGCGACCACGTGGGAAGCAGACGCTCACCGCGCATCACGACGGTGTTCTCGTCCTCAAAGATCTCAGGGTGCAGCTCGCGCATCTTGTAAAGATAAGGGCAATCCGAAAATTGAATACGGATCTCGTAAGGCGCTTTGACCGTAAACGGTTTGATATCGGCAAGCGCCGCCTCGCGCGCCTTGTTACGAAGAAGCTTTGCACTTTCGACGGGCGAGAGACAAATTGCGGTATCTGCGGTCAGCGAGGTTTTTACGGGACAGGTGACAATACCCGTGCCCAGCTCCTCTGCCTCGCGGCAGCCGAGGTCGTCGCCCGAGACGAATTTGAGCGGTACCCCTTGCTCTGCGGCGAGTGCTGCCTCCATGCCGATCTCACCAACGAGGATTCCGTTGAGATGGATCGTATCGTATTCGCGCAGATAGCTGTGTGCCAGAAGAGCGTTTTTGACGTGCTGCATGGTGTGAAGTCCCACCATGTAGAGTCCATCAACGTTCCTGCCGCCCACACCGCGCCAAAGATCACCGCGGATCGGCTTTCCCATGACCACGGGCTCGTCGATCTGCGTCACGTCTACGTTTCTGCCATCGGTGTGCATATCATACACCACCGCCTCGCCGCCCGCCTCGCGGATCCCTTCCAAAACAGCCTTGAGATCGTTCATCAGCATATCCTTTCCGAACTGCGTTCTCTCGGCTTGGGCAAAGGTGGTAACACCCGTAACGCCCTCAATATCTGTCATAACCAAAAAATTCATACCCTACTCCTTTGTGTCATAATGATAAAATCATTATAGCAGGAGCCGGGTATGAACACAATAGTATGTCCGATATTGGCAAAAAATGTTGTCCTATCTTTGCGCGCACTCCGTATCACGAAATTGCATCGGTGTCATGCCGGTTTTGTGAACGAAAAACTTATTAAAATAATCCGCACCGGAAAAGCCAAGCATTTGCGCGAGCCGATGCTGCGTGTAATCGGTTTCAAGAAGCATCTTTTTACACTGCTCCAGCTTTGTTCGGTGAATGAACTCCAGCAGCCCCATCCCCTCGTACTTTTGGAAAAGTCTTCCCAACTGCTTGGCGCTGATGTGGCAGTAAGCGGCAACCACCTCGCACGTGAAAAGGATGTCATAGTTGTCCTCCACGTATTTTTTGGCCTTGAGAACCCGATCGTCATACCTCTCCTCACGATGCCCCGATGTCGGCATCCGAAACGAAATCACGTGATAAACCAAGGCATGCAAGGTGTGTTTGATCAAAAAATCCCGATTTTCACACATTTTGCCGGCATAATAGAAGACCAATCCCAATTGGAGCATCATTTCTTTGCCGATTGGGAGAACCTGATATTCTGCGGCAGTCAATCCCGCAGAAATTTTATCCGATCCGCATTCCACCGCAAGCGTCAGCTTTTCAAATTCCGCGCTGCAGCTGACCACGCGATGTGGGCAGAAGGGAGAGATCGTGACAAATTCTCCATCCTGCACCGTTACAAGCCGATCCCTGATGTCGTACACAATGTTTCCCTTTAAGATAAAGTGTATTTCAAAAAAAGAATGTTGGTGGCGTCTGAAATTTAACGTATCCCGATTTTTTGCCTCGTTTGCCGAGATCCACTGCACCGAAAAAGCATCCCCCGAAAGCTGCGCACGGGAAATCGTACACCGATTGATAACGTCGGCATTCCATTGAATTTCCATCTCCTCACCTCACTTTCCAGCCGTCTTTATTATACATCCTTTTCTTGCTTTTTTCAATAGCATGTCCGATTTTTGCACCCCCCAAAAAAAATCGTACCCGGGAGATGCCTTTTGAAAATGGCAGAGCATCTTTTTCGGTTAACCAAACGAATCAATTTCGCAGCCTACAACCAAACGCAAACAGCCTTTGAACTTTTCCAAAAGCCCGTTCGCGCACACGTCAAAACGCGATATAATGCATTCAGCAAACTCTCAAACGATGTGCTCAGCGAAAAGGATTTTGCAAGGATTATATCGCAAAAAGGTGTTACGGTGCAAGGCTTTTTGAGATTTGCAAGGCTTCATAGGAGCTTTGTAAAACTCATTTCTCTGAAAATCAATAATAAAAAAGGAAAGCGACAGCTCGATACCATTTCGGTAAAAAGCTGCCGCTTTTTCTATTGTGATATATTCATAAGCTCTGCTATGCGTGTTAGATTGACGCAGTCCTAAGACTTGCAAACGGCACGTTGGTCAAGCTTTTGACTTATGCTGTAAATGTTATACTGCCGCGCTCGTTGGAAAGACGTCTTTGCTCTGTTCCCGGAAGGCGAATAAATGCCTCGATACCGTGGGGGATAACGTATGAATAGGTGAACGTATCATCATTCGCATTATACGATATTTCGGTTTCTATAAGCCCCATAGGAGATTTATGTGTTGCACGGAGTCTTCCTATCTCCTTATAAGGTGTGGGCGAAAGAAGAATTCTTTCAAATCCGGCTTTGAGTATTCTAATGCCGCCGAGGCATTCGAATATCCACCGTCCCGGCACGCCGAAGGCGAAGTGATTCATACTGTCATATGCTCTTATATCGTCGTACTCTACCTGTCCTTCCCAATTCTCCGTCATAGTGGTAGCACCCGTACCGATCAGATTCAGAAGCGAGGGATACGTCCTTTGCAGGATAAGCTTGATGGCATCGTCTCCGTATCCGTAGTCGCTGAGAATTCCGAGGATATGCTCGCTTCCCATAAATCCCGTGGTCATATGATAATCCGCGTCAAGGACGTACCCGTGTAAAGCTCTTACAATCTCGGGAATATCATTTTCGGGCGCAAGCCCCAATGCTATAGGAAGCACCTGACCGCTCTGGGACTCCTCCACGTAGCGTTTTTCTCCGTCAAGATAGTAACGCCTGTTGAATTCCGCCTTGAGGCTTTTGAAGGTTTCAATGTATTGTGCCTCGTCATCGTGAATGCCGAGAATTTTCGCCATATGCGCGGCACATCTGTACATATAAGTATAATACATAGCGGTGTGGAAATCGGGGGAGATATTGATTATGGATTTCCAGTCGCAGTATTTTGCGTATTTTTTATCGGGGAAGATCTCTCCCTCGGCTATGGTTGCCACTCGCTTTTCTATAAGAGCCTTTACGATGGGGTACTTCACGCGAATGACATCAGGATCACCGTAGAATTTATAGAGAACGAGTGGCAGGATGTATTCCTCGTCCTCGTATCCGTAAATTCCGTACTCAAGCTTTCTGCCCGTATGGCTCCAGGAGGAGAGAAAGTCCTTATTATCCATATACCAGCACGCCGTGGTGGAGAATGCCTGGGTATCTCCGTTCCAGAAATTCTTTTCTCTTGTCGGGCAATCTATCGGACCTGTGAATATGTTCGAACGGTACGTTCTCTTTATAGTGTCCCAGATTACAGCGATATCCTCGTTATCTGTATCAATATCGCCGATCTCTGCAAGATCGTTATGCATTATGGCGCGCTCGACTGTGTCTTGGGTGTATTCACCCGAGTAGCCCTCAATATAAATAAATCTGAAGCCCGTGAAGGTAAAGCGAGGAATATACGTCTCCTCTGCGTCTCCGCGGCATATATAAACGTCAAGGTTCTTTGCGGCGTATTCTGCGACGCCGCCTTCTTTAGTATCATCCTGGAAGTATGTTTCCTGATAGGGACCGAGGTGGGGTCTGCCATCTTTTTTTATGAATTCCGCATAGCGTATCCTTATGACCTCTCCGCGCTTGGTGTTTTTGAGCGTTAATTTAACACGCCCGGCACCGTTCGTTCCGAAATCATAGAGATAAACACCCTCCGAGAGCAAGCTCAGCTTTCTGCACTTCTCAAGCTTGGTCACGCGTATCGGGGGATAGTCCTGAGGTACGAGCGTTACCTTTTTCTCGCAAGCGGCCGCCGTTGCGCAGACCTTTGGCAGCTCTTCTAACCTCGCATCGTACCGTTCACCGAACTGGAGATCGTTTTCAAGAAGCGGAGATCGATAGACGGTGAAGCTCTCGTCACTCTTTACAATCTCGGTCGAGCCGTCGTAATACTCAATGATAAGCTCAGCGAGCAGAGCGGGTTTTTTATCGAAGAGCCAGCCCCACGAATTACTGTTGAGCCATCCGTTGCCGAGCGTGAAACAAAGCTCGTTTTCGCCGAGCTTAAGCTCGCCCGTTACGTCGAACGCCTGATATTCCTTCACCTTGTCCTTCGAGCCGGGAAGAAATCTCGCGGCATCAAAGACTCTGCCGTTGATCATAGGCTCGTAAAGTCCGTCTGCGGTAGCAAAGAGAGTTGCATTTTTTATCTCTTTGTTGCAAACGAAGCGCTTTTTAAATATGCAGGAGCGACGCAGATACTTCGGGTGCAACTTATTGCATCCGAGCCATATCGAGTCATTCAATTTATCCATGAGATACCAGCCCTCGGGCTCGTTCTGCTCATAGAAGCCGCATACCAGCCACGCCTTGAAGGATGAGTCCGTTACAACGGTCAGCTCCTTACCTCCACCCGTGACCCTGATGCCTCCGCGAACGGCAGAGCTGAATGAAAGATACGAATTCGTCTGATAAAGCCTGAGTGCTATTCGATTGATACCTGTGTTAAGAAATTGAGCTGCATCATAGGAAATAATCCTATACATATTGCCATATTTCTCAGAGGTGAACTCCTCTCCGTTGAGGTACAAATCAAACTTATTATCGTAAATAAATTCAAGGTACGCTTGGTCGGGCTTGAAATCAAGCTTGAACGCACGGGTGAGATGACCTCTTACGTTTGCCGTTGGCCATATCCAAAAGCTGTCCTTAAACTCCGTCAGATAGTGATATTCCTCTTTTTCGAGACTTGAGAGATAGTCATCGGGTGCTGTTATAAAGGATGCTGCAAAAGTGTGTTGTATATTTGAGAGCATTGTTTATATCCTCTTTTCTGTGCGTTTTTCACGGCTTTGGGATCTCCAAAAGGAAGCAACCCACACCGATGCGGGAAAAAGCCGAAAATCAAAGCTATGCGATTTCGGTGGTCAATAACTATTTTGAGCATATCGCCTATGATTATCCGAACGCCGCCGTCATATTCCTCGGCATCTCCGACGGCTCGGAGATTATGCACAACACCATCTGTGGATGCGGATACTCCGGAATTTTCGGCGGTTGGGGCTGGAAGAATGTTCCGTATGAGCTTGGCTCGGTAGATCAGCACTTAATCGGCAATACTTTATTGTTCTCGATCGCTTGTTCCGTCGGCAAAGCAATCAAAAACAGCACTTGTAATACAAGGCGCACATCCTTCGTGAAATCCAAGGGGGCGCAATTCCCGCCAGCCAAGAGCTGTTCGCCATGCTCAGTCCGAACCCATTTAGGCTAAGCCCTCTTGAGCACCTTGACGCCGTATTTGCCGACCGCGATGCGCTCGCCGCAACGGTAGGCAGTACCGTCTATGAGGTCGGTGCAGTCGTAAGGAGCGGTCATGCTTCCCATCTCATACTCGCGCTCAACGGCGATCATCGCGTCAAACGCGCCACGTCTCTCGATTACAGTCATGTTCTCGCTCGCCTCAACAAAGGGAAGAATTCCAACCTCGGCGCATACGTCCTTGACGATCTTCGCAAGGCTCTCGGGCGTCGGGATAAAGCCCAGCACCACGATCCTGCCCTTGCCGTAAGGCGTGGACGTGATCGCCGCGCGTCCTTCGAGGTAATCTCCCACGGTGTAACTTGCAAGCACCTCCGCGTTCTCGCCCGCGATCAGGGTGTCAAACAGATACGGCATGGTCTCAAGATCCGTTCCGTCAATTCCCGCGACCTTAACGGGAGGCGCGTCCTTAGCCTCGGGCGCGTAAGCGGGGATGGTATAATCGATCGTCACGTCGGCGGCATCCTCAAGGCTTCCCGTCGCGCGTTTGATGAACTTTGCGCCGTTCCCCGTGCGGATGTCGGTCAGAGCAGATGCGACCCACACGCCGCCCTCGCGCACCCAATCCAGAATGCGCTTCGACAGGTCGTAATACGCAAGGCTCGTAACGTGTGCGGTATAAAGCACGCGCCCATCGGTAAAATCACCGTTGGCGGGGATCGCTGCGGGAGAGAGGCGCGCGTTGGAGAGTGCCAAAAACTCGTCCGTAACGGTGTCGACGTAGCGGAAGCCGTTATACATCGGTTGCATCTCAAGGGTCGAGTCGGACTCCGTGGAGGTCATGACGTAGAGTCCGTTGCATACGGGAGCGGTGTCGTTGATCAGCTCCGCGCAGGCGTCCATGTCGCGTGAAAGCTTTTGCACCTCGCCCTTGATGTGGCGCGCTCTGCCGTTGGATTCGATGACCGAGCCGTGCATCAATTCATGTCCTGCGTAGTGCGTTCTCCAGAGCCAATAGTTGATGCTTGCCGCGCCGCTTGCAATGTGCATCCAGCCGTTCATCTCAACAAAGCCGGGGTGTCTCATATATTTCGAGGTCTCACTGCCGTTCCAGCAGCAGGAGGTCTCGGTCAGCCAATAGGGCTTCTTTTTGGCATTGTACCACAGATTGCTCCAAAAGACCTGCTTATTATAGAGATTGTCGCGCGCATACTGATTGAACTGCATGATGTCCATCCGTTCTGACATATCCTCATAAGAGAGTTCCCGGAAAAACGGCATCATATCGGTGCCGACGGGTTGGTTCGTATACTTTTTGATAGCGTCGTACTGCATCTGCACGTAACGCGTGGAGCAATCTCTCTGGAATTCGCGCCAGAGTGCCTTGACGGCGGGATGCGTCCATTGATCGTACGGGCGGTAGATCTGCTCAAAGGACTCGATGCGTGATGAGAACACGCCCGTGCCCACCTCGCGGTTATAACGCTCCACGTCGCCGCCAAAGCGTCGGCTCAGCCAACCGCGATACGCCGTGACGCACTTATCGCACACGCAGAAGAAGCCGTCCTTTGCCGAGGAGATCTCGTTGTCGATCTGCCAGCCGATGACGTTTTCGTCCTTGCCAAACTCCTCTGCCATCTTTTCGGTTATACGGGTGGCAAGGCGAAGATATTCGGTGTGATTATAACAGCAATCCTGACGTGCTCCGTGCCAGCGAGGCTTATTGTCCGCGCGCAGGCCGTAGATATCGGGATATTTTTCACTCAACCAAAGAGGGGGCGTTGCGCCGGGAGTACCCATGATGACCATGATGCCCCGCTCGCGGCAGGCATCTACAACCTCGCGGAAGAGCGAAAAATCAAAGCGTCCCTCCGCGGGCTCCATCGTTTTCCATGCGAATTCCGCGACACGTACGCAGGAAATGCCATGCTCCAGCATTTGATCCAGATCCTCCGCGATCTGCTCGCGCGCCCATGCCTCGGGGTAGTACGCAACACCTAAAAATTGTTTTTTGTTCATGTCCTCATCCTTCCAAGATCAATATATTTCGCATGCTCTCGCCGCAAAGCGCGAGAATATCATGCAAAACGTGAAAATATCCTCTCGCATTTCCATCGGGGAAATAGACCGCACCGCCCGCCGATGCGGGCGGCTCTTCTGCGATTGGAAATCCCGACGCCGTTCCATTAAATTTCAATGACACCGCCGTTTTCGGGCGCGATCACACGCGGAACGTACGCCTCAAGCGCCGAAACAAGCTCGTCACGGTGCTCGTCGCGCTCAAACAAATGATGAATACAGAGGGTACCGTCAAAGCCATCCAGATACGGCGCCAGCTCCTTGACTCCAAAGTGATACAGCTCACATACAAACAATGCACATTCCCGCAACGCCTCTCGCGGCAGATCCTGTGCGACAAGACCGTGCGAAAGATCGCCCGAAAAAAGCACCCGTTTACCGCTTGCGCGCTCCGTCACAAGAATCGCATACGAGGGCGCTCCCCCGTTTGGAAAGTGCTTGGTTGGAATATAATCGACAAAAATATGCTCGTCCTCATACACTCTGCCCGCGGCGGCAAGAACAAAATTCAGGCGCTCACGGTCAATTTTTCCACCGTAGGAAAGACTTGCCAAAATCATCCGTTCGGTCGCCGCGATCAGCTCGCGCGTTGGGAAGATCAGCTTCAGCTTGCAATCCCGCCATGCCCAATTAACAAGGTCAGCGAAGGGAAAAATACCCGCCGTGTGATCCCCGTGATAATGCGTCACAAACACCGCGCGTACGCGCGTCGGATCTTTGTCAAGGCGCAAAAGTCCATCAGCGAGGGAGCAGCCCCCGTCGATGAAATAAATCGCGTCGCCGCACTCGACCATCGATGCCACAAATTTGCTGCCCGCGCGTTCAACGCAACCGCCAGCGCCCATCAAAGTAATCTTCATAGCAGCTTGACCTCCCCTCGCTCAATGCTTACAACGTCTCCGTCCTTTGCTATCCAAACGGGGTAAGCAAGACGCGTTGCCATATCACGGATCAAGGGAAGCTTCTCCTTGGCGGGCCACAGATGGGTGATCGCAAGGCTTTTTACCGCTGATGTGGCAAGATACCCTTCTATATGTCGTGGGAAAAAGTGCGCCATTTCGCACACGAACAGATCATGCGGCTCTGCCGCTTCTGCGGGATAGTCGTTCTCCCGCAATTCATAGGACAAATCCCCCGAAAACAGTACGGATGCGCCCGTGGAGAGCTCCTTGACAAGGATTCCGTAGGACGGCAGTCCCACATTCTTCAGATGTGCCGTTGGATGATAGGTGACGCTGACGTTCTCGTCGCGAAAGACCTCACTGCACCATGCCAAGCAAAAGTCGACGTTCGGTGCGGGATCCTCCCCGTTCGGGCAATAAAAGGTAGCGGCAAGATACTGTCGGTATGCGTCAATCATCTCCTGCGTGGTGAAAAAAATTTTGAATTTGAGATCGGGCATGCGCCAAGCAAGCGTGGAAATACCCGCAACGATCCCACCCGTATGATCACTGTGGGGATGCGTGGTAAACACGGCACGAAGCCCGGAGGCATCCACCCCGTAGTCTCGCATTGCATCCGAAAACGACGTGCCCGCATCCACAAAATATACACCATTTCCCGACTCGATCATATAGCAAGAGCAAAAGCGATCCTTTTGAGGAATGCCGTGGCTGGTTCCGACAAACGTAAGCCTCATTTGGTAAAATTCCTTTCATCGTTTGTTTGGTTCCTATATCATACACGAATTTTTTCAAAAAGGCAAATGCATTAAGTAACTTTTTTGTGGCATAATGTAACCAAAACGAAGACCGTATCGTATTCGTGGACAAAGTTCGTCTACATTGTACAAAGGTGTGAATAAAGGATGGAATGGACGATCAATCAGTGATCCGAAAAGATGTTTCTTCGGCATCAGACGCTCATTCGGCACCCACAACAACCGTCAGGATGTTTTGATGACATGTTGCGGTTTCTGTTACCGAGGAAGTAAGCCAATAATCCTTGCGACATAAGGCTTTTTGAGGTTTTCTGAACTTCAACAAAGCATTGTAAAAAGGTTATCGCGAAAATTTAACAAAAAAAAGTCGGACACATCATTTGGGAGAAATTCCCTTTTGATGTGTCCGATATTTTTGATATCAAACGCGTTTTTTAGAACAAGTTAACGGCCGTTGCATATTTCGAATATTGCATCCAAAGGAACATTTCGCCAAAACGGTCGTCCTCGTTCGGAGTGTCGATCAGATACAGTCTTTCCTCCGCAAGTTCCTCGATGGCATCGATCTCGCCTGCAATATAAGCCGAGATGCGCTTCTTCGCCGTTTCAAATCTTGCGATTGTAGCACCGTAATGGATATCCCTGACTTCCCAACCAAACGGCTTGTTATGAAGCATCCACGTCTTGTAATGTGCCTCTCTGAATGCTCTCATTTTCTCGATGATAACGTCGCATTCGGTCACGAACGGCAGGAGTGCTTCCTTGTTTCCGCCATCGTATGCCGCTTTCAATCTTACACCAAAGTTTGCTTTGTTCTCCAAGAGCGACGTCAGCTTCAGCGTGACATCGTATGCTTCGGCAAAAATACCGAGAGGTCCATGAGACAGCATCTTTTCATATGCGTTTTTATAATACGTAACCGTATCGAGGTCTCTGATATGCTTATCAACAAGACCAATGAGAGGATCATTATGCAAGAGCGCCCGCGACAAGCTCATCAGATCTCCGTTCGGATGCTGGCACAGCTCTGTTTTCATAATATCGTCATAATCGGCATTGCAGGCTACTCTGAAGCACTCTTTTGCACTGTCAAGTTCAAAGCCGCCCTTGTAATCGTAATCCGCATACCATGCAAGTCCCGCAAGAGACAGGATCAGATCGGTTTCTCCGCCTCCCCAGATCGTTGCGATGATCTCTTTGACCCCCATCTCCCGACAAACATTCAACGCCGGTATCGAAAATCTGACGGATCTTTCAAAGAGAGGGCCGCAGCCGCTCCACAGCCAGATTCCACCTGCAAAAAGCGTATCCTTCTTGCCGAACAGGTCGTGATGCTTTTTTAGATTGACTCTGTAATATTCCTCGTCCTCCTGATAGTAATCCCAGAACACCTGCTGGATCCCCTTCGGAATCTTCGCCTTGATCTCATCGGTGAACTCGACGCGCATGTCGTAGTCGTTCAAATGCGGAAGATCTTTTCCCGCCAAACGGAAGAACATATCACTCCACATCATAGGCTCAAGTCCCTCCGCCTCTGCCATTTTGATAACACGGCTGAGATGCTCGAAGTAAATATCCTCCTGGGGTCTGTATCCGTTCAGCTTCAGGTACTTTCCAAGCCCGACGTCCTTGGTCTCGTCCATCCCCACGTGGACTCTTTTTGTTGTAAAGCACTCCTTCACGGTTTTGAACATGTCCCCGATCAACCGATACGTTTCGTCTGCTCCCACGAGCATCACACTGTTCGTATCCGTGTAAGGCGCGGCCGCATCCCATTTCAGATGAGACGCCAGATGACCGAGCACCTGAATACAGGGGATCAGCTCAATGCCAAGTGCGAGCGCATAAGTATCAATCTCTCGAATCTCTTCCTTCGTATATCTTCCACGCATATGTCCGAAATAAGGTCTGCCCTCTATTTCATAAGTATCCTCAGTATAAAGCATATACATATTGAGACCCATCAGTGCCATTTTCCGAAGCATCATTTTCACGGTACTGACCTTCATGACAGCACCTCCCGTAGATGCCATAGCACCATTGAGCTTGAATATAGGGGTTTCGGAAAGCGCATACGTTTTTTCGCCGCGCTTTACCGCATCAACCAAAAATGCAAGGCCGCGAAAAAATCTTGCTTTTCCACCACCGTAAACAATACGCGCACACCGACCGTCAAGCATGACCGAAAGAATATCCTTTTCGCTTTCTTCGACCGACACGACGATGTCTGCGTGATCATCGACGAGCGTAATATCAAGATCCTCTGCAAGCAGGTTGATACCGTCCAACAGTACGTCGGCTTGTTTGAATGCAAAATTCATAATATATGCTCTCCTTTTGAAAGAAAATCTGTTTTGTTCATAATTACGCTATTATTTTTTTCAATGCAATGATTGCTAACACATCAGGCGTCGATTCCCTTTTGCGCGAGTTCGCCCTCCTGCTCAATGCCCAAAGAAATGTTTTCCACCTGCTTGCACAGGCGCAGCAATTCTTTCGTTAAATACTCCACATCCTTGCTTTGATGCTTCAGCCCCGCAAGGATCTGTTGGAGCGCCTGCAGGTCTGCACCCTCGCAGAACGGGTTTCCTTTCCAAAAACGTGCAGTTCCGAGAGGCACGTCCTTCATATATGCAAAGATATCGAACCCATTCGGCGTATCCATTCCAAGAGCGGCACGTGTCAAGCCGACGGTAGCATCCTTATCGTCGGGGATGGGAGTGCCGCTATTCCAAAGACGGTCACCAAACGCGGGAAGGGCAAAATACAGTGCGTAGAGTAAATGCGGACACTTGCTTCCTCCCCACGCGCACATCTCACCGCCCGTCACTTGATAGGGACGCTCGAACGCATCTGCAGGATCTTTTCGGAAATCCCATTTTTTCAATCGGCTCCACTCCATATATTCTTCAACGTACGTGTTTGGGAAATCGGCGTTGACCACCTCAAACCCCTCGTCAAGAAAACGCTGCATGGAGCAGCCCTCCACAGGGCCTCTTTGCTCTGCCGCAACACGCCAGAATTCAATCAAAATATCACGCGGAATCGGAGGCGCTTTGGAAATATCGATGCTGTCATTCCACAGCATCAACCGCTTTCCAAGAGACGTCACAGTAGAATAAACGCGGTTGACGAACCAGTAAAAACGGTCAGTCAGTGTAAACAGCCCCTTGGGAGCAAAAAAGCCATTGCATATCTCACATTCCTCGCTATGCGAGATCAGGAGCGGGGAACGATTCACAAGATCGCGCATATCCAATTCGTCCGTTCCAATATGAATGTATTCATAAGGGAAAATTTCTGCGACCTCTGCAAGCAAAGCATCGATCAGCGTATAACATTCCTCATTGCCAAGGCACATATTCCAGCCGCTGGCATCTATGTATTCTCCGTTTTCACCCTTGACTTTGCATTTGAAATTCGGATACATATCGGTCAATGCAAAATTGTGAGCGGGAATGTCGATTTCGGGGATCACGTCAATGCCGAATTGAGCTGCATACCACACAATCTCACGGAGTTCCGCCTTGGAATACACACCGTCGGGGGTGAGCGGAACCTTTAAGTTGGATTCATAAGCCAATCCTCGGTTATCAAAAAGATGCATATGAAGCTTGTTCATCTTTGCCTTTGCCATGGAAAGGATCTGCGCGCGCACCTCGTCCATCGGCGAAGCCTTACTGTGCGGATCTGTCATGAGAGAACGGAAGGCAGCATCGGGATAATCTGAAATCTCAGCATCGGGAACCGTGAATACGCCGTTTTCGTATTGCAGTAGCTGCGTAAGCGTTGCCAACGCGTTAATCAAGCCGCGATAATCCTTGGCACGAACGCACACCGCACCCTCCCGAACGCTCAGCTCGTACATTTCCGCGCGTTCAAAAATCCCCGGAACCACGGACAGGACAACGGTTGCCTTACAACGCTCATCGACGGAAACGCACTCCATTTCGGGAAGCATTTCATGAAGTGGGAACAGCGCGCGCTTGCTTGGCGCATCGGCGCAAAAAACAAGCATGGGAGTAGCAAACGGACATCTTTTACCGAGCTGAAGCTCTTTTGGTCTTGGATAAAGCATATTTTTCTCCTTTTTTGAAATTATTGCGTGTAGAAATTTCTGGTGATGATTTCATCCTGCCATTCTCTTGTCAAGCTTGTGAATTTTGCGGAAAAGCCCGTAACACGAACGATGAGATGCTGATAGCGTTCGGGGTGCGCCTGTGCATCCAACAGCTCCTCGCGTGAGGTGCAGTTTAACTGTAGGGATTGCACTGAAGAGTGCGCGACGGCGCGTAAAAATCCCTCGCAGCGTTCGGGAGATGTGCCCCGCGGAAGAATGATATTAACCACTGAATTCGCCGCCAACTTGGATGCATCCAGCGTAGCCAGACTGTTCACAACGCTTGTGACGGCAGGAATCCGTTTCAAGCGTGACGGCGACAGTCCCTGAGCAAAATATTCACCGTTTCTGCGCCCGTCGGGCGTTGCGAGCGTTTTCTCTCCCCAGAAACGAATCTCAGTATAGGTCAGATATCCCATATGTACCTTCCCGCCGTAGGTTCCGATGCGGGATTGAAAGATCTCAAAGAGATCGTCATTGAAGCGGTTGGCAAGCGAACAGCTTTCCACACTTCCATCGCCCCAGCCGTGACAATGCAGTGCATCTCTGCGCATTTCCTCGTGTCCCTCCCAATTTTCGCGGACGGCACACAAAAAAGCATCTAACGTGTATTTTTTTGTATCAAACACCAGTTTCTTGACCGCGAGCAAAGAATCAACAAGATTGGGAAAACCGAACAGCAGAAGATAATCATCATTGTATCTTGCTCCACCCATGGTAAAATCGGCGTGATTTTTGACACAATCCTCCAAGGTCGAGGAGAAGATGGGAAAGCGATCCACCGTTCCAAAGATCCTCCCTCCCCTGCCCGTGATCGCAAGTCTGGCATCCAAAAGGCACTCACAGTTGCGAAGGAGCCGTGCGTAAAATTCTTCAAAATCGGAGCTCCCGTCAAAAAATTCAAGATCAAGTGCGGTGCGCTTCATGCGGTCTGTCAGACGGTGGAGCGCAAACTCAAACGGCTTGAGAAGGTTCAGGTAGCTTCCATGATCATACTTCTCTTGCGGTGTCGCGATTCCCCAGCACCCCGTAATCAGATAATCCCTCGCCTCCGCAAGAGGCCGTCCTGCGCGCAACAGCGCAGGGATCGTGGCATCGTCATTTTGCAAAAGCACCGAGCTGGTTCCGTTCAGAATGGGACGGTTGATCAGGTCGAGATACGCCTTTGGAGAATCCTTTGAAAAGCGGCATTTGATCTTCGGGAAAATGATGTTATATTCGCTTGTCGCGCGCAGAAAGAGCGCCGTGACCTCATTAAAAAGCGGAAGCCCGTCATCATCGCAACCGCCAAGCACGTAGGTGTTTTCAAGCTCATGGTCGGCATATCCCACCATCATCATATCGTGGTCGTAGTGGCAGTCCCAGATCAGAAGGAACTGTGCAATCAGATCGTGCGCCTCCCCCTCGGTGATCCGTCCGCTTTCTATATCGGCACGGTAAAACGGGATCAGATCCTTATCAAGGCGCCCAAAGGTGTTGGGCCCTACCCCCTCCAGCGAGCCGATTGCAGTACGCAAAAACGCAAGCGTGGCAAGCGCCTCGTAAAGCGTTTTCGGAGGATTCCACGGTACACGCGCGGCGGTGTCCGCGATCATGGAAAGCGTTTGTTGGCATTCAGGATCTTTTTCGGATTCCAGCAGCTCCTCTGCACGCCGCGCAAACTTTTCCGCCATGCGACGAAGGGCCTGCATTCCGTGCATGACGGAATGCAAAAACTCCTTCTCATCCTCTGTTTTGGCATGCGCCAACTCCGCCTCCGCGCTTGCATAAACGCCCTTGAGCCCGATCTGCAAAAACGGTCTGCAATGAAAATTGAAATGCTGGGAAACGTCGTTATAAGGGCCGCAGATCAAGTACAAGAGCTCGCTCTTTTGCGCCTCGCACAATTGGTATAGCGCCTCGTCCTGCTCGCGAAACAGATGTGCGTTTCTTTGGTACGTCCATCCGTTTGCCTGCGTAAAGGAATGTCCCTTTGCGCCGCGAGCGCCGTCGGAGAGAGCGGTCAGAACGCCGGTCTCGTAATAGTAAGGACAGTGCCTGAACAGCACGGGGGTAAATTCCTCCACGATCACGTCGTACTGCAAAAGCTTTTGCGCGGTAACGCTCATACCGTCGCAAAAGCGTGCATCCATCAAGGGAAAGCAATGCTCTGCGAACGCCTTTGCGCGCTCCGCGTCACCGTGAAGGTAAAATGCATATAGCTCTTCTCTCAATTTCGATTCATTCATAAAAGCACCTCTTTCCTTCAAGTGTAATAAGCATAGCATTTCCGTTCCCCTACCGTCAATGTCATTTTCGGAAATTTTGCAAAATTCGGAAATCGCTCTTTACAAAGAGCACGGAAATATGTTATAATGGTTACGCCCAAGAAGGAGGAGACGCGTATGGACTTTACAACACTTCGAATTCAGGAAATCCACGGCGTGGTAAAATACGACTCGGGAGCGCGATACTGGAATTCCGTAAAGCGTGCGGATCACATTGTCGGACTCAAACGCAAGGGCTCGGCGCGGCACAATTTTGCCGACAAAAGTTTTTTAATGGCAGAAAACTGCGCATATTTTATCAACCAAAGAGAGGACTATCAGGTAGAGGTATACGAGCCGGGCGAATCTTTTTCAATTCACTTCACGACCGATGAGGAGATCACCACCGAGAGCTTCTGTTTTCCCGTTTCCAACACAAGCACACTGATAACCCTGCTGCAAAAAGCGGAGATCGCCGAATTAACGGGAAACCATCTGGCACTCTTCTCACTTGTTTATCAATTTTGTGAGGAACTGATGAAAGCGCAAAGCAAGGTCTGCTCAACAAAGGATCGCCGTTTGTATACCGCGCGGGAATATATAGATCTGCACTTTACAGAAAGCAGTTGTCTGAAAAATGCAATCTGCGAAAGCGGTCTTGGAGAACGAAGATTCAGAACACTCTTTCAAAGCGACTACGGTGTAACACCGAACAAATACGTCACGCTCCGCCGCATCGAGCACGCAAAGGGCCTTCTTTCCTCGGGGAACAGCTCGGTTGCCCAAGCCGCTTCACGCTGTGGCTTTTCAAGCGTATATTATTTCAGCAAGGTTTTCAAGGCGGCATTTGGAATCACTCCGTCCGAATATCGAAAGAACAGTGATACGTGGCAAGTATTTTGAATACGCAGATAAAGAAGACAGTAACCGCAGCATAGTAAAAATCTATTCTTTGAAATCAACCGACAGAAAATATCGGACACGTCATTTGGGAGCCCCCCCGCGTGACGTGTCCGATATTTTTATATCCAAAAGATGTGCGCGCCTTTTCTTCTTCGGTCAGCGCGCGAAAATATACGGGATCATAATCGGGCTTATCGCTAAGCTTGTGATCGAGGAAATCCTCCTCGCGCAGGATCGTGGCAAAGCGCTCCTCCTCCATTCTGAGCAGCTCCAGAAGCCGGTTGTAAGGGAGAATCTGCTACAGACGACGGATGATCGTAATATCCCCCTTGTTCATTCACGTCTCATCCTCAGCGCGATAAGGAACGCGCATTTGGTCAGCCGCTTCGATGCCGTTTTTAGAGGTGGTACGCATTTTTTGCAATCCTCTCGGCACTGATATATTCGGATGCGTTCTCCTAAAAGCTTTTTTGAAAGGCTGTCCCTGACGGCTTCATGATATCATAGCATTCACTTTTGTTAAGATTTACTGTGCAAAAAACCAAAAGCGCACAAAAGAAAGCAGAATTTACATAGCAATTGTACACAAAAAATGATACAATGATGTCAACCACATGAAAAGGAGCTTTGATTATGAAAAAAAATTATCTGAAATCCATCCTTCTCATCCCCTTGTGCTGTTTGAACATTCTGCAGTGCGCCTGCGCCTCCCCCGTCAACACCACAGGAACGACCGCTCCCGATCTCCCCAATGACACCGACGGAACGACTGCTCCCTCCCCCACCGATGACACCGACGGAACGACCGCTCCCTCCCCCACCGATGACACCGACGGAACGACCGCTCCCTCCCCCACCGATGATACCACCGATTCCACCACTCCCCCGGAGGACGATACTCCCACCGAGGAGGCAACCGTTTTGGAAACGGGAGCAGCGCTGAACGACGCGCGATACACCGACACCGAGTTCTACTTTATCACCGAAGATGGCACCGAATGTCGCCTGACGCTGGACGGAGAGCACGGCTGGCGCTTGCAGGCACTCGATCCCGACGTTCTGGACGGCGGATACGCCTCCTTTAACGACGTTGGAGCCGCGCAATCCTTATCGAAATACCTCGGTGAGGAGTACAACCTGACGCATGCTCCCTTCACGGTCTCCAAAACGGAAGACACCGTGACGCTACGCGCAGAAGCCATCGACAGCTACGTCACGCTACAGATCGGCGACAGCTTTGATCTCGCCTTCCATCATAAGAACGGCGAGGTTTTGATGAACGTTTCCTATATTTCCGCATATGGCAAAAGCGTAACCGTGCGCGGCGATCTCACCCCCGACGAGGCGGTTGTGGGAGGCGGTCAGCGATTTAATAAAGTCAACCGTCGCGGCACCTCGATGAATCTCTACACCTACGATGCCTACAACGCAGACGGCGGCAAGGGCACGTACGTTGCCATCCCGCTCTTTGCCACCACGCGCGGCGGCGGGATGTTCATCAACCGCTACGAAACCATGACCGCGGCATTTGACCACACGAATCCCAACGAATGGTCCGTCAAGCTGCAAAACGATTTAATGGACATGTACTTCTATGCAGACGGCTCCATCTCCGACGTATTGCAATCCTATACCGACCTTACGGGACACGCGACGCTTCCCGAGGAATGGGGACAGGGCGTTCTGATCTGCCGCCGTTCTCCCGATTTCCTGAGTCTGGACGGCGAGCAAAAAACCTACGGTTCTCTCGAGGAAATCCCGGGATACGAATCCCTCTATGCCGACAACAAAAAGACAACGCTTGCCAAAGACGCAACGCTTGAAAACGGGCAGTATCTTTTTAATTCTTCGGGAAACAGACAATATTACTATCTCGACGGTCAATTCATCCTCACCACGAAAAACGGGAACCCCGGCGGTTACGGTGTGCGTGAGGTCGTAGAGGGTCTGATCGGCGCGGGCATGACTCCCACGGCGGTGATCCTTGAGCCATTCTCCTGGACCTCCTTGGGCAATTCCCCCGCAAAGCTGCAGGATCTGAAGGACATCATTGCTTGGTTGGATTCGCTCAACATCAAAACCATGCTGTACATGTCGGTTGCCAACCTCGGAAGCGGATTTAGTGGCTACCAAAACCGCTTCTACCTTACGGCATTCGTCAACGGAGAAGAAACCAACCTCATTCCCCGATTGAAAGGTGCCGGAAATCCCGACGTAGGCTCCAGCGCACAGCGTTACCTCGACATTACCGATCCCCTTGCGGTGGAATGGTACATGGACTCGGTGTGGAGTCTCCTGATCGATCTCGGCGTTGACGGCGTTAAGATCGACTTTTGCGAGGTCATGCCCAACGAAGGAACCTATAGCAACGGAACGACCATCAAATACAACTTCTTCAACAGAAGTGTTTTTGGCGACGAGGGCGACACCATTCACCACGCTTACTCTACCTACTTCATCTCCCTCTTCTACAAGAGCATGCTGGAGCAAAAGGCAGCTAAGAATATTGACGACGGCTTTGTGGTGCTCTCTCGCGGAGGCGGAATCGGCTCCCAGCGCAACCCCTATATGTGGGCTGGCGACCAGGCCCGTGAGGTCAAAAACCTCAGCACACAGCTGACCGCGATCCTCACCTCGGGAATTTCGGGGATTCCCTTTATGACCTACGACATGGCAGGCTACGCCTACAACCCTGCGGCAGGAGGCTACTTTAAGGACGGTGCTTTGGAGATGGAATCCGAGATCTTCATCCGCTCGATCCAGTACACGGCGTTTACCTCGGTCATCCAGACGCACGGCGACGTCCGCCACCTCTATGAGCTCACCGAACAGGCACAGACCATCTCTGCCGCTTACACGACCATCCACATGGAGCTGATGCCATACATCCGCCAGCTCTCACAAGAGGCGTGCGACACGGGCATGCCGATGATGCGGCATCTGATCCTGCACGCACCGAACGACAAAAACGTCTATAACGTCGATGATGAATTTATGCTCGGCGACGCGCTCCTTGTGGCTCCGATCCTCAACACAGACAGCTCCTCCCGCGAGGTCTACCTGCCCGCAGGCACGTGGATTGACCTGCTCAGCGGTGAGAAATACGAGGTCGACGCCAACGGAAAAACGCTGACCGTGAACGTCACCATCGAGCAAATTCCCGTATTCCTCAACGCCCACAGTGCCGACGCCGCTTCCCTCCTCTCCATCTTTAACGCTGAGGTATGGCAAGCAATCAACGGCGGGAACGCGATCGCGTTGGATTGATAGACCGCGAGCTTTTTGAGAATTTCGCACACAAAAAAGTCGGACACGTCATTTTGGCGTGAAAATCGCGTGATTGCCGCAATGGCAAAGCAGAGAAAGCAAAAAAAATGTGAAAAAAATATGAACTTTTGCAAAAAGCTATTGACATCTGCGTTTTCAGGTGTTAAAATGTGTGACAAATCAAATAGCAATTCAAAGGCGTTGATGAAGAAGGAACCTGCAACGAATTTTCAGAGAGTCGGGGATGGTGTGATCCCGATAAAGGACTGCAGACGTTCCCCTCACTTCTGAGCCGGAAGCCCGAAAGGTTTACACCCAGTAGACGTTTCCCGTGTATGCTACGTTAGTGCATAGAGATTGTTGGATCTCGAAGAGGTGGCGGAGTGTTTATATCCGCAATTTGAGTGGTACCGCGAGTGTTATAGATTCCTATACACACCCGTCTCAAAGCAATTCAGGCTTTGAGACGGGTGTGCTTTTTTGTCCCAAGGCCGCGAAAACAAAGTTGAAAGGCGGAAAAATGATGTTATCCCTTGACAAAGTATTCAATGCGCAAACGGTTCTGAAAAGCATCGTTCGTGAAACAAAGTTAGTGCGAGCTTACGGAATCGCACCCGAATGCGAGCTGTATCTGAAGCCCGAAAATCTACAGATCACGGGATCATTTAAGGTCAGAGGATCTGCCTATAAGATCGCGATGCTGTCCGAGGAAGAAAAACGGCGTGGGGTCATTGCCTGTTCCGCAGGAAACCACGCGCAGGGCGTGGCGTTGGCGGCAACCAAGAACGGAATCAAGTCGCTTATTTGCCTCCCCGACAGCGCACCGATTTCCAAGGTGGAAGCCACCAAGGGATACGGCGCGGACGTGTGCCTCGTGGAAGGCTGCTATGATGATGCCTATGCGAAGGCTTTGGAGCTGAAGGAGCGCGAGGGCTACACCTTCGTGCATCCCTTTGACGACGAAAACGTCATCGCGGGACAAGGAACGATCGCTCTTGAGATCCTGAGCGACCTTGACAACATCGACGCAATCGTCGTTCCGATCGGTGGCGGCGGGCTGATCTCGGGTATCGCATATACGGTCAAGCAGATCCGCCCCTCTGTCAAGGTGTACGGCGTACAGGCGGCGGGGGCGCCGAGCATGTACCAATCGGTGAGAGACGGTGAGATCGAATGCCTATCCTCGGTTTCCACGATCGCAGACGGCATCGCGGTCAAAAAGCCCGGCGAAAACACATACGCTCTTGTCAAGGAGTACGTGGATGAGATTGCCTTGGTGAGCGATGATGAGGTTTCCTCCGCGATCCTCGCCCTGATCGAAAAGCAAAAAATGATTGCCGAGGGCGCGGGCGCTACCGCCGTCGCCGCTATCATGTTTCACAAATTCGATTTGAAAAACAAGCGAGTGGTTGCCGTGGTATCGGGCGGTAATATCGACGTTACGAGCCTATCCCGCGTGATCGATCGCGGACTTCTCAAATCGGGGCGTTCGTCAAGCCTTCTGATCGAGCTGATCGACAAGCCCGGGCAGCTCAAGGAGATCTCGCGCATCATCGCCGACTGCGGCGGTAACGTAACCGGTGTTCACTACGAGAAGGGCAACACGGAAAGCGTCAACGGCTGTTTCCTCCGTATTGAAATGGAAACCAGAGATTTTGAACACGTGAATCTGATCACCCAAACGCTTCGTGACGAAGGCTTCAAATTAGTGTAATTTGGGAAGGAGTGAAAGCTATGAAGAGCAAAATTGAAACCAATCAAGCACCGGCGGCGATCGGCCCTTACTCACAGGCAGTAGTCGTTGGCAATCTCATTTTTACCTCCGGACAAATTCCGCTGAATCCCGAAACGGGAGTGCTTGAAGGAAACGGTATTGCCGAGCAGACGCATCGGGTTTGCAAGAATCTCGAGGCGGTTTTGGCTGCCGCAGGCAGTTCCCTACAGAGTGCCGTTAAAACGGTGTGCTTTCTCGCAAGCATGTCGGATTTCGCAGCCTTCAACGAGGTATATGCGCAGTATTTTACAGAAAAGCCCGCAAGAAGCTGCGTGGCAGTCAAAGAGCTTCCACGCGGCGCACTCGTCGAGGTGGAAGTCGTAGCAGAAAAGGAGTAAAAGATTATGATGGATGCAAGCAAATACCGCGCGGGCTACTTCCCCGTGGATCAAACATACAACAAATGGGTGAAAAAGGATCGCATCGAGCAACCGCCCGTGTGGTGCTCGGTGGATATGAGAGACGGGAACCAAAGCCTTGTCATCCCCATGAGCCTTGAAGAAAAGCTCGAATATTATAAGGCTCTTCTGGAGGTTGGCTTTAAGGAGATCGAGGTCGGCTTTCCCGCAGCGAGCGAGACCGAGTACGAATTCCTTCGCACGCTGATCGACAACGACATGATCCCCAAGGACGTCACGGTACAGGTGCTGACACAGTGCCGCGAGCACATCATCCGCAAGACCTTTGATGCTTGCAAGGGGGCGCCGAGCGCGATCATTCACTTTTACAATTCGGTCAGCGTGGCACAGCGCGAGCAGGTGTTCAAAAAATCGAAGGAGGAGATCAAGCAGATCGCCGTAGACGGCGCGAAGCTGGTCAAGAAGCTGGCGCAGGAATATGAAGGCAACTTCCGCTTTGAGTATTCTCCCGAATCCTTTACGGGAACCGAGCCGGAATATGCTTTGGAGGTCTGCAACGCGGTGCTTGACGTATTGGAGCCGAGTGCCGACAACAACGTGATTATAAACCTCCCCGTAACGGTGGAGATGAGCTTGCCGCACGTCTACGCTTCCCAAGTAGAGTATATGAGCGAGAACCTGAAATACCGTGAATTTGTAACCCTTTCTTTACATCCTCACAACGATCGCGGCACAGGAGTAGCCGACACCGAGCTGGCGCTTTTGGCAGGGGCCGACCGTGTGGAAGGTACGCTCTTCGGCAACGGCGAGAGAACGGGCAACGTGGATATCATCACATTGGCAATGAATATGTACTCCCACGGCGTTGATCCGAAGCTCGACCTTTCCAATATGAACGAGCTTGTGGAGAAATACGAAAAATGTACCCGAATGCACGTTTATGAAAGAGCTCCTTACGCAGGCGCGTTGGTCTTTGCCGCCTTCTCCGGATCGCATCAGGATGCGATTGCCAAGGGCATGAAATACAGACAACGGAACAAGCTTCACGAGTGGAACGTGCCGTACATTCCGATCGATCCCAAGGATATCGGCAGAACCTACGATGCCGACGTGATCCGTGTCAACTCTCAAAGCGGCAAGGGCGGCATCGGGTATCTCCTGGAGCAGACCTTCGGATACAATCTCCCCCCCAAAATGCGCGAGCATTTCAGCTATCTGTGTAAAAGCGTTTCCGACCATGAGCACAAGGAGCTGAGACCTAACGAGGTTCTGGATATCTTCACTGCAAGCTATCTGAATCTTGACAGTGGCATTACCGTTTCCGACTTCGATTTTATGCGCGAGGGGGATGTGGTAAAGATCAATATCACCTTCAAAAGGGACGGTACGGAAACCGAGCTGGAAGCCGAGGGCAACGGTACGCTGAGCGCCGTGAACAATGCGCTCAGCGATTACACGGGCGAGGAATACACCCTGCAGGTCTTTACCCAGCACAGCATGCAGGGGGACGGCTCGCACAGTGTCGCGGCATCCTATATCGGCTTGGAGCGTGCCGACGGAACGCTCTATTGGGGTGCGGGGACAGACACCGACGTGATCACCGCAAGCACAAAGGCGCTGTTGAGCGCATTCCATAATATGATTAAAGGAGGCAACTGAAATGGGAATGACCATGACGCAAAAGATCCTCGCATCTCATGCGGGGCTCGATCAAGTAACGGCGGGACAGCTCATCTCTGCAAAGCTGGATATCGTGCTCGGAAATGATATTACCACTCCCGTGGCAGTCAATGAATTTAAGAAGGCAGGATTCGATTCCGTATTTGATAAAGACAGAGTGGCGATCGTCCTTGACCACTTCGTACCGAACAAGGACATTAAGGCAGCCGAGCAATCCAAAACCTGCCGCGAATTTGCCTGCGCACATTGCGTGAGCCACTTTTACGACGTTGGCAAGATGGGCATTGAGCACGCGCTCCTTCCCGAGCAGGGTGTGGTGACTGCGGGCGACTGCATCATCGGCGCGGACAGCCACACCTGTACCTACGGAGCGCTCGGCGCATTTTCCACCGGCGTTGGCTCTACCGATATGGCGGCGGGAATGGCTACGGGCACGGCGTGGTTCAAAGTTCCTTCCGCAATCAAATTCAATCTGACGGGAAAGCTCCCCTCAAATTGCAGCGGAAAGGACGTCATTCTGACCATTATCGGCAGGATCGGCGTGGACGGCGCGCTGTATAAGAGCATGGAATTCGTGGGCGACGGTGCGCACGGGCTTTCCATGGATGACAGACTTTGTATCTGCAACATGGCGATTGAGGCGGGTGCCAAGAACGGCATTTTCCCCGTGGATGACGTAACCATGAAATACCTGAACGGAAGAAGCGAAAGAGCGCCTGTTGTTTACGAGGCTGATCCCGATGCCGAATACGAGCAGGTGATCGACGTCGATCTTTCTTCAATCGTCCCCACGGTTGCGTGTCCCCATCTTCCCGAAAACACGCATCCCGCAAGCGAATTGCATCACGTCAAGGTGGATCAGGTCGTGATTGGCTCCTGCACCAACGGACGTATGGAGGACATGGAGGCGGCGTATAAGATCTTGAACGGGAACAAGGTTGCCGACGGTGTGCGTTGTATCATCATTCCCGGCACGATGCAGATTCTTCGCGAGTGTGTGGAGCGCGGATATTATACCGCATTCATCGATGCGGGCGCGGTGGTTTCCACACCTACCTGCGGTCCCTGCCTCGGCGGTTACATGGGCATCCTTGCCGCGGGGGAAAAATGTATCGCGACGACCAACCGTAACTTCGTCGGTCGGATGGGTCACGTAGAGAGCGAGGTCTACCTTGCCTCTCCCCACACTGCCGCCGCAAGTGCGCTGACGGGCTATATCACCGAATACAAGGAGGCGTGAAGATGAATACACAAGGAAAAGCTTTCAAATATCCCGATAACGTGGACACAGACGTTATCATTCCCGCCCGTTATCTCAACACTTCCGACGCAAAGGAGCTTGCACTTCACTGTATGGAAGATATAGACGCCACGTTTGTAAAGAACGTCAGCGCAGGCGACGTGATGGTGGCAGGCTGGAACTTCGGTTGCGGCTCGTCGCGCGAGCACGCGCCGCTTGTCATCAAGACCTGCGGCACGGGCTGTGTGATCGCAAAGAGCTTCGCCCGTATCTTCTACCGCAATGCCATCAATATCGGTCTTCCCATTCTGGAATGCGAGGAAGCGGCAGAAGAGATCAGCGCAAACGATGAGGTCAAGGTGGATTTTGACACGGGTGTGATTACAAACCTTACAACGGGCAAGTGCTATCAGGCGCAGCCCTTCCCTCCCTTTATCCAAAACATCATCAAAAGCGGCGGGCTTCTCAAATCCTTAAAGGAGGGCGCGTGCAATGGTTAAAAATATTGCAGTGATCCGCGGTGACGGCATCGGGCCCGAGATCGTAGATGCGGCACTGAAGGTGCTTGATAAAGTAGCAGAGCTTTACGGACACACGTTCAACTATACCGACGTGGATATGGGCGGCTGCGCCATCGACAAATACGGCGACCCGCTTCCCGAGACGGAGCTGAAAAAATGTCTGGCATCCGACAGCGTCCTGCTTGGCGCGGTGGGCGGCGAGAAGTGGAACGACGTTCCCGGGCACATGCGCCCCGAAAAAGGACTTCTGCGTCTCCGTGCGGGAATGGGCGTTTACTCCAACAACCGCCCCGCAAAGATCTGGAAGCAGCTTGCAGATGCCTCGCCGCTGAAAAAAGAAATTGTCGGGAAAGGCATTGATTTCATCATCGTTCGCGAGCTGATCGGCGGCATCTATTTCGGAGAACACAAAACCGAGGGTGACGTTGCCACCGACGTTTTGACGTACAGCGAATCCGAGATCGAGCGCATTGGAAGGATCGGCTTTGAAACGGCGCAAAAAAGGAACAAAAAGCTTTGCTCGGTGGAAAAGAGCAACGTGCTGGATTCCAGCCGCCTTTGGAAAAAGGTCATGCACCGACTGGCAAAGGATTACCCCGACGTGGAGCTTTCCGACATGCTGGTCGACAACTGCGCCATGCAGATCGTAAAAAATCCCGCACAGTTTGACGTGATCGTGACCGAAAATATGTTCGGTGACATTCTCTCGGATGAAGCTTCAATGATTACAGGCTCGATCGGTATGATCCCCTCCTCCAGTCTCGGTTCATCCTCTTGCGGACTGTATGAGCCGATCCACGGCTCTGCTCCCGATATCGCGGGAAAGGACGTCGCAAACCCCATCGGTACGATCCTTTCCGCGGCGATGATGCTTCGCTACAGCTTTGATATGGCGCGTGAAGCCGATGCGATTGAAAATGCCGTTTCCGCATATCTCGATGCAGGCTGGCGCACAGCCGATATTATGAGCGAGGGAGGCGCTTTGGTCGGCTGTCGTCGGTGCGGCGAGCTGGTGATTCAAAATTTAAGAAGGGGGTAAGAAACGATGCAGCTTTGCGGTGCAGATATTCTTGTAAAAACCTTGATCGAACAAGGTGCCGAGACCGTTTTCGGGTATCCCGGCGGTCAAATTCTCAACGTATACGACAGCCTTTATAAATATCAAAACGAAATCCATCACGTTCTCTGTGCCCACGAGCAAGGTGCGGCACACGCAGCGGACGGTTACGCACGTACCACGGGAAAGGTCGGCGTGGTAATCTCTACCTCGGGCCCCGGGGCAACCAATCTTGTAACGGGCATTGCTACCGCCTATCTTGACTCGATTCCAATGGTCGCCATTTGCGGTAACGTCCCAACGACGCAGATCGGCACGGACAGCTTTCAGGAGATCGACATCACGGGCGTGACCCTTCCCATCACGAAGCACAATTATTTTGTCAGCAACGTAGCCGATCTGGCAGACACCGTGCGCGAGGCGTTCCGACTTGCTAAGTCGGGCAGACCCGGCCCTGTACTGATCGACGTTCCCAAGGACGTGCAAATCGCAAAATGCGAATATGAAGCCGCGGCTCCCGTGGAAAAGGACGCTCCCTTTGCCGCGAAGGACGTGCGGATCAAAGAAGCGGCAGAGATCGTCAATTCTGCAAAACGCCCCTTTGTATACTTTGGTGGCGGCGTAATAACATCCAACGCGCAGAATGAAGTTTTGGCACTCGCCGAAAAGATCGACGCACCAATCGGTTGCTCCTTGATGGGACTTTCGGCGATTCCCACCGATCATCCGCGATTTCTTGGAATGCAGGGGATGCACGGGCATTATGCATCTTCTATGTCGATGCACAACGCAGACGTGATCCTCTCCCTCGGCGTTCGGTTCAACGACCGCGTGACGGGAAACCGCACGAAATTTGCGACGGGCGCCAAGATCGTTCACATCGACGTGGACGGCTCGGAGCTCTGCAAAACCGTCAACTCGGTATGCGGACTTCGCGGAGACGTAAAGCTTACCTTGCAAAAGCTTCTGCCTCTTTTGAATGAAGGAACAAAGCCCGAATGGATGGCTAAAGTGAATGCCTTCCGCGAGGAAGAAGAAACCTATCTTGATACCCGCGAGGGACTTACTCCTCGCAGTGCAATCTTGACCGTAAACAAGCATCTTGGAGAAAACACGGCGGTATGCACCGACGTCGGTCAGCATCAGATGTGGTCGGCGCAAAACCTTAACTTCAAAGTACCCCGTCGATTTATATCAAGCGGAGGACTTGGTACGATGGGCTTTGGCTTTGGTGCAGCAATAGGCGCGGCATTCGGCACAAGGGAGAGAAGCGTTTTAGTGACGGGTGACGGAAGCTTCGGTATGAATTTGAATGAACTTGCAACCGCAGTACGGTATAATGTCCCCGTTGTTGTTCTGATTATGAACAACGGTGTGCTCGGAATGGTTCGTCAATGGCAGACACTATTCTATAACAAGCATTATTCCAATACCGTTTTGGAACGCAAAACAGATTTTACTGCATTTGCCAAGTCCTTTGGTGCAGACGGTGAATCAGTAACCACTCTCGAAGAATTGGATGCAGCTTTCGGGCGGGCGTTCAAGACTGAAGGTCCTTACATAATCGATTGCAGAATCGACAAGGACGAATTCGTTCTTCCCATGCTCCCACCGGGCGGATGTATGGATGATATTATTACGAAATTGGAGGTGGAACAATGAGCAGATATACCGTAGCAGTATTGGTCAACAACCAATTCGGTGTGCTTAACAGAGTCACAAGTATGTTCCGTCGCCGTCAGTTTAATATCAGCGCACTTACTGTGAGTGAAACAGAAACGAAAGAACTATCGCGTATAACGGTTGTCTTTGATGGAGAAAACGATGCAAAGCAACAACTTATAAATCAGCTTTATAAGCTACCCGACGTATGCTCCATTAAAGAGTTTACGGATGATAATTCAGTAAGCTGTGAATTGTTGCTCATCAAAATGAAAAACGAGTCGCTCACGCGAGAAGAAATTCGGGGGGCGGCAGATGCCTTCGGAGCACTTACCGTGGATTATTCCAAGGATTACGTGATGTTTCGACTAACAGATACCACCAGAAGAATTGATGATTTTATCAATTTGATGCGCGATTACACTATACTTGAAATCTGCCGAACGGGCAGTGTCTCCCTTGAAAAGGGAAGTTCAACGATTCGTCAAATAATAAATCTATAATCAGAAAGAGGTAATAAAAATGGCAAACAGAATTTTCTATCAGCAGGATTGCGATCTGCAGAAGCTCGCAAATAAAACCGTTGCGATCATTGGCTACGGCTCGCAGGGACATGCCCACGCGCTCAATCTGAAGGACAGCGGTGTGAACGTCATCGTCGGTCTTTACGAGGGGTCGAAGAGCTGGGCACGGGCTGAGGCACAGGGACTGAAGGTTATGACCAGTGCAGAGGCGACCCGAGCAGCCGACATCATCATGATCCTGATCAACGACGAAAAGCAGGCGGCGCTTTACAAGGAGTCCATCGAGCCAAATCTCACCGAGGGCAAAACGCTCGCGTTTGCACACGGCTTCAATATCCACTTCGGCTGCATCAAGCCCCCCAAGAACGTCAACGTCATCATGATCGCCCCCAAGGGCCCCGGTCACACCGTTCGCTCCGAGTATCAGGCGGGCAAGGGTGTTCCCTGCCTGATCGCGGTAGAGCAGGATGCAACGGGCGACGCATGGGAGCTGGGTCTTGCTTACGCGCTTGGCATCGGCGGCGCGAGAGCAGGTGTGCTTGAAACCAACTTCCGCACAGAGACAGAGACCGACCTGTTCGGTGAGCAGGCAGTCCTCTGCGGCGGCGTTTGCGCCCTGATGCAGGCGGGTTATGAAACGCTTGTAGAGGCAGGGTACGATCCGAGAAACGCATATTTTGAATGCATCCACGAGATGAAGCTGATCGTTGATCTGATCTATCAGAGCGGCTTTGCGGGCATGCGTTATTCCATCTCCAACACCGCAGAATACGGCGATTATATCACAGGCCCCAAGATCATCACCGAGGATACCAAGAAGGCAATGAAGAAGATCCTTTCCGACATTCAGGACGGTACGTTTGCCAAGGACTTCCTGCTGGATATGTCCTCTGCGGGCGCACAAGTGCACTTCAACGCCATGCGGAAGTTAGCGAGTGAGCACCCCGCCGAGGTGGTCGGTGCGGATATCCGCAAGCTGTATAGCTGGAGTGACGAGGATAAGCTCATCAACAACTGACGGGAGGTGGCACTATGCCGAAGGAAAACGTAGTTACAGGGATTCAAAATGCGCCTCATCGCAGCTTGTTTCATGCTTTGGGGTTGACGGAAGAAGAACAAAAAAGACCTCTGATCGGCATCGTCAGCTCCTATAACGAGATCGTTCCGGGTCACATGAATCTCGACAAGATCGTGGATGCCGTCAAGCTCGGCGTTGCCATGGCGGGCGGTACGCCTATCGTGTTCCCCGCGATCGCCGTCTGCGACGGCATCGCGATGGGACACGTGGGCATGAAATACTCTCTCGTTACCCGCGACCTCATTGCAGACTCCACCGAGGCAATGGCGCTGGCACACGGCTTTGACGGGCTCGTTATGGTGCCCAACTGCGACAAGAACGTACCCGGACTGCTCATGGCGGCGGCAAGAGTGAACATCCCTACCGTCTTTGTCAGCGGAGGGCCGATGCTAGCGGGCAGAGTCGAGGGGAAAAAGACCAGCCTTTCCTCCATGTTCGAAGCGGTTGGCGCTTACAATGCGGGAAAGATCGACGGCGAAAAGCTTTATGAATACGAGTGCAAGACCTGCCCGACCTGTGGCTCCTGCTCGGGCATGTACACGGCAAACTCCATGAACTGCCTGACCGAGGCGCTGGGAATGGGTCTACGCGGCAACGGCACGATCCCTGCCGTCTATTCCGCTCGCATCGAGCTTGCCAAGCACGCAGGTATGGCGGTGATGGAGCTGCTCAAAAAGAACGTCCGTCCCCGCGATATTATGACCAAGGAAGCGCTGATGAACGCTCTGACCGTGGATATGGCACTGGGATGCTCCACCAACAGCATGCTGCACCTGCCCGCCATCGCCCACGAGTGCGGCATTGACCTGAGCCTTGATATTGCCAACGAGATCAGCGAAAAAACGCCCAATCTCTGTCATCTTGCGCCCGCAGGTCGCACCTATATGGAGGATCTGAACGAGGCGGGCGGCGTTTATGCCGTGATGAACGAGCTGACGAAAAAGGGATTGCTCCACACCGAGTGCATGACCGTGACGGGAAAAACCGTCGGCGAGAATATCGCAGGCTGTGTCAATCTCGACACGCAGGTCATCCGTCCGATTGAAAATCCATATAGCGAAACGGGTGGAATCGCGGTGCTCAAGGGCAATCTTGCGCCCGAGGGAAGCGTGGTCAAGCGCTCCGCCGTTCTCCCCGAAATGCTGGTGCACGAAGGTCCTGCAAAGGTGTTTGATTCCGAGGAAGAAGCGCAGGCGGCGATCAACGGCGGCAAAATCGTGGCGGGGGACGTAGTGGTCATCCGTTACGAAGGCCCCAAGGGAGGCCCCGGGATGCGAGAAATGCTGAACCCCACCTCCGCGATTATGGGCATGGGGCTTGGAAACAGCGTCGCCCTCATCACCGACGGACGCTTCAGCGGTGCAACGAGAGGCGCTTGTATCGGTCACGTCACGCCCGAGGCAGCGTCGGGGGGCTTGATCGGCGTGGTGGAGGATGGCGATCTTATCCGCATCAACATCCCCGAGAACACCATTGAGCTTGCTGTGGACGAGGCAGTCCTCGCCGAGCGCATGAAGCATTTCGTGCCCAAAAAGAAACAGCTTTCCGGGTACCTCAAGCGCTATGCCGCTTTGGTTTCGGGAGGCGCAACGGGAGCGATACTGAACTGATATGAATGAATTAAAAGAAAAACTGGATACCCTCTGTATCTTCCGTGATCTGCTCAAAGACCCCGTGATCGCGGCATTGCAATCCTATTTTGAGACCCCTACAAGCTCAGGCTACTCCGCATTCGTTTCAAAGCTGTATTCCGCAAACGGCGGAAACCTCGGCGAGCACGTCAAGGACATCTGTACAAGCAACGAAAACGTCTACGTAAAGACCATCGGTCAAGGAAAAAAAGCGCCGCATTTTATGTATCGGACGCTTCTTTCCGAGCTTGACGTTTTACAAGAGGTAACCGAGCTGACGGGCGAGGATCTGCGCGTGGAGATCGCTTACGACGGCAATCTGCCCGCATTCAGCACAACCTCGCTCCATCTCAAGGACATTTATCTGCACCGTGCCGAAAGCATCGGCAAATACGGCTACGGCATCTACGCAAAGCACCGTATGTTTTCGGTGGACGAGAGCGGTCTGATCACCCCCGTCCTATATCCTGACAAAACCGAGCTTTCGGAGCTCGTGGATTACGAGCGCGAGAGACGGATCGTTCTGGAGAATACGCAAGCCCTTCTTGCGGGCAAGCCTGCGGCGAATATCCTGCTCTCGGGCGACGCGGGAACGGGCAAATCCTCTACGGTCAAGGCGGTTGCCAATGCGCTTTGGAACGAGGGGCTTCGTATCGTGGAGGTCAGAAAGGATCAGCTTCGTTTGATCCCACGGGTTCTTGACGAGCTCTCCGACAATCCGCTCAAATTCGTGCTGTTTA
This sequence comes from Clostridia bacterium, assembly GCA_017453335.1. Next base: position 44,708 of record JAFTKI010000007.1, read on the forward strand.
TCGACGACCTCTCTTTTCTGAAGGACGACGACAATTTCAACGCCCTCAAGGCGGTGCTTGAGGGTTCGGTTACGGCGAAGTCCGACAACGTGGTGATCTACGCTACGAGCAACCGCCGCCATATGATCAAGGAAACCTTTTCCGACAGAGAGGGCGACGACGTACACCGTAATGATACGATGCAGGAGCTGGTTTCCCTCTCCGAGCGCTTCGGGCTTCACGTGAGCTTTTCCAAGCCAAGCAAAGAGAGCTTTTTGCATATCGTACAGCATCTGGCAAAAGAAAACGGTATCGATATGCCGAGCGAGGAGCTGGAGCTGCTTGCCGAGCGCTTTGCTCTGGAGCGCGGCGGCAGAAGCCCACGGCTCGCGCGCCAGCTTGTGGACTGCTTATTAGCCCAGCACCGCCCCTGAAAGCAACGCAAAAAACAGACCCGTCACAGGCTTCCCTGTGACGGGGCTGATTTTTTGTGCTACTACAGGTTCACGTTCCGTACGTAGGCGCGGTCTCCTTCTCGTTTGTGAGATACATGCTGTCGTACAGGTATAATTGGGGGCAGGTCAAGGTGCCCGCCTCACCCGCAAGATTCACAACGGTGACCGAGGTAAAGTGCATGCAGAGGATCGCTACCAGCTGCGGAAACGGAAGGTTGAACAGGTGCGACAGCGTCGCAATGGAGGCGCCGCCATGGCTGAACATGGCAACCGCTTTGCAGGGCTCCTCGCCCGTGACGCGGTAGTATTCCCCCTCGCGAACGTACCCAAGGCTTGCAAGCCACGCGTCAACCCCGTCGGTGACGGTTTTGATCCTTTTAACCGCTTGGTTGGTGGCGTAGTCCTTGCTCTCTCGCCAATCCCTGTCTGTCAGTGTCTCTCCGTTGCGCACGTGACCGTTTGACATCGTCCACGGATGCCCGTTTGCGGGGAGCGGCTCGTCCGTCGTAGATCCCCACCCGATCTCACGCATAAAATCACACGGAACGACGTCAAGTCCGAGCAGCTCCGCCGTGTACGCGGCGGTCTGCATCGCGCGCCCATGCGTGGAAGCAAAGATGCGCTCGATGCCACTGTCGCGCAGGCGCTCGGCGGCTGCCGCCGCCTGCCGCTGTCCCAGCTCGGTCAGGCAGTCCTTCTCATAATCGGGGTGCCCGTGACGGACGAAATAGATCTTCATATGCAAAATCCTCCGTATGCGATACAGGTACGGATTCCCGCTTATTTCTCGTAGGAAATGCCTTCGAGCTCATCCAGGAAGTAGGCTCTCGTATAGGCGCGCCCACCCTTTGCATCCTGTACGGTGACGCGGAAATAGGGCTTCCACAGCATGTTCTTTTCAAACGAAGCTTCAAAATACGGATGCAGGTCAAAGCATACGCGCGTCAAGGGAGCATCCTCTGCCTTTTTGATCATGGACGTGCGGCGCTCGGTATTCACACGGATCAAGCTTGCCTCGGAGCATTCAACGACCAGTGTTTCCCCATCCAGATACAGCGCGTGGATCTCGGGTCCCGTGGAGGAGTAGAAATCTCCCTTCTCCAAGGAATCCATCACGACGGCGTAATCCAAGGACGGTGCCTTGAGCATCGTCCAGCCGCCAATCTCACTCTCCGAGCCGTATGCCCCGTGCATATCGTCGGTCGCCAAGGGAAATACGCGCTCGCCAAGCTCCAAAAGATCGATCAGGGGCTGCTCCGTTTCCACGCGTCCGAGCCCCACGGAGCCGTTGTTATGCACCTCGACCCCCCAAAAGCCCTTGAGATACGCATAGTCGGGATAATTCTGCCCCGAAAGCCCGGGATGGTTGAGTGCAATGAGAAAGCCCTCCTCTTTGGCACGGCGGATGATATCGTTGACGCACTCGTTGTTGTATTCGCGCGGATACTCGGTCGCCTTCATCTTCTCGCTGATGTAAGGAAGGCTCGATTTCCAGTAGAGGTAGCTCATCGTAAAGAAGGAGATATCCGTCTTTTCGGGATCCTTGGAAAGGATATTGAGATGATACTGCTTGCTGTAACGGTAGGAAAGCCCCGGGATGTTTTTATTGACCGAGATCTCCGCTCCCGTAATGGGGAGAAAGTTCTCGTCGCGCAGGTCGTTGTGCGGAATGATGACCTCGTGATCGGTATACGCCACAATGGAATATCCATGCTCCATATACATTTTTTTGACCTCCTCGGGTGTTGCCAAGCCATCCGAGCAGGTGGTGTGAACG
>JAFTKI010000048.1 GCA_017453335.1 Clostridia bacterium
AAGGGACGCGGCGCGTCCCTTTTGTATTGGTGCGGGTAACAGGGGTCGAACCTGCACGAATTAACACAAGATCCTAAATCTTGCGCGTCTGCCAATTCCGCCATACCCGCGTGTTTTTCTGTCCTTGTTATTATACTATATCTTCCTCGATTTGTCAAGTAGAAAAAGCAACGGTGCCCATGTCCGAAAACGACGCGGGCACCGCTCCATTTTGAGAATTCGATTAAATAAACTTCGTCACCAGTGAGTACACCATCAGAACGATGATGATCAAGGGCAGGACGTAAGTCATATACGGACGGAACCAACGCGGGAGCTTGAATCCCTTGCCCGTGTTGACCTCACCGTAAAAGTTCTTCCAGCCCCAGCCGTAGCGAGAGGTACAGAACAGAACGTATACCAAGCTACCGATCGGCAACAGGAGATTGGAAACCACAAAGTCCTCAATATCAAGGAAGCTGCCGATACCGGGGATCGCAATGCTATCCCAAATGCTGAGTCCGAAAATGGCGGGTAAGCTCAGAACGAATATCAATCCGATATTGATCAGGCAGATCATTCTGCGCGAAAGCTTGGTCTTTTCCAACCAGAAGGAAATAATGTTCTCAAACACGGCAATCACGGTGGAATACGCCGCGAAAATCATGAACAGGAAGAACAGCGAGCCAATGATACGTCCCGTTACGCCGCCCATCGAATTGAAAATACTTGAAAGCGTGGTAAACAGGAAGGACGCGCCGACGGAGGACGCATCGGCATTAACTCCGCCCGCAAAGGTGAAGCAGGCAGGGAAAACAATAAATCCCGATGCAACTGCAATGAAGGTATCCAGCGCGGTGATGGTAACTGCCTCGCCAAGCAGCGAACGGTCCTTGGAAATGTAGCTTCCGAAGATCGCAATCGATCCGATTCCCACGCTCAGCGTAAAGAAGGCTTGTCCCATTGCGGCGGTGATCACCGTACCGATATCAGTATTTTTCAAGCTCTCGCCGTTGGGGATCAGATAGAATTTCAGTCCCTCTCCCGCACCCGACAGCGTACAGCAATACACCGCAAGACCAACGATCAGAACGAACAGCGCAACCATCATATATTTTGTGATTCGCTCAACGCCCTTTTGCAATCCCAAGGAGCAGATCAGAAAGCAGATCACAATAGTTGCCGCCGTGGAGCCGATAATCGTTCCCGTATTGCCAAGCGTTGCACCGAAATGCTCCCCAAGCGCCGCCACATCGGTACCCACCGAAAAGATACTTCCCGTGAGATATTTGCCGAAATAAAGCAACATCCAACCCGCGATGGTGGTGTAGCACATCATCAGCAGATAGTTACCGCCGATACCGAGATACTGCATAAAATGCCACTTCTGCCCCGGCTTTTCAAGCTGTTGGAAGGAAGACGCGATACTGCGCTGGCTGGCACGTCCCACCGAAAGCTCGGCACACATCACGGGGATGCCCAGCAACAGCAAGAAGCCCAGATAGATCAGCACGAACAGCGCGCCTCCGTAGGCTCCCGTAATGATCGGAAAACGGTAAACGTTTCCAAGACCGATAGCGCATCCTGCCGAGATCAGGATAAATCCAAACCGCGATGAAAATTTTTCTCTTTGCATTATGATTCTCCAGTCAAATAATTGAAATATCTTTAAACTTTTTCTATTATAGCAATTTTCTTCAAAATTGTCAAGAGATTTCTTTCGCGCATCAAAAACGAACGGCTTTTCAAAGAAAAGCCGTTCGTTTTTTGATTTTAGTCAGCCTTTTGGCGCGCTTGCAGATACTCGCAGACCTCGCCCACGGTAGCAAATCTCACGGGCTCGGTGAATCGGAAGCCAAATGCCGCCTCGATCTCCATAGCAAACAGCATAATGGAAAGCGAATCCAATTCCAGATCCTCGATCAGGCGCGTTTGCTCGGTTACTGCATCCATATTGATCTTTTTGTTGACCTTTGATAAAATTTCCTTCAACTGCTCCAGCATATCGTTTCTCCTTTTCTTACGCCTCGGTCCCCGAAGCGATCCTTTTGATGTAGGCGCGGCGGCGCTTGTGCTGCTCCGCATCAAAATACTTCCACTGCGCCATGACCTGCGTATTGGTCTCCAGATTCAAATTGGTCTCAAAGCTTTTGATCTCACCGCTCTCCAGATATTCGGTCATTTTCCGGAGCATCACGGCGTTGATGCCTGCCGATTGATATTCGGGCAGGATCGCCACCAAGCACAGATCCATTGTTTCGGGATGCTTTACCGCGTGAAGCAAACGGATCAGCGCGGGAGGTGTCAGGCGACCTCCGCTTTTCTGCAATGCCTTCCCCATGCTCGGAATACACAGCGCGAACGAAACAACCCGTTCATTTTCATCACAGATCACGATGAGATATTTTTTATTGATGATCAGCATAAACTGATCGATCAGCTGTTCCTTCATGCTCTCGGTGAACGGAACGGTGCCGTACAGGTGGCTGTAGCAACGGTCGATGCACTCAAACACACCGTCCTTGTAGCGCTCGATGTATTCCTTTTTGCTCAGCGGCTCGGAATCGACCACGTGTAGCTTGCTCAGCTCCATTGCTCGCTCTGCCACACGCGCCAGCATCTCGTTTTTCTCTCGCGGTGCGCGCAAACAAAACTCCAGCCAGTCGATCTCCTTTTCATATCCGCATCCCTCGATCAACGTTGCGTAATAATCGTAGTTGTATTGCTCCTCGAAGGTGGACAGCCGATCAAAGCCCTCGATCAACAGTCCCTCTCGCTCCAAGTCGCTGTATCCCAGCGGTCCGCAAACGGTATCCAAGCCGTGCGCGACCGCCCAGGACTCCAGCGCATCGAACAGCGCCTTTGCCACCGCCTTGTCGTTGACGGCATCAAAGCGCGAGAAGCGCAATCTTTTTTCGTTGTGAAGCTCGTTCGATTGCTTTTGCAGAATGCCCTGTATCCGTCCCACGGTCTTGCCGTTTTGCAAAGCCAGAAAATGCACCGATTCACAGGTGTCGGCATAAGCGTTTTTATCGGTAAAGATCTTCATTTCGTCGCCGTAAAGAGGCGGTACGAAATAAGGGCAATCCCGATATAAGCGAAGCGGAAATTTCAAGAATTCGCGCCGCTCTGCCTTTGTTTTCACTTCAATGATCCGTATCTGCTCCATTATGCCTCCGATCCGTCCAGGGGTTCATCCTCGCGGCGCAGGAAGGCAAGGCCGTAGCCTGCAAGCCATGGGCCGTTGTGACATCCGCTGACGGGAGATACGATCACGGGCTCATGATTGGTTTCGATCCCGTAGTCCTTCTCAATCTCCACCAACTGCTCCAGCAACGACTTTCCTGTGTACGCATGCCACAAAAAATAGTCCTCGGGCGAGCGGTCTCCGATCATCTCCTTGATGATCTCGCAAGCGCGGTGCAATGCTTTCTTTGGGGTACGTACGCTCTGCAACGCGCATAGCTCTCCCTCATGCGTAAAGTGAACGACAGGGCAAATGCTGAGCATCTTGCCCATCAAAGCCTTTCCGCCCTTGAGTCTGCCGTTGTAGATCAGGTAGTCCAGCTTTCCGTCCACACCCAAAAATTCCTGATGCTGTATCATCCAGTCGATCTCCTTGAGGATCGTTTCGGTGGGAACGCCCTCCTCGATCAACTGTGCCGCGCGGATGGCAAGAAAGCCCTCGCCAAAGCAAGCGGTCTTGGAATCGATCACCGTGATCTTCATGCGGTCGGAATACTCCTCGGCAACCAGACGGATCAGATTGTAGGTACCGCCGAGATACGCACTGAGCGCGATCACGATCACCTCACGATACCCATCGGCATACGCCCCCTCAAAGCGTTCCATGATCTCCTCACGGGTTGGCATTGAGGTGTGCGGTAGATTCTTTTTGGGATCCTCCAAGACCTCCAATTCACGGTAAAAAGCATCGGGATCCAGCTCGGGGCCCTCCAGATATTCCTTTCCCTTGAAGTGAACGTGAACGCGAATGATGTCAATGTCGTATTTTCTGTAGCGCTCGGGCGCATATTCAATACAGCCCGTAGAGGTACACATAACCTTTCTTTTCGGTTCCATAGCGTCTCCTTATCTGAAATCCTTTCCGTAATATAGATCTTGGTTTTTCATCATATTCAAAATCATTTCCGAGGTGTTCACGATGGTGTCGGCATTTGCCGAACCGCGCGCCTTGAACACAGGCTTGCCCACGCCCAGCACGATGCCGCCGCCCAATGCGCTGAAATCGTAGATCCCCAGCAAATGTCCCACCAGCTTCATGATCTCGGGGTTATTGTTGGCTTTGGCATATCGCACAATATCGGTGATGATGCGTCGGGCAATCCCCTCGGAATTCTTAAACACCTGGTTGCCCGCAAAGCCGTCGGTAACCAACACATCACAGTCACCCGACAAGGCACGGTTGCCCTCGATATTTCCAATGAAGTTCAGATCCTTCTCCTGCTTCAGAAGTGCGTGCGTTTCCTTGACCAATCGGTTTCCCTTGGTCTCCTCGGCTCCGTTTGACAAAAGTCCGATGCGCGGGTTTTCAATGCGGTAAAATTTTTTCATAAATGCCGAACCCATGTGTGCAAAATCCACCAGTTGGGTTGCGGTGCAGTCGATACTCGCGCCCGTGTCCACAAGGCAGGTGTAGCCACCTGCCTCCGCAGGCAAAAGAGATGCCAGTGCGGGACGCTTCAGCTCCTTTGCGGGAACATAGCGCAAAGCTCCTGCCAGCACCGCCCCGGTACTGCCCGCATTGATCAAGCCCACAAGATCGTCACGCTCGCCAAGAGCCGTCAGTGCTTTGACCAGTGAGGAATCCTGCTTGTAAAAAATCGCCTCCATGGGATTGTCGTAATTGGTGATGACATCACCCGCGTGTACCACCTCGATGCGGTCACGGTCGCACGGCAGAGAATCCAGCTTTGCCGTGATCACGCCGCTTTCGCCAAACAGCACCACACCAAGCTCGGGATGCTTCTCCACCGCTCTCACAGCCCCCTCCACCAACAGCTCGGGGCCTGCGTCGCTTCCCATCACATCGATCGCAATTTTATATTGAACCATATCTTTTCTCCTGTTTTTATTCTACGGCAACCAGATACCCGTATATCTTCTGACCGCCGATATAAACCTCTACCGAAAGCTCCGGGAAGTGTTCCGCCAAAGCCTCGGTCACCTGTACGCGCTCGTCCTCACTCACGTCGTCTCCCACGAACAGCGTAATCAGTTCACGGTCGTCCAGATCCTCAATTTGTTCGATCATTCCGCAAAGAGCCTCGGTCACCGACGCACCCGACGTCACCAAATCTCCGTCCAGAATCCCGATGTATTCGCCCGCCTTGACCGCAATCCCGCCAACGGTGGAATCACGAACCGCTTCGGTAACCTCTCCCGAAGCCACAGCGTCCTTTGCGCTGACCATATCGGCAACCAGCTCATCAACCGATTCCGCCGCCGCGTTGAACACCGAAAGTGCGGCATAGCCTTGCGGTAAGGTTTTGGTGGGGATCACGTGGGCGTTGCCTCCCTCCCAAAGCTCTGCCGCCTGCTCTGCGGTGAGCAGGATGTTGCCATTGTTCGGCAACACAAGGATGCAGTCAACATCCAAGCTCTCAAAGGCTTCCAAAAATTGCTCGGCGGCGGGATTTCCCGTTTGTCCGCCGTTGATCACAGCATCGGCTCCGAGCGACTCAAACAAAGCCGTCAATCCGTCCCCTGTTGCAACCGTCACCACGCCGTAACGCTTGTGCGGTGTTTTTTTCTTTTGCACCGCCATGCGCTCCGAGTGCTGCAGGCTCATGTTTTCGATCTTTACGTTCAAAAACTCGCCGTAGCGTTGGCACAGCGTCAGAATGTCGCTCGGAGTTGCCGTATGCGCGTGAAGCTTCAAAACATCTCCGTCACGGATCGTTACGATAGAATCACAGCCCATTCGTTCCAGCTCGTTGACAAAGGCTTTTTCGTCAAGCTGCGCGGGATCTCCCTTTGCGCGTTGAAGACGAACCAAGCACTCGGTGCAATATCCGTACGTCAGCTCGGAATCGGTGGTGAACAGATCGTAATCCGCCGATTGACTCTCAATCCGCCGCGTCAGCCGTACCGAATCGGTGCCGTTTCCGCGCAAGGTTTCGTACATACCTTTTGCAATGCAAAGATAGCCCGCGCCTCCGCTGTCCACCACATCCGCCTCGGTCAGAACGGGCAGAATATCCTTGGTGCGCAAAAGCGACCTTTCGGCTTCCTCAATATGTAACCTGAAAAACTCCTCGGGCGTGCTCTGATCGCTCAGGTTTGCCAGAGCATACTCGGCACTTTCCCGAACCACGGTGAGAATGGTTCCCTCGGTGGGATTGGAAACGGCGGCGTAAGCACGCTTGACTCCGTCCATATATGCCGCCGCAAGCTCCTTTGCGCTCACGGCTTCTTTATCGGTCAGCGCGTCGCACATTCCCGCAAAGAATTGCGACAGAATCACGCCCGAATTGCCGCGCGCACCGAACAGCGAGCCCTTTGCAAAATCCTGTGCAACCGCTCCCAAAGAAATTCCGTCGGCATCGGGGATCCGCGAGAGTCCGCTTTCAATGGTCAGGCTCATGTTGGTTCCCGTATCTCCGTCGGGAACCGGGAAGACGTTCAGCTCATTGATCGCCTCGATATTCGCCAAAATTCCGTCGGCTCCGCCCTGCAGAATGCGGCGAAAGGTTTTTCCGTCAAGTGTTTTGATTTCCATAAACTCTCCGTCTTTTTCAAAAGTCAAACCGTACTGCCGAGCGTTGCCTTGGGCTTGAACAGCAAAAGCTCCAGCATACGCGAGGTCGCCTCGGTCAGTTTTCCGATATCCCACTTTTCGGATGCAAACAAATAATCCTTCACCACGCGGATAAAGCCGCCGATGGCAAACGACAGGCGCACGGCATCGTCAAGATCCTTTACATGGGCTTCGTAAATATCGTACAACCGTTCCTCCAGCTTGGCGCACAAAATCTCGTTCTTCCCGCGAAAGACCGATTTCAACGAAGTAGCCTCGCGCTCCAGCGATTGGAAAAGCCCTACAATATATGCGTTCGGATCGTCAAATATTTGATCCTTTTCCGCAAAACCCGAAATCACACGGTCTACTGCGGCATCCTCGATCTCATTGGAGAGATGAACCGAATCGACGTAATGATTATAAAAGGTAGTTTTATTGATCATTGCCATCTCGCAGATATCCTTGACCTTGATCTTCTCGGGCATCAGCTTTTCGCGCAGCTTCAAAAAGGCTTCCTTGATCTGCGCCCGCGTTTTTACCATTCTTAAATCCATAACACCCTCCGCTTTGAAAATATCTCAAAAAGATAATCAACCAAAGTTGCATAACTGTATTATAGTCGATTTTTGTCGAATTGTCAATGCTTTTTTCATAAAAAGAGCCCCTGCAAGGTGTTTTGGCACTTGCAGGGGAAAATATACTGATGAAATCCACTTTGGGGTTGTGACGGTACTGAATATCGTCCAGCACGGTTTTGGGCAGACGAAAATCGGGGATTCCGTAACGCAAAACGCCGCCGATCTCGCTCTTATTCTCAAAAATAGTGACCTGGTATCCGTATCTTGCCAGAATGATAGCGATCGTCAGTCCCTCAGAACCCAAGCCGATGATGGCAACGCGCATACCGTTCCACTCGGCAGGTCCCTTCACCATTTTGGGCGCATAGGTTCTGGAAACGTATTGCTCGATCGAGGAAAAATGCACGGGTACGCCTTTTTTGCCCAGCACACAGTGTCCCTCACACTGCTTTTCATGGTTGCAGACCAACGAGCAGACCGTGGTCAACGGGTTGTTTTCAAACAACAGCTTTCCTGCTTTATCCAGTTGGTTGTCCTTCAAAAGTCGGATGCCTGCGGGATCGGTGTGCTGATCGGACAGCCCTTGACACATTGCGGATTTTTGCACTGCAAGCATCTGTTTGCCTCGTCCATTACATGAAGCGCCATACCTTGCTCCTCCAACACAAAATTCTTACCCTTATTTCATCATGATCCCGTCTTCTTGTCAAGGCACACAGAGGCGGAGAATTCTCCCAACCGACTGTAAAAACCGACCTCATACCGAATTTCGGTATGAGGTCGGCTGATTTTTATGATGCCGTTTTGTATTTTTTCGCCTGCACACGGTACATTTCGGCATACTTTCCGTTCAAGCGCATCAATTCCTCGTGAGAGCCACTCTCGACGATCTCACCGCTGTCGAACATATAGATCTTATCTGCCATTCGCGTTGTGGAAAGCCTGTGCGAAATAAAGATAACCGTTCTGCCCTCAGCATTTTTGAGAATGGATCGGTTCAGCTCATACTCGGCAATCGGATCCAGCGCACTGGAAGGCTCATCCATAATAATCAACTCAAAAGGTCTTGCAAACACTCTTGCGATAGCGATCTTCTGCGCCTCACCGCCCGACAGTCCTACACCGTCCTTGTAAAATTCGGTTGTGAGCTGAGAATGGATTCCGTTTGGAAGCTGCTTTAGCTTTTCCTCAAAGGATGCCGCACGCAACGCCGACAGTACCGCTTCTTCATCGGCATCGGTGTATTCACCGCCCATGACGTTTTCCGCAACCGTTGCCGCAAACACCTTGTAATCCTGAAATACCGCGCCGATATGCTCACGGTATTTTTCGGGATTGAAATCGGTGATGCTGCGGCCGTTGTACAGGATCTCTCCGTCGGTGGTGTCGTACAATCTCATCAACAGCTTGATCAGCGTTGTCTTCCCCGCACCGTTATATCCTACAAACGCAATCTTTTCTCCTTTTTTGATCTCGAAATCAAGTCCCTTCAGCGTTTTTTGCCCGTCCTTCGTAAAAGGATATACGAAATCAACGTTTTTAACCGTCAGCGTTTCAAATGCGGGAACCTCGCAGGAGTCTCCCTTGATCGTGGGCTCGTATTCAAGGAACTTTTTGATCTTCTCAATATACAGGCTTTGCTTGTGGAACTCGTTCAGATGGGTAGCAATGCCGTTGATCCGCCAATAAAGATTGAAGCATGCGTTGATGCTTGCCGAAAAGCCGCCGAGAGAAAGCGTGGGATCCACAATATAGCGCACGATCAGATAGCCTGTAACGCCTGCCGACGGAAGCACCTGCGTAAGCATTGTGGAAAGCAAGGAAAAGCAAAAGATCTTGCCCATGTATTTTTTGATGCAGGTGATCTTTGATTCGGTGGTTTTCCTGTAATCATTCTGCAAATGCTCCGCAATACCGCCCTGCCGCAGCTCCTTTGCATAGTCCTGAAGATAAAAGACTCTGCCGATGTATTCAAGCTTGCGGTTGATCGGATTCATTTCCACGTTTTTCTCATAGCGCAGCTTGTTGAGCTTATTCTTGATCACAAAGCCGAGGCTGACGGCAAGAACCAGAACAAGGGCTACGATCCAATCGATCGATGCAATCACGCCAAGGATCACAACGCTTGATACCGTGTAGTTGAGAAACAGCTCAAGCGACGACATGACCTGCGCCACATGATCGTCGGCATGGCGTATCGCCCATATAAAATCATCGTAGAATTCGGGATCGTCGTAACAGCTTTGATCCAATTCCCGTGCCTTTTTGTAAAGCTCGTTTTGTACGCCCTCATGGAGTGCGAGCTTGATCTTGGGGGAATAGACCTCAAGACGCCATTTGTTGAACAGCTCGAACACCGCATAGTAGCCTGCAACGAGCAAAGTCCAAAACAGCACGGTCTCGAATTCGATCCCCACCTCGAGCGCATCAAACAGATACTTGGTGAACAGGATCCCGATGATGTGGTAAGCGGCTCTGCCAAATGCCTCTATCAGCGTAATGAAAAGATAGGACGGCGTGTATTTGAAGGAATATCCCAGCATAAATCTCAGGTTTCTGAACACCCTGATCAGACTATGCTTTTTTTCTTTTTCCCGACTCATGCCGTCACCTCCTCTGCATCCGCGTAGGTATCCGCTTGCTTGTGCCACATATCCGCGTATTTTCCGTTCATGGACAGAAGCTCGCCGTGCGTTCCCTGTTCGATAATCTCTCCGTTTTCAAACAGATACACGCGGTCTGCCATCGTGGCACTTGAAAGTCTGTGTGAGATAAAAATGACCGTTTTTCCCTTACAGGCTTCAAACATATTGCGGTACATTTCCTGCTCGGCGATCGGATCAAGCGCGGAAGTAGGCTCGTCCATGATCACGATCTCCTGCTTCCCCGCAAAAATTCTTGCAATCGACAGCTTCTGCGCTTCACCCCCCGAAAACATCGCGCCCTCCTGATCAAACTCTCTTGTCACATTGGAATCGACACCGTTTGGCAGGGATGCGATCTTTTCATAGATGCCCGCCCGTTCAAGCGCATCCTTCACCACAACCCGATCCTCCTCGGAAATGTCACCGCGAAGCAAGACATTCTCCGCAACGGTGGTGGCAAAAAGATGGTAGTCCTGAAAGACCGTTCCAAAGAGATTGCGGTAAGAGGAAAGACGGTAGCTTTTGATATTTTTGCCGTTCAGAAGGATCTCGCCCTCGTTCGGATCATACAGTCTTTGCAACAGCTTAATCAGCGTTGTCTTGCCCGCGCCGTTATGCCCCACGATCGCAATCTTCTCACCGACATTCACGGTAAGATTCACATTGGCAAGTGCAGGCTGCTCCTGACCCTCGTACGCAAAGGTCATATTTTTCAGTTCAAGCGTTTCAAAGGAAGAAACGGCGGGCGCACTCTCATCCTCCGCAATATGTACCTCGTACTCCAAAAAATCACGAAGATTATCCACATAGAGCGAGTTTTCATCAAGCTTGAAGAACACGTCGCCCATATAGTTCACGTTCCCCGCAATATTGCAGATCGAGTTGATCACCACAAAGCAGTCACCAAGCAACATATCTTTTACCACAAGCGTCTTGAACGCGGCAAGAACGATCGCGCCCGAATAAACAACGACATCGAAAATGAAGTCAAACAAATATTGGAAAAACATCATCTTGTAGCCGTATTTGTTTGCGATCTCCTTCATTTCGGCAACGCTGGAGCGCATCCGCCGATACATGACCTTCCACATTTCCGTCAGACGCATCTCCTTGGAAAAATCCTTCAGATAAAAGGTCCTGCGTACATAGTCGCGCTGTCTTGCCACTTCCTTGTTGCGCATTTTGTAGTCGTATTTGAGGCGGTTGCGCCGCTTGCCGATCAGCATCGTGCAAAGGAACGGCAAAAACGCGAGCAGCAGAAAAACGGGATCGATCGAGATGATCAAAGCCCCCACCGCCGCAACATTGACAACGATCCAGATCACATCGAGAATGTTATACATCACCGTGTAGGCTCTGTCGGTTGCTTCGTCAACCGCTTTCACATAGGTATCGTAAAACGCCGAGCTTTCAAAGCAGGCAAGATCCACTTCAACCGCCTTCTTCTGGAGCAGATTTCGAATGTATGCTTCGATCTTCGGATATTTCAGTTGGAAATAGCAGTCCGATATGCTTTCAAACAGCATATACAAAACAGAATAGCCGAACATACACCCGAGCGTGATCAGAATGATCTTCAGCTCTTTCCCCTCCTGCAGGGCGTTCAGAGCGTACTGATACAGATAGGTGTTCAGCAAAAACGAATGCACCGCGCCAAGCAACGTGGAGATCAGTGCCAAGATCGGCACACCGGGGCAAGCCTTGATGATCAGACCCATCATATAGGCATTGTTTCTGACCGTTCGCTTCCAATCTATCCGTTTCTTCTTTTGCTTTTGTTCTTTTGGTTTTTTCATTGATTTCCTCCCATTTTCATAGTTCTGTGAGGTATAAAAAAGTGCGCTGACCGGAGTCAACGCACCGAAAAACGCAAACTCCGATTTGTCGCTCAACAAAACGAAAATGAAATCAGGGTATTGCTATCCATAACCATTTCGCGGACCTTGCGCTTTTGCCAAATTCCAAAAATAGTTATGACGAAAAAAGGGTACCGTATCCCCAAAAAAGAGAAATTACCCCTATTTCATCCGATTCGTTTTGTTGAGCATATTCAGTATACCGCATTTTTGCGAAGAAATCAAGACCTTTGAAAAAAATATATGACGATCGCGCGATCAGCCGCTTGATTTTTTAACTTTTCTGTTGCAAAAAAGCGTTTTGTGTGATACAATACAAGCAACAAAGCCACGGGAGGAAACGATATGCTGATTATCAGCCGACAGCAGGAAATATTGGATATCTTGAAGCGCGAGCGGAGCGTCAGCGTAACACAGCTTGCAAAGGAGCTGTTTGCCAGTGAGCCCACCATTCGGCGCGACCTTGCCTATCTGGAAAAGCAGGGGTACCTCAAACGCGTTTACGGCGGTGCCGTGCTGGGCGGTGCACCCGACCGCGAGATCCCGTACGACATTCGCACCGAGGAGCAAGGGGACGCAAAGGCGATCATGGCACGCCGTGCGGCAAAATATCTGCGCAAGGGAGATGTGGTCTTTTTGGACGGCTCGTCCTCGGCGGCGCGCATGGTAGAGCCGATCCGCGAGATCGGTGACATTCTGGTGGTCACCAGCGGTGCAAAAACCGCAATCTCGCTGGCTGAGGCAGGTGTGCGTGTGATCTCCACGGGAGGTCAGATGATCACGCGCTCCTTCTCTTATGTGGGAAGCCACGCAGAGGCTTGTATTCGCTCAATGCGAGCCGACTCGGTCTTTTTCTCGTGCCGAGGGCTTTCGGATGAGGGAGAAATGACCGATATTTCGATTGAAGAAATCAATCTCCGCCGCGCCATGCTGGAACGCGCTCGGCAAAAAATACTGCTTTGCGACAGCAGTAAATTCGGCAAGCAATATATGTATTCTTTGGGGTACCGCGAGGATCTGGACGCTGTGATCAGCGAGGTCGATCCCATTCAAACCAATCAATCCAAAAAAACGGAAAGGATGTGAGTTCTTGAAGCTAAGCATTCAAAACGAAACCCTGATGAAATATTTTGGCATGGAGGATGCCTACTCGATGATCCGCGAGGCGGGCTTTGAGGCGATCGACTGGGATACCTGCTCGTCATGGGATTTTGACGAGGTCAAAAAAGCAAAGGAGCTAAAAAATCTTTGCACCTTTGAAAAATCTCCCGAAGAGATCCGCGCCCACTTTGCCAAAGAGATGGAGATCATCCGCAAAAACGGCCTGACGATCACCCAAGCACACGCTCCGATGGAGTGCTATGCGCCCGGGCGTCCCGACATTCTGGAATACGCCATCTCGATCTATAAAAAGATCATTCCCTACCTCGACGAGCTTGGATGCAAGCACCTGATCGTTCACGGAATGACCAAAAACGAGCACATGGAGGATCTTTCCCCCGAGGATGCGGTTGCCTTGAATATGCATCTTTACGAAAGTCTGATCCCCGAACTGCAAAAGGCAAAGCAGCTCAAGGTCTGCTTGGAAAATCTGCCCACCGACTCGATGATGCTTGGCAGATGCTTCTGGATCGGCTGCTGCTCCAACCCCTACACCGCCGCAGAGTGGATCGACAAGCTCAACGAAAAGGCGGGCAAGAAGTGCTTTGGTCTTTGCCTTGACACGGGACACCTGAACGTGCTTCGCATTCCCTTCCACGACTATATCCCGATTCTCGGTGACCGTATTCTTTGCGTTCACATTCATGATAACAATCAGAATTCCGACAGCCATCTGATGCCCTACGTTGGCTCGATCTTCTGGAAGGATTTTCTGACCGAACTGAAAAAAGTGGGCTACTCGGGAGACCTGAGCTTTGAGACCTGCGCCCAAACCAGCAAAAACCGTGTGCCGCGCGAGCTGACTCCTGTCTTTTTGCGCACGTTCCACGCCATTGCCGAATATTTCCGCTCGCAGCTGCAGTAAGGAGGATAGCATCATGAAAATCAGTGTACAATCGCAAAGGCTGACAGGTCAGTACGGCATCCGCGAGGCTTATCGCATGATCCGCGAGGCAGGCTTTGAAGCAATCGACTGGAATATCGACACCGAATGGAGTTTTAAGGAAGTTACTGCCGCCGAGAAATTGGAAGGGCTTTGCATTTTTGAAAGATCCCAAGAGGAGATCGACGCATACTTTGCCGAGGAGCTTGCCGCCATCCGTGAAAACGGACTGGAGATCACACAGGCACATGCGCCGTTCGGTTGCTATGAAACGGGACGCCCCGATGTGTTAGAGTACGCTATTTCCATTTATAAAAACATGATCCTCTTCCTTGACCGCGTAGGCTGTAAGTACGTGGTGATCCACGGTATTTCCAAGAAAGAGCTGTGGGAGGAAACACAGGAAGAGATCGACGCACTCAACCGTCATTTGTACGAAAGCCTGATCCCCATCCTGCAACAAACCAAGCAGATCACGGTCTGTCTGGAAAATCTGTTCTCGGGTACCCTGAAGCTGGCGCGCGGATACTGGGAAGGACATTGCTCCGATCCTCATCTTGCGTGTGAGTTGATCGACTCGCTCAACGAAAAGGCGGGCAAAAAGTGCTTTGGGCTTTGTTTGGACACAGGACATCTGAATCTGCTCCGCAAGCCGATGCACTCCTACATCCCCATCGTTGGCGACCGCATCGTTTGCCTGCACATCCACGACAACCTGCAAAACGCCGACAGCCATCTGATCCCCTACGCAGGCTCGATCTGGTGGAAGTTCTTCCTCGAAGAAATGAGAAAGATCGGTTACAAGGGGGATCTCAGCTTTGAGACCTTTGCACAGGTGGACAAAAAGCGCCTGCCGCCCGAGCTTCTCCCCGCGTTTCTTTCTGCCATTGCCGATATCGGTAAATATTTCAGAAAAGAGATTCAAAAGTAAAGAAAACGAACAAAAAACGCAGTCTTCTCGCAAAGACTGCGTTTTTTTGTTGCTCAAAGCAGATTTTTTCTCAATTCCTCGGCACTTGCGGGATGCAACAGCGCGGGAGCAATGTCAAATACGGTCTTGCAGCCGAAGTCGCCCTTGCAGGCAAGTCTTGCTGCGGCGCGCGCGTAGGCAACGATCACCGATGCTGTGAATTCGGGATTGGAATCCAGCTTCAAGCTGTATTCGATCACGTGGTTATGCTCGCCCTCAAAGCCCGTCTTGCCTGTACGGATCACAAAACCGCCGTGAGGAATTCCCTGATGGTCACGCAGGAAAGTCTCCTCATCTATAAAATGCACAATGGTATCGTAATCGGCAAAATAGTTGGGCATGGTTTTGATCTCGCGCTCGATTCTTGCAAGGTCTGCCCCCTCTTTTGCCACAACAAAGCACTCACGGATATGCTTTTGGCGAACTGTCAGATCGGGGCAGGCACCGCTGCGCACCGCTTCCAGTGCCTCGTCCACGGGAATGGTATACTGCTTGGCATTGGCAACACCCTCGATGCGTCGAATGGCGTCCGAATGACCTTGGCTCACACCCTTGCCCCAGAAGGTATAATCCTTGCCGTCGGGCAAAACCGCGCTCGCGTACAAGCGGTTGAGCGAGAACATCCCGGGATCCCATCCGCAGGAGATCACCGCAACCTTGCCTGCCGACGCGGCGGCTGCATCCACCTTGGAAAAATGCTCGGGGATCTTGGCGTGGGTATCGAAGCTGTCCACCACGTTAAAAAGAGCCGCCAGCGCAGGCGTTTGAACCGGCAGGTCGGTGGCACTGCCTCCGCACAGGATCATCACATCGATCTGATCGGTATACTGCTCCACATCGTTTGCCGAAACAACGGCAACCCCCTCGGTACGGATCTTCAGCGTGGACGGATCGCGCCGCGTAAAAACCGCGCGAAGCTCCATATCGGGATTCTGGCGGATCGCCGCCTCGATTCCCCGTCCCAGATTGCCGTAGCCGAAAATACCAATTCTGATGCTCATAAACATTTCTCCTCGGAAAAAGAATATCGAAACAAATTTTCAAAACAAAAATTTTCATCAAGATTATAGCACAAAAATCCGCGCTTGACAAGATGAAACGAAAAGAAAATTTCAGTTTTTTTGAGCAAAAAACGATGCATTATAAAACACGCATTTTTTTAAAATACAATTTTGGCAAGTCCCGCTTCCGATGTTTCTTTATAGGACGTTGATATATCGCGTCCCGTTTCTTTCATGGTTTTGATCACCTTATCAAGCGAGATCTTTCGGGAATCCCACAAAAAGCTTGCAAGGCTGACCGCATTGATGGCGCGCATGGCGGCAACGGCATTGCGCTCAATACAGGGAATCTGCACAAGACCGCAGATCGGATCGCAGGTAAGACCAAGATGATGCTCGATTGCGATCTCCGCGGCATACTCGATTTTATCAATGTCAAGGGAAAACAATTCTCCCAGTGCCGCCGCTGCCATTGCGCAAGCACTGCCGATTTCCGCTTGACAGCCACATTCCGCTCCCGAGATCGATGCATTTGTTTTGATCAGATTGCCAATAATTCCCGCCGTAACAAGTGCCTGTAGGATCTGCCGATCGCTGTATTTGTTTTTTTGCTGTTGATAATACAGCACAGCGGGTAACACACCTGCCGCGCCGCAGGTAGGAGCCGTTACGATCTGTTCTCCCGAAGCATTTTGCTCGCTGACCGCAAAAGCAAATGCACAAACCATACGGTTTTCACGCGTTTCCGCACTTTCATCGATATGTTGGCTGAGAAAGAGCGACTTTGCCTTTTTCCTTACGGATAATCCCCCGGGCAAAATCCCCTCGTCCTCAAGTCCGCAAAGAATGGAGTGCTTCATAGTCTGCCAGACCTTTTCCATATACGCCCAAAAATCGGAGCCTTCCCGTTCTTCTGCATATTCCCACAACCGCAAAGAGTGTGCTTTGCAATAGGCGGCAATATCGCTGAACGTATGTTCACGGTACAGATCGGGCAATCGAACCACGCGTTCCTTTTCAAACAAAACACTTCCTCCGCCAACGCTCATCACCCTCGCTCTTGCGATCTTGCCCCCGTTTTTCAAGCCGATCATATCCATGGTGTTGGGATGCGGAATATCGGTTTCCGCAAAATCAAACACGACCTCACAGGGAAATGGCGCCACCGTCTTTTTGATCACCCGATCCGTGCCGTGTCCCTTTCCCGTTTTGGCAAGAGAGCCGTATAAAATCACTTGAAACGCTTCACATTCGGGATATTGCTCCATAAACGCTTTGCAGGCACGCTCAGGTCCCATCGTGTGCGAGCTGGAAGGACCTCGCCCAATTTTAAAAAGCTCGGTAAGCGATTGCATCCCCGTGGGGGCTTGAGGCTTTGCGGTGTCGGTGCTTGCTATGAAATCCTCCATACCTGCACCGAAAATTTGCGCCATAGCGATCAGATTGTTGGCGGAGGGCTGTGAGTAGCCCAATTCCCATTTGGAAATCGCCCGATCGCTGATACCGAGAAGCCGTGCCAATTTCTGCTGTGATAATCCTTGACGGATTCTTAAGCTTTTGATTTTTTCGGGTTCAATTTTTTTCATGTTCCAATCCTTGCTATCCGTAATTTAAGCGGTCTCCGATTATATTATACATGAAAGCGCCCCAACTATAAATCCTTTTCGAAAAAAATTCTGTCAAAGATCTCAACTGGCGGTTGAGTATGTGATTTTTCGCACAAAAAGGACCGGCTCACTAAAGATAATCTGCACAAACGAAGGAATAAAAAAGGCTCCCTTGTGCAAAGGGAGCTGTTGCGAAGCGACTGAGGGATTGTTTTGAAGCAAATTTTGCTTTTTAAAACCCCTCCGCCTCGTTCCTCGGCACCTCCCTTTACACAAGGGAGGGCAGATTATAATAATAAGTGCAACACCCGAAAAAAGTATAGACAATATTCTCACCAAGGTGTAAAATGTAGTCACCACAACAAACAACTACACGGAGGTAAGAATATTGTCCTACACA
>JAFTKI010000049.1 GCA_017453335.1 Clostridia bacterium
CTCTCAAAATTCCTGCCCATGGCAAGGATGATCTTGACTTTTTGTGCGTTTTTACTTCATAATTTCGAATTGTTTTATCACAATTTCGAATTCTTTTAAATGATACAAAATGGCTGTGAATCAACCGCTTGAACCGGTTGATTCTCGGAAGCCTTCTCCTCAAGGAGAAGGCTCTCAAAGTACCTGCATTTGGTAAGAACAGGGTACCTCTCCTCTTGGAAAACTAAATTTTTTGAACTTTTTGTAAGTGAAGTTAAAAAAAATTCAAGCGGAAGATTCATGGAAGCCTTCTCCTTGAGGAGAAGGTGCCGAGGAACGAGGCGGATGAGGTGTTGAAAAGAACGCGTACGATGACGGCTACACCTCATCAGTCACCTTGCGGTGACAGCTTCCCCTCAAGGGGAAGCCTTTCCTCAAATCCCTACATTCATGGCACAAAGTTCGGTGAACATCGCAGTTTATAGCTATTCAACCCCCTGCCTCAAAAACAGCACGTTATACTGGTCGGCTATGGTGTCCCATGTCATTTGTCCAACGGCACCGTTTGCGGGCAGTTGATTGAGCGATTGAAAAACGCGAACGGCATTGGCGGTTTGCCCGTCGAACTCGCCCGTCAGCTCGACACGTACCAAAGGCAGATAATTCTGATGCAATTCAAGAAGCATATATTGAAGTGCCAGAACAGGGAAGCCCCTGCTGCCCATATCCAGAACGTAAGAGGGCGGCTCCAAAGGAAAAACAAGGATCGCTCTCGGCGGTGAATTGAGGGCTAAGGATGCGCGATAGTCGGCGTAAAGCCGTTCCCATGTTTCTTGATCTGCACTGCCTGTTACGGGAAAGCCTCGAAGCCGTTGAAATTCCCGCAACGCTTCCTCTGTGCGCGATTCAAAAATGCCATCAATCGGAACAGGCGGAATGGTCAGCTCGTCATAGGAGAGCTGGCGCAGATAGCGTTGCAGATTTTGGGTGGCGAGAGTATAGTTGGGATGATCGGTCACGGATAATACCTCCTTTCCGCGCTCATGCGCCCACGGAAAATCCGGGGAATTGTCCCTCCTGCAGGGGGCTTCCCAAGGAAAGCTGGTTAAAGAGATCCGCGATAGCAGACCATGTCGTGGCGGAAACGACACCCGTGGGCGTGATGCCGGCAAGACGTTGAAAAGCGATCACAGCTTCCTCGGTGCGCGGACCGAAAAATCCTGTGGGATTCACCGTGGGGATCTGAGGAAAGCTTTCTGCAATGTAATTCAGATATTGCTGTAACAGGCGCACGTCCTCGGATTCGGCACCAACGCGCAAGGGAACACCGCCGTAGGGAATCGCATTTCCCTCGATATATTCGCGCGGAATGGTGTCCACAATGCCGCGATAGGCGCGGTAGAGCGCGTTCCACGTCACCTCTCCCACCACGCCGTCTGCAGGCAGCCCGAAGGTTCTTTGCACATCACGCACTGCGGTCGTGGTTGAACTGCCGAACTGTCCGTCGATGGCAACGGGCGGGATCGTATCGTAGAACTGTGAGGTATATGCAATAAAATACTGCAGATTCAGCACCGCATTGCCGCTGTCGCCCTCCTGCAGAACGCCCGGATACTGCTGGGTTACCTCTTCCAGGGTGATCCCCTCGGAATTCAGATCGTTCAGCCGCTTGACGCCGATATAGACGTTTTGGATGTTGTACCAAGTCGTGTTCCCGACCACACCGTCGGGGGTCAGATTGAAGATTTCCTGAAAGCGACGAACCGCCGCCTCTGTATCGGTTCCGAAAATTCCGTCCACAACCGCGATCTTTGGGATCGAGGGGAAGTTTGCCGAGATGCGATTGAGGCGAAGCTGTACCGTTCGCACATCATCGTTTGCAAAGCCGAGCCGAAGCGGAACGAGAGGCGCGCTCGGCGAGCCGTCCGATGACGGTGCGTTCGTAACCAATTCGATGTCGTCACCGTAATAATAGCGGAGGATTTCGTACGGTGTCAGTCCCTGCTCGGCAAGCGTGACCGTCCCCCATTGGGAAAGACCGTTACAGGTCACGGTAGTTCCGTTGCAATATTGGGCAAACAAAGGCTCAACGTTTCCCTCGCGGCGAATGTAATTTCGGAACAGCTCTCCCGCAAGCTGCTGAATATTGGAAAAAATATCGCGTCCGTTCACGAAATATTGGTCGTACGCGGTGGAATTGGTGATATCGAAATCGTAGCCGCGCGTGCGGTAATATTCGGTATAGATGCGGTTGAGTGCAAAGGAGATCTGTGCGTACATATTGGCACGGATGGCACTTTCGGGCCAGGTCGGATAGATCTCACTGGAGGCTACGTTAGCAACATAATCCAAAAAGGGAATGGTAACGTTGTCTGCGGCTTGATCGGGAGGACCCAGATGCACCGTAATGGTTTGCGGAATGCTTGGAAGAGATGGCATAGCGTCTCCTTTCTTTACAGATCGGGGGAGGAGGATTCAAAAAATCGCTCACCGTCGGGTGTCCGTGAGTCGGTGCGCCCGTTTTCGGGAAGCGGGATCAGGATCACGGGCTGAACAGCAACCACTCCGTCAAAGATCGGCACGTTCTGGTAGGTTTGGTTGGTGTAGCCCTCCAAAAAAACTTCAATCGTGTAGGTAGAAAAGGGCGGTGCGTTACCCGGTTGTATCGACTGCGAACGTGGAGGTGCAGGCAACGCAAGAGGAAGTGTTTTTCCGTCCGCTCCGCTGGTCATCGAGGCGATCACGTCACCACGCCCCTCGCTCAGATCGGGTGGATTGGTACGGACGTCAACCTGCGCCCCCTCCAAGGGGATCGCACCGCGAGCTGTGCTGACTCGCACCACAAGATATCCCTGTCCCGTTGTCGGGGAAGGGGGGATCGATGAATTGGATTGTGTTTGGGGATTCATGGCTGTTCTCCTTTTTTTGGTTTTTGTGGCTTGACTCCTTCCAAGAATATGCACCTGTGAGAAAAGTGTGACTTCGGATAGATAGAAGTTGTAACGCTTAAAAAGAAGCAAGCTGAAAGACGGAGAGCCGAAAAGCCTTCTCCAGCGGAGAAGGTGTCACGCTTGTCGTGACGGATGAGGAGAGCCTTGATGTGCTTTGTTACGATATCTATATTTGATATTTTTTTGGTTGCTGGAAACGACCAAGTTATGTTAAAGCAAACAATCAGCATAGCCGTCTCTCCTCATCCGTCGGCTAACGCCGCCACCTTCTCCGCTGGAGAAGGCTAAAAAGTCGGAATACTAACTATTTCATCGACTAAGGGTCACACACGGTGCGTATTTATTTTTCACAAATCATTGATACAAAAAAACACCGAAGCCGTTTGCGTTGGCTTCGGTGTACGTATTATTTTTTAAAAGGGTAGGGCGGCTTGAAATACTGATACAGCGTACACGGAATCATACCGTTGTACAGCTTGCGCGTTTTATCGGCGCGGCGACCGTAAAGCCGTTCAAACTGCGGATGGGAGGTGATGATATAGATCTGCCACGGAGCAAGATCGGCAAATGCGCGTCCCATGTCCCGATAAAGCTGTTCCGCCTCGGCAGGAGTCATCAAACGCTCTCCGTAAGGGGGATTGCAGACCACCGTACCCCTGCGGTCAAGCTTTTCGATCTTCCGTACATCGGCTTGAAAGATGTTAATATGCTCTTCCACACCCGCACGCAAAGCATTTTCATAAGTCACGTCCAGAATGTCATCGTCAATGTCGGAGGCATATACTTCATACTGTGAATCTCGGCGGATCTGTGCCTCGGCGGCCTCTCTTGCCTCGCTCCAAAGCTTTTTTGGGATCTGCGGAAATGCCTCAGAGGCAAATTCGCGCCCCAGCCCGGGGGCTTTCCCGGAAAGGATCAGTGCCGCTTCGATTGCAATGGTACCCGAGCCGCACATCGGATCCCAGAACAGCACGTCCTCGCGCGGTCTTGCAGTCAGAGCTAGTGCCGCCGCCAGCGTTTCGCGCAACGGCGCGGGACCTGATGCAGGGCGGTATCCTCTTTTGTGAAGCGGGATTCCCGAGGTGTCGATCATCAGAGTGACCACATCCTTGAACAGGAAAAATTCGATCTGATATTTCACGCCGACCTCTGACAGCCATTTTACCCCATAGTGTGAGGAAAGACGGTCAACAATTGCTTTTTTTACAATGCTTTGGCAATCGGGAACCGAATAGAGCTTGCTTTTGATCGAGTGACCTTTCACAGGGAAGGCATCGCTCTTTCCGATCCAATCCTCCCACGGCAAAGCCTTTACCGCTTCAAACAGATCGTTGAAGCTGTAAACGGGAGCCGATCCGAGCGCAACGAATACGTGCTCGGCACAGCGCAGGTGCAGATTTGCGCGCGCCACGTCGATCGCATCGCCCTCAAAGGTTACGCGGCCGTCAATTGTTTCCAAGCGATGAAGTCCCAGCGCATCGATCTCTTCTCCCAACAGCTTTTCCAACCCGAACAAACAGGTGGCAACAAGTTTTAACTTCATAAAAACCTCTTTTTACCTTTTTTTCGGCTTTTATTATACTATTTCCATAAAAAAATGTCAAGAAGCTATTGCAAAAAAGAGACGAATGTGGTATAATCAATCATTATATTGAATTTTTTTGCAGGGCAAAGCTTGCAAGATATACAGAAAGGATTGAAGACTATGAACAAGATGAAGGTTGGCGTGATCGGTGCTACGGGTATGGTCGGTCAGCGTTTTTTGACACTTCTGGAGGATCACCCCTACTTTGAGGTTACCACTCTGGCGGCATCCGCACGCTCTGCGGGAAAAACCTACGAGGAGGCTGTCGGCGCCCGTTGGAAGATGACCACCCCGATGCCCGAGCAATATAAGAAAATGGTCGTTCTGGATGCGGCAAACATTGCAGAGGTTGGCAAAAATTGCTCCTTCGTATTCTGCGCAGTTGACATGAAGAAGGACGAGATCCGCGCCCTTGAGGAAGCTTATGCAAAGGCAGAGATCCCCGTTGTTTCCAACAACTCCGCACATCGTTGGACTCCCGATGTTCCCATGGTTATTCCGGAAATCAACGATGCACACCTGGAAGTGATCGAGGCACAGAGAAAGCGTCTTGGAACCAAGCGCGGCTTTATTGCCGTAAAGCCCAACTGCTCGATCCAGTCCTACGTTCCCGCACTCACTCCTCTGTTGAAGTACGGGATCAAGGAGGTTGTTGCAACCACCTATCAGGCAATCTCGGGAGCAGGTAAGACCTTCCGCGAATGGTCCGAAATGATCGATAACGTGATCCCCTATATCGGCGGCGAGGAAGAGAAGAGCGAGCAGGAGCCCCTGCGCGTTCGGGGTAAGGTTGAAGGCGGCGAGATCGTAAAGGCCGAGGCTCCCCTAATCACCACTCAGTGCATCCGTGTTCCCGTTACCGACGGTCATACGGCGGCTGTTTTTGTACGCTTTGAGAATAAGCCCACCAAGGAAGAGATCCTTGACGCTTGGAAGAATTTTTCGGGCAAGCCCCAGGAGCTCAAGCTTCCTCACGCTCCCGAGCAGTTCATCACCTATTTTGAGGAAGATAACCGTCCCCAGGCAAAGATCGACCGCGACATTTACGGCGGTATGGGCGTGACGGTCGGACGTCTGCGCGAGGACACTTTGTTCGACTATAAATTTGTCGGACTTTCGCACAACACCCTGCGCGGAGCGGCAGGCGGTGCGGTTCTGATTGCCGAGCTTCTTTACAGAGAAGGCTATTTTAACTGATTATAAGCTTCAAAAGGCCGTTGCGGTTCTTCCGCAACGGCTTTTTGAAAAAACATTGTTGCATTGTTTTCACATTCTGCTTGCGGAATTTTCATTTTTGCCCAAAATGATTGTTTTTTGCAATCTCTTATGATACAATGAAAACAGATATCCGAATCATAGAGGATAGATTATTATGAAACAACATCTTACATCCGAGGCGATCGAGCGCTTGCTGGCGTGGTATGACAGTCAAAAGCGCGATCTGCCCTGGAGACATACAAGCGATCCGTACCGTATCTGGCTGTCCGAGATTATGCTCCAGCAAACCAGAGTCGAGGCGGTGAAGCCCTATTACGCCCGTTTTTTGGAGACCTGTCCCGATATCGCTTCTCTGGCAGAGCTGTCGGAGGAGCGGCTATACAAATTGTGGGAGGGGCTTGGTTACTACAGCCGAGTGCGGAATCTGCAAAAGGCGGCACGAACGGTCATGGAGCAATACGGCGGATCAATGCCGAGAACCTACGAGAAATTGCGCAAACTTTCGGGAATCGGAGATTACACAGCAGGTGCGATCGCGTCAATTGCTTACGGGGAGCGCGTTCCCGCCATCGACGGAAACGTTTTGCGCGTTCTTGCGCGGTTGTGTGCATTGCGCGAGGATATTGCCGATCCCAAAACGAAAGCCGCCTGGCGCGAGAGATTGGCACCTCTGGTTCCCGAGCGCGCGGGAGACTTTACACAGGCAATGATCGAGCTGGGCGCAACCGTGTGCGTCCCGAACGGAGAACCGAAATGCAGAGAATGTCCCTTGAAGAATTTTTGTGATGCGACAAAGCAAGGCTTGACCGATGAAATTCCCGTGAGGTCTGCCAAAAAGCCGCGCAGGATCGAGGATCGCACAGTTCTGATCGTGTGCGATGAAAATCGCATCGCTTTGGGAAAGCGTCCGCCGAAGGGACTGCTTGCGGGATTGTTTGAGTTCCCGAATGTAACGGGACATTTGTCCGAGAGCGAAGCTCTGCAATATTTGCGGAGCTTCGGCTTTGATCCTGTCAGGATCGAGCGGATCGAGGACTCCAAGCATATTTTCACACACGTTGAATGGCGCATGATCGCCTATCGGGTACGCATTACTCCCGAATTTGACGGTCAGAATGGAAAATCGGGATTGAGTCTGATCGATATCGATGACGTGCGAAAAAATTATGCCATTCCTTCGGCATTTTCGGCATATACAAGGTATCTTTCAATCAAGCCGTGAGGCTCCACAGAATATCTCTTGATTTTTAAAGAAGTTTGTGGTATAATGGCAGGGTAAGTGTAAAAGTACGGAAAGGATCTCTTTCTTATGAAACATATTTTCGTGATCAATCCGGCGGCAGGAAAGGAGAATTCCTATCATGCCATTGAGCAAGCCCTGAAGTCGCTGGAGACACCCGTGGACTATGAGCTGTATGTCACGCAGGCACCGGGGGACGCAACGGCGTATATTCGAGAATACTGTCGCACGCATTCCGATCCCGTCCGCTTTTATGCGTGCGGAGGAGACGGAACGCTGAACGAAACCGTGAACGGTGTGGCAGGATTCCCACACGCAAGCCTTGGCTGCTATCCATGCGGATCGGGAAACGATTTTGTCAAATATTACGGCGGAAAACCGATGTTCTTAAATATTAAAGAGTTGGTTGAGGCAAAAGAGGAGTACATCGACTTGATGCGTGTTGGAGATAGGTACGCCATCAATGCTACGCATTTCGGCTTCGATTCCTGCGTTGCCAAGACCATGATGAACGTTCGTCGCAAAAAGCTGATCGGCGGCAAAAACGCATATACCACGGGTGTGATCGTCGGGCTATTCAAAGCCATGAAAAACGCTTGCAAGGTATACGTTGACGGTGAGCTTCTCAATCCCGAAGGGAAAATCCTGCTTTGCACTGTCACAAACGGACAGTATGTGGGCGGATCGTTCCGTTGTGCGCCGCGTTCGCTGGATAACGACGGATTGCTGGAGGTCTGTCTGGTTCGTCCCGTGTCGTACATCACGTTTTTGAAAGTGATCGGGGACTATAAAAAGGGACTGCATCTGGACAATCCGAAGCTCAAGAAATATATTACGTACCGCCGCGGAAAAAATATTCGGATCGAGGCTCCCGAAGGATTTTTGTATTCCTTTGACGGTGAGCTGATCGCGCAGAACGATTTTACGGTTGAGGTGGTGCCGAACGCCATCCGCTTTGCCGTTCCCAAGAGCGCAACACCGATTCTTGGGGAGCTGCACTCTCCGTGCTATGAAAAGCAAGCGGAGGCAAGCTTTGTCTGACTGCAAAGCCCGTCCCCTTGCCTGCGAAACCGCTTTGCGGGGCTTGCGGGAAACGATCGCGGTGCAGTCGGCACAGATCCCGCTTCAAAACGGAATTTTCGTTGGAGCCGAGGATCGGTCAAGGGCTTCTATGGCAGCATGCCGTTTGCTGATGTCTTGCGAAAGCTTAACCGCAGACCTGCGGACGGCGATCTCGGCACTGGCAAGCAACGGCTGCGTGGAGCAGTGCGAAAGATGGCGCTTGTTTTACGAGCAAACGGTGACTGCATTTTTTGTGCGGTTTGAGGCGGCTGCCGATCTTGTCGGGAATGGGGAAGGCTGTAACCCCACACTCCTGATCTCGCTTTGTCGGGATTTTTGCGAGTCAGCCGATTTGTTTTTGAAAAAGGAAACCGATATCAGTCGGTAAAGGAATTTTATTTTTGTTTGGGAGGTAACCATGTCGAAGTATTTAATGGCATTGGACCAAGGCACGACCAGCTCCAGATGTATTCTTTTTGATCTTCGCGGAAAGATCTGTTCTGAGGTACATCGTGAATTCACACAGCATTTTCCGAAGGATGGATGGGTGGAGCATGATCCGATCCAGATCTGGGAAACGCAGGTCAGCGTTGCTTATGAGGCAATGCTTCGCGTGGGAGCAACCTATCAGGATATTGCCGCCATCGGTATTTCCAATCAGCGCGAGACTGTTGTGGTATGGGAAAAGTCAACGGGAAAGCCGATCTGCAACGCCATCGTATGGCAATGTCGCAGAACCGCCAAAAAGTGCGATGACCTGAAGGCATCGGGGGCTGAGGCGGAGATCCGCGAACGCACGGGACTTTTGGTTGACCCCTATTTTTCGGCTACCAAGCTGGCATGGATCCTCGATAACGTAAGAGGCGCGAGAGAAAAAGCCGAAAACGGAGAACTGTTGTTCGGTACCATTGATTCCTGGCTGATCTACCGCTTGACAGGGTGCAAGGTTCACGCCACCGATCCCTCCAATGCCGCGCGTACCATGCTCTTCAATATTCGTACGATGCAATGGGATGAGGAGCTGCTCAAGCTGTTCAATATCCCTGCCTGCATGTTGCCCGAGGTGCGTCCCTCGTCGGGACTTTTCGGCTACACCAGCACGTACCTGTTCGGCGGCGAGATTCCGATCGCAGGTGTTGCGGGTGACCAGCAGGCGGCGCTGTTCGGTCAGTGCTGCTTTGAAAAGGGCGATGTAAAAAATACGTACGGAACGGGTGCGTTCCTCCTGATGAATACGGGCGATGCTCCCGTAACCTCGCAAAAGAGCTTGCTGACCACGGTCGGCTGGCAGATTGGAGACGATGTCAGATATGTACTGGAGGGCTCGGTCTTTATCTGCGGTGCGGTGATCCAGTGGCTGCGTGACGGACTTGGCTTGATGCAGAATTCCTCGGAATCCGAGGAGCTTGCACGCCGCGTTCCCGATAGCGCGGGCGTATACGTTGTTCCCGCTTTTGTGGGACTCGGCGCACCGTACTGGGATGCTTATGCGCGCGGAACCATTCAAGGTCTTACACGTGCCAGCAACAAGTATCACATCATCCGTGCGGCAATCGAAAGCATGGCATACCAGACTGCCGATGTGCTCCAGATTATGAAGGAGGAGACGGGTGCCGAGTTTACATCTTTGCGTGTGGACGGCGGTGCCGCCGCAAACAATCTTCTGTTGCAGTTCCAGTCGGATATTCTGGGCAAAACGCTTCACCGTCCTTCCTGCGTAGAAACTACCGCGTGGGGAGCTGCAGGTCTGGCAGGACTTGGTGTCGGTGTATATTCGGGCATTGACGAATTTCGCAAGGTCTGGAGAATAGACCGTGCCTTTGCGCCCTCGATCAACGCCGAGGAAAGAGAACGCCTGATCGCAGGTTGGCACCGTGCGGTTGAGCGCAGCTTAAGTAAGTAAAATTATGCTATTTTCCATGATCCCTCTGTCTTATCCAAGGACAGGGGGATTTTTTTGTGAAAAATTCGCGAAAAAATAAAAGTTTTCTCGTAACTTGTCTTGACAAACGGGCTCACTCGTGATATAATAACGGACAGAGAATATCTTTAAGTCGATACAGAGATGTCGGGAAGATTTCATATATGCACCTGCGCCAACGGCGGAGGACTATACTTGTATGTGAAATCTTGCCAACAGGCAGGATTTTTTTGTATTTTGGAGGACTTTGATGAAGCCGAAAGCACAAATCATGGATGCCACGGCGGTCTCACGGGCAATGGCGCGGATCACACACGAGATCATCGAGCGCAACCGCGGTGTGGGAAATATATGTCTTTTGGGAATCAAACGGCGCGGGATCCCGCTGGCGGAAATGCTGGCGAACAACATTGAGCGCTTCGAGGGCGTTCGTGTTCCCGTCGGTGTGCTGGATATCACCAAGCATCGGGACGATCTTACCGCCGAGGAAAAGAACGAAACGATTGCCGAATGTCATTTTCCCTGCGATATCCGCGAAAAAACGGTGATCGTTGTGGATGATGTGATGTACACGGGACGAACCGCACGGGCAGCATTGGAAGCGGTGTTTTCCTTTGACCGTCCGCAGGCGGTACAGCTTGCGGTGCTGATCGACCGAGGACACAGGGAGCTTCCCATACGCGCCGATTACGTTGGAAAAAACGTACCCACCGCGAGAAATGAGATCGTTTCGGTTCGGTTGGATGGGATCGATGGAGAAACGGGCGCATATATTTGCGATACCGATGAACAACAGTAAGGAGAGAGTGCAATGAAAACCTATCAGACAGTCAGCGTAAAAACAAAAGCCGAAGTTCAGTCTTGCGCAAAGGCTTTTTTGGCAGTTCATCCCACTCTTTCCGCCACTATCGAAAAATATACCGTTCTTCCCGGCTTTTGCGATGTGCATGTGCATTTTCGTGAGCCGGGCTTTTCTTATAAGGAGACCATCGCAACAGGCTCACGCGCGGCGGCAAGGGGAGGATACACGGCGGTTTGTACCATGCCGAACCTCAATCCCGTACCCGACAGTGCCGAGCATCTGAAGGAGCAGACCGACCTGATCGCACGCGATGCGGTGATTGATGTCTATCCCTACGCCTCCATCACGGTGGGGCAAAAAGGCGAGATGCTGTCGGATCTGGATGCGCTGACCGATGCTGTTGCCTTCTCGGATGACGGACGAGGTGTGCAAAGTGAGGATATGATGCGCGAGGCTATGATAAGAGCCAAGAAATTGGGAAAAATGATCGTAGCGCACTGTGAGGTAAATGACCTCTTGCACGGCGGTTATATTCATGACGGTGAGTATGCACGTACACACGGACACAAGGGAATTTGCTCCGAGAGCGAGTATTTGCAGATCGAGCGCGACCTGCGGCTTGCCAAGGAAACGGGATGTGCCTACCATGTGTGCCACATTTCGGCAAAGGAAAGCGTGGAGGCGATCCGTCGGGCAAAGGCGGAGGGCGTTGACGTGACCTGCGAAACGGCACCGCACTATCTGGTGATGGATGACAGTGACCTTCAAGAGGACGGACGCTTTAAAATGAATCCCCCTTTGCGCGCAAAGGAAGACAGAGAAGCACTGGTACAGGGCTTGATCGACGGTACGATCGATATGATCGCAACCGACCACGCCCCCCATTCCGCCGAGGAAAAGGCGAAGGGACTGGCGGGAAGCGCATTTGGCATCGTTGGAATCGAAACGGCATTCCCCTTGATGTATACGAAGCTGGTAAAAGAGGGAATCATCAGCATGGAGAAGCTGATCGATGCGCTGGTGTGGAATCCGCGCCGCCGATTCGGTCTTCCCGTGGGAGACGATTTCTCGGTATGGGATCTGAATGAGGCATTCACGGTTGATCCCAATGAGTTTTTGAGTAAAGGCAGAGCGACCCCGCTGACAGGCATGAAGCTGTTCGGCAGAAACCTGCTCACGGTACACGACGGCAAGATCGTGTATCAAGCTTAATTTGTTAAAAATATTTTTCATATAATTCGGGAGGCAAAGATTATGGCAAAAAGAACAGACTTGAAAAAAATTCTGATCATCGGATCGGGTCCTATCGTGATCGGTCAGGCGGCAGAATTTGACTATGCGGGAACACAGGCATGTCTGGCATTGAAGGAAGAGGGCTATGAGGTTGTATTGGTGAACTCCAACCCCGCAACCATCATGACCGACACCACCATTGCCGACAAGGTCTACATGGAGCCCTTGACGCTGGAATATATCGCAAAGATCCTGCGTTACGAGCGCCCCGACGCCATTCTGCCCGGTATCGGCGGACAGACAGGCTTGAACCTTGCAATGCAACTGGAAAAGAAGGGCATTTTGAAGGAATGCCGCGTAGAGCTGCTTGGAACCAGCAGTGAGAGTATCGAGCGCGCCGAGGACCGTGAGATGTTCAAGGAGCTGTGCCAGTCGATCGGTGAGCCTACCATCCCTTCCGAGATCACTTACAATATCGAAGAGGCAAAAAAGGCTGCGGCAGAGATCGGGTATCCCGTTGTTCTGCGTCCCGCATTTACGCTGGGTGGCACAGGCGGCGGCTTTGCTTATAACGAAGAAGAGCTGGTGGAGATCGGCAGAAACGCATTCAAGCTCTCTCCCGTACACCAGGTACTGATCGAAAAGAGTGTAAAGGGCTATAAGGAGATCGAATTTGAGGTTATGCGTGACTCCAAGGATCACGCCATTACCATCTGCGGCATGGAAAACGTTGATCCCGTTGGTGTTCATACCGGCGACTCGATTGTTGTGGCTCCGATTCTCTCTCTGAACGATCACGATCTGAAGATGCTCAACGACAGTGCGCTCAAGATCATCAGAGAGCTGAAGATCGAGGGTGGCTGTAACGTACAGTTCGCGCTCAATCCCGAAAGCTCCGAATACTATCTGATCGAGGTAAACCCCCGTGTTTCGCGTTCCTCCGCACTTGCATCCAAGGCAAGCGGATATCCCATTGCCCGCGTGACCGCAAAGATCGCGGTTGGTATGGCACTGGAGGAGATCCCCGTTGCGGGCGGTACGGCAGATATGGAGCCCAACCTTGACTATATCGTTGCAAAATTCCCGCGTTTCCCGTTTGATAAATTCACCTCCGCTCCCAACACGCTGGGAACCCAGATGAAGGCAACCGGTGAGGTTATGGGAATCGGCTCCACGCTTGATGAGTGCTTCCTGAAATCGGTACGCTCGCTGGAAACGGGCGTGTGCCACCTGTATCATTCCAAGTTTGATCCGATGTCCGATGCTGAGCTGGTTGAATACCTCAAGGAAGCAAAGGACGATAATATCTACGCGATCACCGAGCTGGTGCGCCGCGGAATGTCGCTGGACGAGCTGCATGACATCACCAAGATCACTATGATCTTCCTGGATTCCATCAAGCGCATTGTGGATATGGAAAATCAGCTCAAGGCAGCTCCCATGAACGCAAAGGTGCTGGCAGAGGCAAAGAAGATGGGCTTTGGCGATAAGTTTATCGCAAAGCTTTGGAAAGTTGGCGAGCTTGACGTGGTGGCACTCCGCAAGGAGAACGGCTTGAAGCCCGTGTTCCGTATGGTTGATACGCTCCATACAGGCAAATATATCCCTTATCTGTACTCCTCGTACAGCGGAAAGAACGATTCTCAGCTCACCGGCAAGAAAAAGATCGTTGTACTGGGCGCAGGTCCCATCCGTATCGGACAGGGCGTGGAATTTGACTATTCCACCGTACACGCCGTACAAACCATCAAGAAGGCAGGCTACGAGGCAATCATCATCAACAACAACCCCGAAACCGTATCCACCGACTACACCACGGCAGACAAGCTCTACTTTGAGCCTTTGACTCCCGAGGACGTTATGAACATCGTGGATTATGAGCAGCCCGAGGGTGTAGTGGCATCGTTGGGCGGTCAGACTGCGATCAACCTTGCAGAGCCCTTGATGAAGCGCGGCGTTAAGATCATCGGAACCGATTGCGAGGCGATCGACCGTGCCGAGAACCGCGACCTGTTTGAAAAGATTCTGAAGGAGCTCAACATTCCTCAGCCTAACGGACAAGCTGTTACCAAGATCGAGGACGGTGTTGCCGCAGCGGCACGCATCGGCTACCCCGTATTGGTACGTCCCAGCTTCGTTCTGGGCGGCAGAGCAATGCAGATCGTTGCAAACGAGCAACAGCTTCGCCACTACCTCAAAACAGCGGTTGAGATCGACGAGGACAAGCCCGTTCTGGTTGATAAATATATCGTGGGTAAGGAGGTCGAGGTCGATGCGATCTGCGACGGACACGACGTCTTCGTTCCCGGTATCATGGAGCTGGTAGAGCGTACGGGTATCCACTCGGGTGACTCGATCAGCGTATATCCCGCCTTCAGTATTTCGGACAAGGTCAAGGGCATCATTCTGCAGTATGCAAAGAAGCTGGGCCTTGGCATCGGAATCGTAGGCCTTTATAACATTCAGTTCATCGTTGATAAGGACGAAAAGGTCTTTATCATCGAGGTGAACCCCCGTTCCTCGAGAACAGTTCCGTTCCTTTCCAAGGCAACGGGCTACAGTCTTGCAGACATTGCTACCGAGGTTATTTTGGGTAAGACACTCAAGGAGCAGGGCATCTTCGATATTTATCCTGCCGAAAAGAAACGCTCTTATGTAAAGGTTCCCGTATTCTCGTTCAGTAAGATCCGCGGACTGGACGCATATCTCTCGCCCGAGATGAAGTCCACGGGTGAGGCGATCGGCTACGACGATAAGCCCAACCGCGCACTCTACAAGGCACTGCAGGCATCGGGTATGCACCTGCAGAATTACGGCACCGTATTTGTAACCATTGCAGATGCCGACAAGGAAGAGGCTTTGCCCCTGATCCGCCGTTTCTACAACCTTGGATTTAATATTGAGGCAACTGCAGGTACTGCGAATTTCCTCAAGGAGAACGGAATCCGCACGCACGTCCTCAAAAAGCTCAATGAGAGCGATGAGATCTGGGATTCGATCCGCCAGGGACATATCGCTTATGTGATCAACACCAGTGATCCCAGCTCGATCGGTACCGAAAGTGACGGATACCTGATCCGTAAGTATGCAACCGAAAGCAATGTCACGCTGTTCACCTCGCTGGATACCGTGCGCGTGCTGTTGGACGTTCTGGAGGAGATCACGCTGTCTATCTCCACCATCGACGCATAAGGAGACGACATGAAGCAAGGATTGTTTACCATTACCGAAAATGTTGCGCTGACCAAAACCGTATATCAGATGCGCCTGGCAGGCGATACCTCCGATATCACGGCTTCGGGACAGTTCGTGAATATTTTGCTTGACGGCTTTTATCTGCGCAGACCGATCTCGGTTTGCGACTGCACCGAAAACCTGCTCACCATCGTTTATAAGGTGGTGGGCAAGGGAACCGAGAAGATGAGCGCTATGCAGGCAGGAGAGACACTTGATATCCTGACGGGACTCGGAAACGGATACGATCTTTCCGCAGCAGGCGATGCGCCGCTCCTCATCGGAGGCGGTGTCGGCGTTCCTCCTATGTACCTTCTGGCAAAAAAACTGATCGCCGAAGGAAAGCAGGTCTCGGTGATCCTCGGCTTTAACACCAAGGACGAGATCTTTTATGAAAACGAATTCAAGGCATTGGGGGCCAAGGTGACCGTAGCAACCGCCGACGGTTCTTACGGTGTGAAGGGCTTTGTAACCGATGCCATGAAGGATGTGAATTATTCTTACTTCTACACCTGCGGTCCCGAGCCGATGCTCAAGGCGATCTGGAAGACCTCCAACACGTCGGGTCAGTTCAGCTTTGAGGAACGCATGGGCTGCGGATTCGGTGCTTGCATGGGATGCTCCTGCAAGACTCTCACGGGCAACAAGCGTATCTGCAAGGATGGCCCCGTGTTGCGAAAGGAGGAGATCCTGTGGGAAAATTGAACGTAACTCTTTGCGGAATCGAGCTGGATAATCCGATCATTCCCGCAAGCGGAACCTTTGGCTACGGCTATGAATTCGCCGAGCTGTACGATATCAATTGCTTGGGAACCTTTTCCTTCAAGGGAACCACGCTGGAGCCTCGCTTCGGAAACCCCACGCCGCGAATCGCGGAATGTCCCGCGGGCATGATCAATGCTGTCGGACTTCAGAACCCCGGTGTGGAAAAGGTCATTTCCGAGGAGCTTCCCAAGCTTGCAAAATGCTTCCACAAGCCCGTGATGGCGAATGTCAGCGGATTCTCTGTCCCCGACTACGCAAAAACGTGTGAAATGCTGGATGCTTGCGAGCAGGTAGGCTGGCTGGAGGTCAACGTTAGCTGTCCCAACGTACACGGCGGCGGAATGAGCTTCGGCACTTCTCCCGAGGCGGCTGCCGAGGTGACTGCGGCGGTCAAAAAGGTCACGAAAAAGCCCGTATTGATCAAGCTTTCTCCCAACGTGACCGATATCGTCAGCATTGCGAAGGCTTGCGAGGCGGCAGGTGCCGACGGTATCAGCCTGATCAACACGCTGCTTGGAATGCGCATTGATCTGCGCACCAAAAAGCCTGTGATCGCCAACAAAATGGGTGGTTTTTCGGGCTCGGCGATCTTCCCCGTAGCGGTACGCATGGTATATCAGGTGGCACACGCGGTTAAAATACCCGTAGTGGGCATGGGCGGTGTAACAACTGCCGAGGATGTGATTGAAATGATGCTGGCAGGTGCTACCGCTGTTGAAGTGGGGGCCGCAAATCTGGTTAACCCCTTTGCATCGCGCGACATCGTTGCCGCACTTCCCGAAGTGATGGATAAATATGGGATCAAATCGCTTTCCGAGATCGTCGGAATTGCTTGACAACTATAAAAAATGGAAATAAAGGAGTAACTCATGGGAAAAGACGTTATCATCGCCTGTGACTTTGACAGTGCGGAAAAAACATTTGCATTTTTGGATAAATTTACCGGCAGAAAGCCCTTCGTAAAGATCGGCATGGAGCTTTATTATGCCGAGGGTCCTTCTATTGTTCGTGAGATCAAAAAGAGAGGACACAAGATCTTCCTTGATCTCAAGCTGCACGATATTCCCAACACCGTAAAAAAGTCGATGGCGGTTCTTTCTCGCCTGGATGTTGACATGACCAACCTGCACGCGGCAGGTACCATTCGCATGATGGAGGGCGCTTTGGAAGGCCTTACCCGTCCCGACGGTACCCGTCCTCTTCTGATCGCGGTGACTCAGTTGACCTCCACCGATCAGGAGAGCATGGAAAAGGATCTGTTGATCGAAAAGCCGATTGCAGACGTTGTGATGCACTATGCACACAACGCAAAGGTAGCGGGACTTGACGGTGTGGTTTGCTCGCCTCTGGAGGCAGGCAAGGTACACGAGACCTGCGGCGAGAAGTTCTTGACCGTAACCCCCGGCGTTCGCTTTGCCGATGGTGATATTGGCGACCAGAAGCGCGTGATGACTCCTGCAGAGGCAAAGAAGATCGGCTCTGATTACATCGTGGTCGGCAGACCGATCACGGCAGCCGAGGATCCCGTTGCCGCATACGAAAGATGCGTGCGCGAGTTCGTTGACTGAAAAATAAAGAAAGCTGAGGATATTTCAATGCCCGAATACGTTGTTTTGCAGGTAACCTTGAAGGAAAAGTTTATCGGAACAGGATCCAAAAATCTTGGTGAATTGGAAAAAGTGATCAACGAGCAGGCGGCAAAGGGGTATCGATTGCACACCATCTCTACGGCATCGGCACAAAGCTCGGGCTTTGGCGGCGGCGACCGTATCCAAGCCACGATGGTGTTTGAAAAATTACACTAAAAAGGAAAGGGAAAAGACATGGAAGCTTATAAGAGAGAGTTTATACAGTTTTTGGAGAATGCCGGCGTTTTGAAGTTCGGCGACTTTACCGCAAAAAGCGGCAGAAAGATCCCGTACTTTATCAATGCGGGAATGATCAAGACCGGTGAGGACATTGCAAAGCTGGGCGAGTTTTACGCAAGAGCATACACCGAAAAGCTTGGCAAAAAGAAGGCAGTTCTGTACGGTCCCGCATACAAGGGCATTTCGCTTGCCGTTTCCGCGGCTGTTGCACTTTCCAAAGAGGGTCTGAACGTTCCGTTCTTCTTCAACCGCAAGGAGGTCAAGGACCACGGCGAGGGCGGCGTTTTCGTTGGCTATGTTCCCACCGCAGGTGAGGAGATCGTTATCATCGAGGATGTTATCACCGCAGGAACCGCGATCCGCGAGAGCATGGAGATCCTGTCTCACCTGGAGGGAACCCGCGTGGTTGCAACCTTTATCATGGTTGACCGCAAGGAAAAGGGACAGGGCGAAAAGGGCGCTATGCAGGAGATCGAGGAATCCTTCGGCTTCCCCGTGTATTCGGTGGTTGATGTTTACGATATCATCGAGTACCTGGAAGAGGATGAAAAGAACGCAGAAAACGTAACACGTATCAAAAATTATCTGGCAATCAACGGAGCAAAGGCGTAAAGGATAAGGAGGGGCATCATGAGAAGCTTGATTGATATTCTGGATCTTACCACGGAAGAGATCGAAGAGTTGATGCAGACTGCAAGTGATATTATTGCGCATCCCGATCGCTATGCCGAGTCTTGTCACGGTAAAAAGCTGGCAACCCTTTTCTTCGAGCCGTCTACGCGTACTCGCCTGAGCTTTGAAGCCGCAATGCTGGAGCTTGGAGGCAACGTGATCGGATTTTCCGAGGCATCCTCTACATCGGCATCCAAGGGCGAGAGCATGGCAGACACCGCAAAGGTGATCAGCTGCTATGCCGATATTATCGCAACGCGTCACCCCAAGGAGGGCGCTCCCTTCGTGGCGGCAAACAACGCATCGATCCCCGTAATCAACGGCGGTGACGGCGGACATTGCCACCCCACGCAAACTCTTGCAGATCTGTTCACAATATGGCGCGAAAAGGGAAGACTTCACGATCTGACAGTCGGCTTTTGCGGCGACCTGAAATACGGACGCACGGTACATTCGCTGATCAGCGCACTGTCGCGCTATACGGGGATCCGCATCGTTCTGATCTCTCCCGATGAATTGAAGCTGCCGAGCTATATCAAGTATGAAGTATTGGAAAAGTACAATATGGAATACGTGGAAACGGCAGATCTTGAGGGTGCTATGCCCGAGCTGGATATTTTGTACATGACGCGTGTGCAGGGCGAGCGCTTTGCCGACGTGAACGAATATCTGCGCCTGCGCGAC
Organism: Clostridia bacterium; assembly: GCA_017453335.1. The sequence goes on from JAFTKI010000049.1 coordinate 19,215, forward strand.
CACTATATTCTCACAGTGGACAAGCTGAAGACCGCAAAGCCCGATCTTGCGATTCTGCATCCGCTGCCCCGTGTCAACGAGATCAGCGTGAAGATCGACGACGATCCCAGAGCTTGCTATTTCAAGCAGGTGGCAAACGCAAAATATATGAGAATGGCTCTGATCCTGAAGCTCTTGGACGAGGCAAAGCGTGATCCCGTCCGCAAGCCATTGATTGAGAAGAATCCCAAGCTCCCGTATATTGTTGACCGCTTGCGCTGCCGCAACCCCCGTTGCATCACAGGCGTTGAGCAGGAGCTGACACAGATCTTCAAGGTCACCGATCCCGAAAATCATATCTGCCGTTGCATCTACTGCGAGGCAAAAGAAATTTACGAGGATTGATCTCGAATAAAACCAAAGCACCGCACGGAATAAGGTTCTGTGCGGTGCTTTACTTGATGCCCCCATCGGAGAGTCTGAACTCAAACGTGCGGTTTTATGTTGTGGTATGCTATAGTGATTGGAATCGCACGTTATAGGCAATTTTCAAAGAAAATTGCAGAGTTCGACTCACTTAAGGATCGATCGCAAAAGAAAAAGAGGAATACCACTATGTGGAATTCCTCTTTTTCTTTGGTGACCCATCGGAGAGTCGAACTCCGGACACCATGATTAAAAGTCATGTGCTCTGCCATCTGAGCTAATGGGTCGCTCTTCGGTTACCAAAATATTATAGCACATTTCCCCTCGTTTGTCAATCTTTTTTGATTCGTCAAAACAACAAAAGAGTGTTGGCTTTTGTCTTTCGTTTTTGTACAAAATCAATGCTCGTCCGATGCCTTTTCGGCTTTGAGCCTCTCGTTTGCCTTGGCAACGATTGCGTTTGCCATGTCGTCGATATTTTCGGGCAGGATATAGGGGAGGTTTGGAACGTAGTTTCCGTTGTCCATCTCCGCCTCCAAAAGCGAGGAACGCATGGATTTTACCATGATCTTATCAAAAAAAGGGAGGTCATCGGTGTTCAGGCTTCCGCCGAAAAAGGCAAGATGAAACGCCGCATCACGGAGCGATGCAGGAAAAAGCTTTTCGGCGTAGTATTCCTGTTCCTCCACCAATCCGCAACAGAAGAACAGTGCCAGATCCTTTTGTGCCAACACGTTCTCGTTTGCTTTTAAATATTTGCGAACTGCAGGACGCAGTTTGCCAAATCTCACCGAACCGCCCAGCACGATCAGATCGTATTCGTTAGGGTCGGGAGATAGCTCGTTCAGGGAAATAACGGTAACGTCTAAGTTTTTCAGCGGACGCATCATGCGCTCTACCGCAGTTTTTACGGTTCCTTTTCCGCTATCGTATGCAATCAGAATCTTCATGATAAACTCCATACGGGAGTTGTTTCCAACTCCCGCTTTTTTCTTTTTTGATACTCCTTTAGTCTTCAAGATCCTCGAATCGGCCGATGCCGACCAACGAATCTACAGGCAAGGAGAACAGCACAGCGCCGCCGTCGGTTTTCAGTCCCGCATTCTGGCGAATGGCTTCCATGATATTTTTCTTATATTCGCGCGAGGTCAGAATGGCAATGGTGTCGGTCTCCTGCGTAAAGGTAGTTCCGATCAATTGTTCTGCCTGCTTATTATTCACGCTTCTTGTGTGCAGAATGGTAGCACCCGTAGCACCTGCCGCACGGCTGCAATCCAGCACCTTATCGGTGAATTTCTGGTTGACCACGGCAACGACTAATTCATGCATTTTACTACGCTCCTTTTCATTGTTGTGATTGGAATCGGTATTTGTTTCGTCACGGAACGGGGTGGAGAGGATCGCATTGCTGACGATACTGGAGATCCCCGAGAGGGGAATGGTGAAGGCAATGCCGTTTCCCATCAGATAAAGCTTTAGCTTTCGGTTGATCGCTTTGAGAACGCGCGATTCACAGTAGTTCGGGATCAAGGCATACACCATACGCTTTTCGATCTCGTCCAGTCCGAGATAACTCATGTAATTGGATTTTGCCGTACCGTATCCGATGGCAGAGAAGTGGAGCGATACCGCCACCTCATTGCAGGCTTCGGTCAGCGCCATCACGTCGCCTTTTTTGATGATACACACCAAAAGCTTGGCGCGCTTTTCAAATTCTGTTTTTTTAGCCATTGGACTCCTCCTGTTCTGCGAGTTCCAAGAAGGAATCGCCGTAATCCAAAATGGTTTCTTGCTCGGATGTGAAGCGGCTGATTGCGCGTTTTGCCTTCAGGCTGTACAAAAGACCGCAGATCTGGATCGAGATGATAGGCGTCAATGCAACAAACGCCACACAGCCAAACGCATCGGTCATCACGTTTCCTCCGAGTTTTTCGCAAGCGCCGATCGCAAGCGGCAGCACAAATGCACTCATCATAGCACCGCTGGCAACTCCGCCCGAGTCAAACGCGATACCGGTAAAGAATTTCGGTACGAAGAAGGAAAGTCCCAGTGCGATCGCATATCCGGGGATCAGAATCCAAAGGATCGAAATGCCGGTCAGAATACGGAGCATCGAAAGTCCCAATGCCGCCGCCACACCGATGGAGAGTGCCAACCGCATAGTGGATGCCGAAATCGCGCCCGCCGTAATTTGCTCAACCTGTTTGTTCAGCACGTAGACTGCAGGCTCGGCATTGACGATAAAATATCCGATTACCATACAAACGGGGATCAGAAATGCACCGCCTTGGAAATCGGCAAGACTTCTGCCCAGCGAGGCTCCCGCGGGCTGAAATCCCTCGTTCGCACCCGTCAGAAAGATAACCAATCCAAGGAAGGTGTAAACAACACCAACTCCAACGCGGATGAGCTGCTTGGTGCTGAATGCGTGGGTGAACAACTGGAAGAGCAGGGCAAACGCGATGGTGGGAAGCAGCGCGATTGCAACGTCTTTTGCGTGATCAATGAATCCGTGGATGTAAAGCTCCATTCCCGAACGGGTATTGGCAAGCACCTCTACCATTTCCGCGGAGCTTTCGGTAGAACCCGAGATATTGTTGAAGAACAGGCCAAGGATCAGCACCGAAAGAATGGGGCCGATGCTGCAAAGCGAGACCAGACCGAAGGAATCGTCGTGATCGCCCTTGCCGCGCGAGCCTGCCACACCTGCACCGATCGCCATGATGAAGGGAACCGTCATAGGGCCCGTGGTCACTCCGCCCGAGTCAAAGGCAACCGACCAGAAATCCGACGGAATCCAGATACAAAGAATAAACGCCGCGATATAGAAGATCATCAAAAGGATCGACAGCGGAATATGAAAGATGATACGCAGCATAGCGATCATCAAAAAGATACCAACCCCCAGCGAAACCGTCAGGATCAAGGTCATTTCGGAGGGAAGCCCCGAAACCTGCTGTGCAAGGATCTGCAGATCGGGCTCGGAGATGGTTACCAGAATACCGATCACAAAGCTGATCAGCGCGATCAGCCAGATCTTTTTTGATTTTGCCAGCGAGGCACCGATCTTGTTACCCAGCGGTTGCATGGACATTTCGGCGCCCATCGTAAAGACCGTCAATCCAAGGACAAGACAAAGCACTCCCAGCAAGAACAGAAAAAATGTACTTGTACTCAAGGGAGCGATGGTAATGCCCAGCAAAAGAATGATGGCGGCAACAGGCAAGACCGATGTAAGGGATTCTTGAAATTTGCTTTTAAATACGGAATCCAAAGCGAAACACCTCGTTTTGTGTATTTTTCAACCTGTTTTATTATAGCATACCCGCAAAAAAAAAACAACTTTTTTTGCCGAAAAGTTAATTGTTAACAATTTGTATATGGAATTGCCACGATGTTTACGCTATAATAAGCGTGATTGTGATTTTTTACATATTTATATCGAGATTCATCGCAAGAAAGGAGAAACATGATGTCTGCAGGTTCTGACCCCGCGGATGGCGATCGAACCACGCCGCCTTAGCCGAGTTTTTTGTTGGCTTTTTTATTTGAGAATTAACAACTGAAAAATCGGAAAAGGAGAATTTTTGAAAAAATGGATACTGTCTTATGGCAGATATTGGTTCAGATTATACTGATTGCATTAAATGCGTTTTTTGCGGCATCTGAGATTGCCGTGATCTCACTCAACGAAGTCAAGCTTCGCCGTCAGGCGGAGGAGGGCGACACAAAAGCGAAAAAGCTTTTGAAGATGGTGGAAAATTCCACACGCTTTTTGTCCACGATCCAGGTTGGCATCACGCTGGCGGGCTTTTTGGGCTCGGCATTCGCAGCCGACGGATTTTCGGAATATCTGGTGAGCTTTCTGGTCAACACCTGTAAGCTGACCTCGATTCCCGTGTCCGTACTGGATACGATTTCGGTGGTTGTGATCACCTTGATCCTGTCCTTCTTTACGCTGGTGTTTGGCGAGCTGGTTCCCAAACGGGTTGCTATGAGAAACTCGGAAAAGCTGGCGCGCCGCGTGTGTGGCTTTATTTCGGGGCTTTCCGTGGCGATGCGTCCGATTGTCTGGCTCTTAACGGTCAGCACCAACGGAACCCTTCGCTTGTTTGGCATCAATCCCAAGGAAAACAGCGAGGACGTATCCGAAGAGGATATTCTCGACCTTGTGGATGCGGTTGAGGAGCAGGGAGAGATCGACTCCGATACCAAGGAAATGATCGAAAACGTATTTGAATTTGATAATACAACGGTAGGGGAGATCATGACTCGCCGATCCGATATGCGCGTGCTGTACGAAACCGATACGGTGGAGGATATCTTCCGCACCATTCAGGAAAGCGGACTGTCCCGTTTCCCCGTGTGCGGCGAGGATACCGATGATATCAAGGGTATCGTGCTGGCGCGTGAATATCTGTTCATGGCGTACAACAACCCCGAGTGTAAGCTTTCGGACGTCATGCAGAAGGCAAAATTCGTTCCCGATACCCTGCAGGCAAATATGCTGTTCCGCGACATGCGCGATAGCCAGATGCATATGGCTATCGTAGTGGATGAGTTCGGACAAACGGCGGGAATTGTAACGATGGAAGACCTTTTGGAGGAGATCGTCGGTAATATTTACGACGAGACCGATGAACCCGAGCTTCCCGATATCGTGGAGCAGGAAGCCAACCGTTGGCAGGTTGCGGGAGCCACTCCCATTGATGAAGTGGAGGAGACCGTTGGTCTTACACTCCACACCGAGGAGGATTCCTACGACACCTTTGGAGGCTTTGTGATCGCAAACCTCGGTTACATCCCGCAGGACGGCGAAACGCCCGAATTTACCTACGGCTCGCTTACGGTGCGTGTTCTTTTGGTCGAGGACAAGCGCATCGACATGACCGAGGTCACCAAAACTGAACAAGAGGAGGCAGACGGTTCCGAAGAGGACTCCGATGCCGGCGATTCCTCTGATGATACAAAAGAATCCTAATCTTTGAAAGGAAAAGACAAACAAAATGGATAAGTTTGAGTTTTTATGGACGAGTATTGAATGGCTTATCAACAACGACGGCTGGAAAAATGTGATCATGTGGATCATCGGCGGACTTTTGATATACCTTGCCATCAAAAAGGAAATGGAGCCCACGCTTCTGTTGCCCATGGGCTTTGGTGCGATTCTGGTTAACATTCCCATGGCAGACGCTGTTCTGGAGCATGGTCCGATTACCACGCTGTACAATGCGGGTATTGCCAACGAGCTGTTCCCGTTGCTTCTGTTTATCGGTATCGGTGCGATGATCGATTTCGGACCGCTACTCAGCAATCCGAAATTGATGATCTTCGGCGCGGCGGCGCAGTTTGGTATCTTCTTTACGCTTTGCTTGGCATCGATTTTCTTCCCGAACATCAATGATGCTGCTTCTATTGCGATCATCGGTGCTGCAGACGGTCCCACTGCAATTGCGGTATCTCAGAAGCTGCAATCAAGCTATCAGGCGGCGATCATGGTGGCGGCGTATTCGTATATGGCATTGGTGCCGATCATTCAGCCCCCCGTCATCAAAATGATGACCACCAAGAAGGAACGCTTGATCCGTATGCCTTACGCGCCCAAGAGTGTTTCCAAGACCACCCGTATCCTGTTCCCGATCGTGATCACCCTGATCGCAGGTATTTTTGCTCCTTCGGCAGTTTCGCTGGTAGGATTTTTGATGTTCGGTAACCTGATCCGTGAGTGCGGCGTTCTGGATTCGCTTTCCGAGACTGCACAAAAGGTGCTGGCAAATCTGATCACCATTTTCCTGGGTATTTCGATCGCATTCCAGATGCAGGCAGAAAGCTTTATTGCCGTTGAAACACTGGTAATTCTGGGCTTGGGACTCTTTGCATTTGTATTCGATACCATCGGCGGTATTCTGGTTGCCAAGATCATCAATATTTTCTCCAAGAAGAAGATCAACCCCATGATCGGTGCGGCAGGCATTTCGGCGTTCCCCATGTCGGGACGTATCGTACATAAGATGGGACTTGCAGAGGATCCTCAGAACTTCCTCTTGATGCACTCCATCGGTGTTAACGTTTCGGGCCAGATCGCTTCGGTTATTGCCGGCGGTATGATCTTGAATTTCTTCCTGAAATGAGAAAGGGGATCAACAATGAATATTACTTTTAATCCTATGAATTTTGTGAATAACGCGATCTACATGGGCGCGGGAATGCTGGGTATCTTCGTGGTAATCGGTTTGATCATTATTACCACTTACATCCTCAACGGTGCAACCTCTTCCAAGAAAAAAGATCAATAATAAGTTAAAAAAGCAACGCGCAGCCAATTGGCTGCGCGTTGCTTTTTTGGGGAAGCGATTCAAGTATAGTTCCGATTGAAAAGGGAATTCTAATAGGGAATATCAAAAAAGGAGATCCCGATATGAACATGGATAAAAAGACCTACAAAAAGTTTGCCGATGCGCACGCGCCTCGCTCGCCAATGCTCAAAAACTGTGCTTTTGCCTTCTTGATCGGCGGTGCGATCTGCACGATCGGACAGCTTCTCCGCACATTGTATATGGATTTTTTTGCAATGTCGTTAGACGATGCCTCCACCCTGACCTCAGTCACTCTGATCTTCTGCGCCGTCCTTTTGACCGGCTTGGGATGGTTTGATAATATCGCCAAGATAGCCGGTGCGGGAACGCTGGTGCCAATCACGGGCTTTGCCAATTCGGTGGTCTCTCCCGCAATCGATAGCCGAGCCGAGGGGCTGATCCTTGGCGTGGGCGCTAAAATTTTCACCATTTCGGGTCCTGTCCTTTTATACGGAACGCTGGCAGGCAGTATATACGGAGTGATCTACTATATTTGGACATTGTTTCAATAAAAAGGTTCTTTATTTGTTAAAATACTGTTAATCTTTGTGTTTTTTATAGACAAAAGAAGGATGGCGTGATATAATAAGGAGTAACGAAATGTAGGATTTTGTCTGATCGTGCATTGACTTGAATGGAGGAGAAGAATGCTTCGCTTTTTTGATCTGCACAGCCATATATTATGTGGTGTTGATGACGGCGCAAAAACTGCCGAGGATATGTTCTCCATGCTTGAAATGGCTTATGAGGACGGCGTTCGCGCACTCTGCCTGACGCCGCACTATTCTCCTTATCATTTCGGAGACACCGCCGAGAAAAGTCTGCAATCGTTTGAAATTCTGCAGGAATATGTTGCAAAGCACCACCCCGATATGAAGCTTTATCTTGGGCATGAGCTTGGCTACTACCACAATTGTCTGGACGCTTTGGATAGTGGCTCGTGCCGCTGTATCAACAACAGCCGATATGTGTTGGTGGATTTTCCCGCTAACGTGGATTTTTATGAATTGAGCAATGCCATGGATCGCTTGCAACGCGCAGGGTATCTCGTGATTTTGGCACATACCGAGCGCTATGAGTGCTTGTATAAGGAGCGCCGATGGATCGAGGATTTTGTAGAGGGTGGCGGAATCGTGCAGTTGAACGCATCTTCCTGTTGCGGTGCTTGGGGAAAAGCTGCCGAGCGACAGTGGAAAAAGCTGTTGCGGCGCGGACTTGCACATATTATTTCTTCCGATGCCCATAATCTGACAAAGCGGCCCCCGAAAATGTCGGTATGCCTGCCGTTTTTGCAAAAGCATCTTGACGATGCAACTATTGAGGCCTTGGTTTGGGGAAACGCTTGCCGCGTTGTGGAAGACAGGTTGATTGAATTCTGATTCCTTATCGATTGTAAAGAAAGGATGTACTTATGGAAAACGAAGTAAAACAAAACTCTCTTAATTTTGGTGAGCTGCTTGATATTTTGAAAAAATGCTGGTGGCTGATGCTGATCGTTTGCTTGATCGGATCTACGTCGATGTACGTGTATAGCAACGTGACCTACAAAGAGGAATACACGGCTTCCGTCTCGATCTGGGCGATGAAAAACATCGGAACCGAGAGCTCGGTGCAGACTACCGACCTGTCGATGGCAAACTATCTGGTAAACGACTATAAGCTCCAGCTGGTGAGTGATGCGGTGATTTCACGTGTGAAGCAGGCGGATCCTCCCGCTTACGGCGATCTGTCGGTCTCGCAATTGCGCGCAATGGTAACTGTATCGCATGAAGAGGATACCCGAATTCTGAAGCTTTCGGCAAGAGCAGGTACAAGAGAAGAAGCAAAAAAATTGGCTGATACATGGGGTTACACCTTCCAGACTTATATCAACGAGGATAAATTCGGCGAGCAGATGGTCAGCTTTGATGAAGCGCTGACGCCTACTGCTCCCTCTAACTCGGTTTCCATCACTAAGGTCCTGTTGGTCGGAATCCTCGGTGCGGTGCTGGTATACGGTATCTTTTTCCTCCGATTCGCTTTGGATGATAAGATCTATTCTGCCGAAGATGTGGAAAAATACTTGGATCTGACCGTTCTGGGCGCGATTCCGAACAAAAATTCGGTCGGTCCCAAGAAGGACAGCAACTACCGTTATCATAAGGGCCGCGGATATTATAAGAAACACCATCAAACAGAAAGATAAGGAGGGCGTATGCGTACTATTGAGCTGATTCTTGAAGAAGATCAAAACTATTTCATGCACGAAGCGTTTAATACGCTGCGTACCAATATTCTGTTTTCGGGAAAGAAAACCAAGGTTATTATCGTAACCAGCTGCATCGGACACGAGGGTAAGACCACGGTTTCCTTCGACCTCTCGAATAGCTTGACCGAAGTAAACAAAAAGGTTCTGTTGGTGGATGCCGATTTGAGAAAATCGGTTATGGTCAGCAGATATACTAAGGACCGCGGTATTATGGGACTTTCCCAGTGGCTGTCGGGACAGGCAGAGCTTGATCAGGTGATCAATAAAACACAAAATCCCAATTTTGATATTGTGTTTGCAGGACCCTATCCCCCCAACCCTACTGCTTTGGCAGGAAGCCCCGCATTCAAGGAGCTTTTGGACTATGCACGCGATATTTACGACTATGTAATCGTTGACGCACCGCCTCTTGGATTGGTAATCGATGCGGCTGTTATGGCAAATTTCTGTGACGGCGCGGTATTTGTAATCAATGCGGGCAGCACCAAGCGCAGTGTTGCGCAAAACGTAAAGGATCAGCTTCAAAAGAGCGGATGCAAGATTTTAGGCGTGATCCTCAACAATGTAAACCGCAAGGATACCAAGGGCTCGTATTACTACTACGGAGTGGAGAACTCCGAGGATTACTACGAAAAGAAGGCATCCGAGGCGCAATACCATTCTTCTTCCAAGGAGAACAAAAAAAAGGCTGATTCTGCGGTAGCGGATGGGAAGAAAGCTCCTCCAAGCGCGAAGTAATCATATAAGAATCTATCAAACAGAAAGCTTTTACAGGTCTGTGCCGCGTAAGAGCTTTTTGTTATTTGATCAAAAAATAAAGAAAATTGAGGGAGAGTATTGACAAAATCTCATTTTTGTGATATAATATCCGAAACCGATGAGGAAGAGTAAGTACGCGCAGTCTCTTTTCCCACAGCGAGCTGTCGAGGGTGTAAGGACAGCGGAGAATGCGGCGCGGAATGGGCTTCCGAGGGCGAACAGAAACGGGCAATGGCTTGGAGTATGGGAGACGAAGGGGACACTTCGTAAACAACGTCAGCATATCAAGGGTATGCAAAAAGAGGGCGCAAGATGCGCCAAGCCGGGTGGCACCGCAGGATGATTGTCCTGTCCCAGCATAAACTGGGACAGGTTTTTGTTTTCTGTCCCAAAGCTGAAAGGAGAAGTCCCATGAAAAACGAAAAAATTCCGTACAAAATTTATTTGCAGGAGTCCGAGCTTCCCAAGGCTTGGTACAATCTGCGCGCCGATATGAAGAACAAGCCGGCGCCCCTGTTGGATCCTGTAACACACGAGAAAATGACAGCAAAGGATCTGGAAGGCGTATTTTGCCAAGAGCTGATCCGTCAGGAATTGGACGAGAACACCGCTTATTTCCCAATTCCCGAGGATATTCTGAATTTCTATAAAATGTACCGTCCCGCGCCGTTGGTTCGTGCCTACTGCCTGGAGGAAAAGCTGCAAACCCCTGCAAAGATCTATTACAAATTTGAGGGTAACAACACCAGCGGAAGCCACAAGCTCAATTCGGCGATCGCACAGGCGTATTACGCAAAGCAGCAGGGACTCAAGGGCGTGACCACCGAGACGGGAGCAGGCCAGTGGGGAACCGCTTTGTCGATGGCTTGCGCTTACTTTGATTTGGACTGCAAGGTTTATATGGTAAAGGTTTCTTACGAGCAAAAGCCCTTCCGCCGCGAGGTGATGAGAACCTACGGCGCATCGGTAACGCCTTCGCCTTCGATGGAGACCGAGGTAGGACGTAAGATTCTGGAAGCACATCCGGGAACCGGCGGAAGCTTGGGCTGCGCTATTTCCGAGGCTGTGGAAAAGGCAAGCACCACCGAGGGATATCGCTATGTGTTGGGAAGCGTGCTCAATCAGGTTATGCTGCATCAATCGATCATTGGTCTGGAGACCAAGGCGGCAATGGATAAATACGGTATCAAGCCCGATGTTATCATCGGATGCGCAGGCGGCGGATCGAACCTTGGCGGCTTGATCGCACCGTTTATGGGCGAAAAGGTACGCGGAGAGGCAGACTACCGTTTCATCGCCGTTGAGCCTTCCTCTTGCCCCAGCTTTACGCGCGGTCAGTATGTATATGACTACTGCGATACGGGTATGATCTGTCCTCTGGCAAAGATGTACACTCTGGGAAGCAATTTCATTCCCGCTCCCAGCCATTCGGGCGGATTGCGCTACCACGGTATGAACTCCACGCTGTCGCAGCTTTATGATGACGGTTTGATGGAGGCGGTTTCGGTCAAGCAGACCGAGGTCTTTGCAGCCGCTGAGGAGTTTGCGCGCGTAGAAGGTATTTTGCCTGCTCCCGAAAGCTCTCACGCAATCAAGGTTGCGATCGACGAGGCGCTGAAATGCAAGGAAACGGGCGAAGAAAAGACCATTCTGTTCGGTCTGACGGGTACGGGATACTTTGATATGATGTCTTACGAGAAGTTCCACGACGGAAAGATGACCGACTACATTCCCACCGACGCAGAGCTTGCCGCAGGGCTTGAAAAGCTGCCGAAGCTTTAATAGCTTTAATAGATGAATACAACAACACATCCCCATCGGATTCCGATGGGGATGTGTTATTGTTCAGACTGTAGACAAACTGCCGGGTTTCGTCAGGTTTTCCAAAGTTTTGATCAAACTTTTTCAAAAGTTTGCGAGGTGGAGGGCGCGGAGCCCTCCTCGCCCTCCGCAGAGGGCGAAATAAGCCTCGGCATTTCTCTTTTGCAAGCTTTTCTCTTTGTGCCTTTGGTGTCAAAGAGAAAAGCGACTAAAGAATTTGTGCAACTCAAAAAATGAACACCTCCGTCTGGAACCTGTATAAAAGCACATCCCCATCGGATTCCGATGGGGATGTGCTTTTGTTTATAGGTGTTTTATGCAATGTTTGCATTAAGAGGGAAGCGATCGTTTTTATCGTTTACACCGTCTCCGTCCGAATCGGGATTCGAGGGATCGGAGAATACCTTACCGATCACCGACATCTTGGTTCCGTCAATGCTGATGATGACAACGGTTCGGATCTCCTCGCCGTCAAGCAGACCGTCATCATCGGTATCGGGATCGCTCTTGTTTGCGGTGTAGGTAATACCGCTGAAGATTACCATGTTATCCTCATAATAGTCAAGCAGACCGTCACCGTCGGTATCGGTGGTCAGATCGATCTTCTCCCCGATATCGTCAAAGATGTTTGCAAGCCCTGAGGTATTCGAGGACAGATAGAACTTACCGCCGGTTCTTTCGGAAACAGGCTTCAAATAGGTTTCGAACGCCGAGAAGGAGTAGGTTCCAAGACCAACGGTGTATACCGAAATTCCCTTGTTTTGGATTGCTGTAATCGCACTGCCCATATATCCTTCATCGCTGGGAAGACCGTCAGACAGAACGATCATCACTCTGAATACCGAATCTCCCTCGGTAGGCGTGCTGTACAGGCTCAGCGCATCCTTCATTGCGGTGAACATATAGGTCGAGCCTTTGGATTTGAAATAGTTGGTAGTAAGATAACTCTTAGCGCGAGTTTTATCAGTGATAAGATTGGAGGTCAGTTTTGTTGTATTGTTTGCAAACTGAACTACACCGATCTTACTGCCTTCGGGAAGCTGATCGACCAAGTCGCGCGAAACCGAAAGACGAATGTTGTTGGGGTCATTATTTGCGCCAATCGGACCCATACTTCCCGAGTCATCGATTACGAATACGATCTCAACCTGGTTGTATTTGGTGGTGTTGTCAAGTCCCCAAACGTCTACCCAAGTAAGCTGCTTTTCGAATACGTATCTGTCAAGCAGAACGAAGGTGGAAAATTCGGAAACATCGGTGGTTGCTTTGTTACCGATGATCGTGGTAGCAAGGGGTGTCATTTTACCCTTTACGGGATCGTAAGAGTAGATCGTGGGAAGCGAGTTCGAGTTCAATTTCGATTGATCGAATTGGAATCCAACAGTTGCGGAATCAAAGGATCCTTCTACCTCATAACGGTAGGCATCTCCCATGTATCCAAGGGTATTCTTATTGAAGAAGTCATCGCGTTCTACCACCAGCGTATTCATCTGATCGCCGCTGAGCTCTACTTCAATCGTAGGTGTTACCGTGTCGGGCTCTTCGCCGTTATCCACAACGGGAGGTGTGCTGACACCAAAGGAGGTGTTGGGAGCCAGGGGGTCAAAGCCCATCAGAATTTCCTTGCCGTCATTTGCGCCGTCGTTATCGGTATCGGGATCAAAGGGATCGGTACCGTGATTGAATTCTTCTTGGTTGCTCAGACCATCCTGATCCGAATCTTCGTCCGGACCTTCCGTTTGGAAGTCGTAAATAATGATATTTGCAATTACATAATAGAAATTTCCGTTCACATCAACGAATTCTTTGTCGTAGATGATACGAACACCATGTGTATCATAATCGAAGATCTCATTGTCGATGATCAGGATTGCCGAATATCCGCATGATTCACATTTTCCGTTTACCATAGTGTGACCGGTTGCAGGGATCAAAACGAAGGTGTTGTAATCGCATTTCTCGCAGATCTCGTAGTCTTCCCAGCCCTCGGATTCACAGGTAACAGTCTTGCCGGGGAGCGTTACGATATCGTGACCTGTAGCACCGATCCAAACGATCGTGGAGTAAGTACACTTACTGCAGGCCTGGTAAGCATTCCAACCGCTCTCGGTACAGGTAGGTGCTGTTGCGGGATAGGACGAGATATCGTGTCCCGTTGCAAAAATTTCCACAAAGGTGGTATAATCACAGTTTTCACAGGTCAGGTACGCATCCCAACCATTTTCCGTACAGGTAACAGCCTTTGCTGCATGGGAAACTGTTGCGTGTCCCGTTGCCTCAATCACGGTAAGCGTGGAGTGATCACACTTCTTGCAGGTTTGGTAAGCGTTCCAGCCGTCCTCGGTGCAGGTGGGAGCCTTGGCTTCGTGCGCTTCAAGGTCGTGTCCCGTTGCATCAAGCATGGTAAAGGTGGAATAATCACAATTTTTGCAGGTTTCGTAAGCATTCCAGCCGCCCAGAATACAGGTGGGAGCCTTTGCCTCATGCTGTACGATCTGATGTCCGGGGGCCTTGATCAAGACCAGCGTGGAAAGATCGCACTTTTCGCAGGCTTCGTAAGAGTTCCAACCGTCCTCGGTGCAGGTGGGAGCCTTGGCTTCATGCGACACCATCTTGTGTCCCGTTGCCTCAATCACGGTAAGCGTGGTGTAATCACACTTTTCGCAGGCCTCGTACGCATCCCAGCCGTCCTCGGTGCAGGTGGGAGCCTTGGCTTCGTGTGTCACGGTTTTATGTCCCGTTGCTTCGATCTCGGTAAACGTGGTGTAATCACACTTCTCACAGGTTTCATAAGCATTCCAACCGCCCTCGGTGCAGGTGGGAGCCTTTGCATCGTGTGCTACGGTTTTGTGTCCCGTTGCCTCGATTACGGTGAGCGTGGTGTAATCACAGCCCTCGCAGGTTTCATACGCCTCCCAGCCTTCCTCGGCACAGGTAGCTGCTTTTGCCTCGTGAGAAACGAGCGTGTGGGTATGTGTCGGTGCTGTTGGTTCTTCATCGCATGCCAAAAAGCCACAGGCTACGATGCAAAGAACGCAAACAAGCAACAACATCTTCAATACGGTTTTCATTGCGTTTCTTCCTTTCTGGGTATCGTCTGCAATGGGCGTCGCACAGGAGCCTATTTTTTCAGAATATACCAATGTTTATTATAGCACTTACCGAGTCGGTTGTCAATAATTGTGAATAATTTTTATAACTTTTCGTGTGAATAATTTTTATAACTTTTCGCTTAGCTTTTCGGGTAGTGGGTTTGTTTCGCAATCAAAAAAGGATCACGCCAAGGCAAAAAGCTAAGACGTGATCCTTTTTTGATGAATTAATTTTGTCCGATCAAGCGCAGTGCGTTACCCGAATAGATCTTTTCCTTGATCTCCTCGGAAAGTCCGAGGCTTTCGATCAATTCCTGATGCGAGTTATCGACATAGTCTCTTGCATACAGAACACGATCCTGATATTCGGTCAAGAATGCTTTGGTAAAGTCAAGGTCGCGGCTCAGCGCGCGGCACCCCGAGATTGCCGACATGTCGCAATACAGATTGGGGTACTTTTCCATCAACTCAACCAACTTTCCGCCCGCTACAACAGGGCCTGTCGGGTAGAGGTTGGTCTCGCCTTGTCCGTCGCCCGAGATTTCCGACCAGAAGGACTGTGCGTGACCGATGATATTGGTTTCGGGGCAAAGCTTCAAGGCTCTTTCCAGGGCATCAATATCGCCGCCGTACCAATAGGATTCCTGCTTTTCGCCCTTTTGGTTGTGCGGAATGGAACGCTGGATGTGAACGATCACGGGAAGGCCGTTCTCACCGCAGAAGCGATACAAACGAATCGCATCGGGATTGTCCAGCATCATGCGGTATTTTAATTCGCCGCAGATTTTCACATCATACGCTTTCATGGCGTATTTCAGCTTTTCCAAAGCATAGGGCTGACGGGGATCGGGAGCATATCCCAGCATAAAGCGATCGGGATACTTATCAAGATAGGGCAGGCAGTTCTCAAACGGCATATTGACCTTGTCCGAGGAAAACATCTGGCAACCCCTGTGTTCGGGAGCTCCAAACTCACTCCACGGGATCTCACAACTGAGTAGCCAGCATTTGTCGATCCCATACTGATCCATGTTTGCCACCATCTTGTCGGGTGTCATGTAGTACCAAAACGGATGGTTATGTGCATCAATTTTCATAGCTTTGTTTCTCCGATTCTAAAGTTTAAAATGATTATACGAATTTTACGTCGCGGCGCAAAGCCACCTCGGTGATCATTTCTTTGATGTCGCCCTCGGTGTTCCAGATCATCTCACCGTAAAGCGCAACGATATACATCAGCTCTTTTTCAAACATGCCGTCCTCAACCAGAGCGGTGCAGTACATATCTCCGCCCGTTACGTCCTTCATGATACGGATGATCTCGTAAGCCTTGTCGGCGTAGGTCAGCCAGTATGCTTGCAGATACTTCCAGATCTCGTATTTGCGAACCACGCGGTTCTGTTGGATCGGCTCAGAGGAAATTCCCATATAGTAAGAACCTCTTTGATGCTCAAACGCATCCCAGTCCAGCTTGGTAAACGCCTTGGTAACCACGCCAAAGCGTTCGTTTTCTCCGCGCAGTCCCGCAATCTCGCGCACGAAATCACAGGTTTGATCAAATCGCTCAATGTGGTGCTTGGGAATGTAGTCGAAGGGAAAGGTTCCGCAATTTTCCCAAACGATGCGGATACGGGGATCGACCTTCTTGATGTATTGCAGACGCTTGTTCACCGATGTTGCGTGCAGACCAAACTGTAGCTCGAGATCGGGGGAGATCTTGAAAATATCATCGGCGGTTCTGTTCACGAACTCGGTCACCGCTTCTGCGATCAGTACGCCGTCAATCTCCTCCTTGCCCGTTTCGGTAACGGTTTGGAAGTAGATACCGTCAATGTCGAGGTGAGAAAAATCGCGCTTGTATTCCTCCACGACCTTTGCGCGAATGTCCTGCAGGAGCATGGAAAGCTTGAAGTCTTCAATGCCGTTGTCCCAGCCCCAAGGATAGCCGAGGATGATCTTGACATTGGAATCATGCGCGTAGGAGATCATTTCCTCAATATTCACGGGAACAAAATCGTTCCATATAATCACGCAGTTCATTTTCAGCTTGACCATATTGTCGATGTAGCTGCGATAATCATAGATTACGTGTCCCCATGTCCAAAGACCGCGGTTGGTGATCGAGGGCGCGGAGGCAAGCTCGCAATCGGGGAAAACGAAATCGTTTTCAAAGGGATTTTTCCAATAGGGATAGGAGCTGTGCGTGTAGGCAGTTTGCGGCATGAGCTTTGCCGAAAAGTCAACACAACCGTACAGAACACCCGCATCATCGGTGCCTTCAATATAGATCACACCGTCCTTCACCGTGATCACGTAGCCCTCGGGCTTGGTGGGATGGTTCTCCAGGTCGGCAAAGACAGGATTGTTCTTGCCCGTACCAATGTAGATGAGCTGTGTGAATTTTTCCTTATTCAGTTGATCGAATGCAACACAGGTGGGGTACTCAATGGTATATTCCAGAATATCGCGCGTCAGAACCTCAAGTGCCTTCTTCTGAACGCCTGTTTTCTTTTCTCCGTAAACAATGGCAAGCTTTTTCATAAAAATTCTCCTTTAAAGACTTGTCAAGGGCAGTCCTGCCGCTCTTACATCGGCAACGATTTCCGCTTTTTCCGCATCGGTAAGGCGAGCCAAGGGGAAGGTCGCATCTCCCACATCGTAACCGAGCGCTTCCACCAGCGCCTTGGTAGCGGGAATACAGGAATACTTTGCAAAAGCGGCTGTAACGATCTGTGCCGATTTGCGTTGCAGCGCCTGCGCACCTGCAAGATCACCTGCTTGGTACCTGTCAAAGATACCGCGATAGATCTCAAACATAAAGTTATAGGTGGTTCCGATACCGCCGTCGGCACCCGCGTTGAGTCCCATCAGGAGCATTTCGTCTGGGCCGTTGATGATATTCATCTCACCCTGCGTCAAGCGCTTCAGCTCCATCATCTGATAGTAGTTGGGGCTGGTCCACTTGATCGCGGTGATGTTGTCTACCTCAAACGCACGAGCTGCAAATTTTGCGTCCATTGCAAAGCCCGCGTTGGGGTTGTAATAGATCATTACGGGAATGTGAACCGCATTTGCCAGCGTTTTGTAGTAGTTGTAAACCTCCTCGGCATCGTAACCGAAAAAGAGGGGAGGGGTTGCCGAAATGGCATCGGCACCGCAGGACTCTGCGTGCTTTGCAAGTGCGATCGCCTCGTTGAAATCGGTGGAGGCAACCTGAATGATACAGGGCTTGCGGTGGTTGGCAGCGCGAACCGCCTCTTCGGCAAGCACGCGGCGCTCAGAGGGACGCAGTGCAAGACCTTCGCCCGTGGCACCCGCAATGTAAAAACCGTCGGCACCCTTTGCGATCATATCCTCGATCAGCTGCGCCAGAACCTTTGTATTGATGGTTTCGTCTTTGTTCAGCGGCGTCACGAGCGCCGGCATAACTCCTGTAAATTTCATGGTTCAAATCTCCATTTCTGCTGTAATACCACAGCGGGTTCCTTTTCTGAAACGTGCGCATAGAAAATCGTGAGCAGGCTTCCATCGTGGGTTTCCACTGTAGAGGGGTATCCGATATCCCAGGCAACCGTGGAGCTGTCGGACATGTGACCCGATTCAGGCAGGCTCCAGTCCTGACTGTAGGGGGTGACGTAGATCGGATGATCGGTATCCCAGGTTGCGCCGTTGTCGGTGCTGAACATTGCCTTGATGGCGGTGGGAGACTCTCTGTAGGAATAGGTACAGATCAGCATGCCCGAGGAATGACGGAACAAGTGTGCTGGCGCACCGCCCAGGCGATCTAAGATCGGGTAGGGCTTGGTCCAGGTCTTGCCGCCGTCCGAAGATTCGCTCTGGTAAAGGGTGAACATCCGGTTATTCTCATTTATTTGAACGCGAATATGTGTCAGCAGTTTTCCGTCCTCCAAAAGAATGGTGTGAGGCTCACAGGATACGGGCTGAACACCGTCCTCCGGCTCTACGTTGTCGATCTTACCAACCAACTCCGCCGTTCCGTTCTCTGGATCGATGCGGTAAGCGTAGATGGCATCCTCCATTGTATCACGATATCCCTCGCTCAGTCTGCCGATCCACAGAATCGAGCCATCGGGCATTTCCAAGGGACCGTGAGGAGAGGTCACGGGGCTTTTATGGAGCGGACCGAAGGTAACGCCGCAGTCATGGCTGACACGATAGGTCGTTCCGTAATAGGCTTTTTCTTCTTCGGAGGTTACCATATCCAAGTAGGCGTGTATGTAGGGAGTTGCAGTTTTTCTGCCTCTTTGAAATTCAACGGGGTTGTTGAAGGACGTTACGATCACGTTGGTTTTTCCGTATGCAAGAATGCCTCCGTCGCGGTCATCCAGGGGCGTGTCGATCACGGGTGCGGGGATCGTGTAGGTCTCACCGTCGTCCTCGCTGTAGCTGATCACGGTCTTGCCGAACGGGCAAACGTGACGAAGCCGAAAGCCCGATGCAACCACGGCGATCTTACCGTTTTGCAATCGTGTTGCGCTCGGCCAGCCGAAGTAATTGTGCTTGCTCATGGGGTTGCTCATAATCGTTTTCGGCTCCCCTATGGGAATAATTTTCATAAATACCTCCTTGACATGGAAACGGAATTACGCTATAATTGTAATACCGAACTGTTTTTGTATACAAAAAATGTGATCCCGGATCGCTTGAACGGATCGTTCCGATTTTTTGTTGTTAACATCATTATAATGCTGACTCCGAAAAAAGTCAATTGAAATAACAGACTTCCGAAGGAAAAAATGTCTTTTTTTTATAAAACGACACAAAAAATCAGCTTACAATAATAGTATCGCAAATCAATCGAAATTTCAAGCCACAATATTATTATGCTTTTGCACCGTGTTGCTTTTTTTAACCGGTTGTATTCTCAAAAACAGCAAAAGAACGATCAGAGATCGGATCTGCTCCGAAAATTTATCAAAAGAGGTAACGACAGATGACACCTGCTTCAACGATACCGACAACCTATATACACGGTATGAAAATGGATCCGTGCCGCACATCCATTATTGCGGGAATCGGCTCCGAGAATTGTGCCTTGCATGAGGAGATCGAGCTCAAATGCTTTTATGAGGGGGCAAGCACCCTGCTGATCGGGAATCGCACCGTCAACGTGAAGGCGGGCGACGTGGTTGTGATCAATCCGTATGAATTTCACAGCACCGTTGACTGCGGTGAGGAAAGCACGAAGGGAAGATATCACTTATTGATGATCCCACTTGATTTTTTTGGTGTTGTTGGGGCAGGGGAGCTCAAGCTGCGCCCCTTGTTGCTGTCTGACAATAAGGTGTTCAAAACTCTGTTTGAACAGGACAATCAGTTATTTGATCTTTTGTCCCGTGTGGCAACCGAATGTATGGAAAAACAGGAGCATTACGTTGCGGCGGTCAGCGGCTTGATGCTGGAGATCTTCACGATCCTTTTGCGGCGCGGACTTTGCGATACGGGAAACACCGACCGAGGCTTGGATAGCCTTCGCTCGTATCATCTGATCGAGCCTGCTCTCCGTCATATCCGCGACTGCTACACGAATCCCATCAGCGTGGATCAGCTGGCGGCACTGTGCAACGTCAGCAAGCATTATTTCTGCCATATATTTAAAACAGTCACACAGAAATCGGCTATGGAATATTTGCGTGAATACCGCATCAAGATCGCCGACGTTATGCTGATCAACACCGACAAGAGCGTCTCTCAAATTGCCGAGGGATGCGGATTTGAATCGGTTGCGTATTTTTGCCGTGCCTATAAAAGACAATACGGAATCTCTCCCGGAAAACGCCGATGAGCGTGCTTCTTCCTCTGAAACAGGACTCCTTTTGCGATTAAGGAGTCCTGTTTTTGTCCCAAAAAGCAACGCAGTGCAAAATGTTCTCAATATTGTGGATTGATTTTGAAAGGTAATTTTGCGATAATGGTATCAGCAAAACGATTGCCGAAGGACGGCTTTCGAAGAATTTTCGGTAGAAACCGGATCAATAAAGGAGAAAGATCATGAGCAACAATCAACTGGCAATTCTGGGCGGTGAAATGGCTCTTTCGAGAAAAGCCTCTACCATGAGCATCAAAACACTTCCTCAAAAGGCGTACGATACCGTAAAGAATTTGATGGATAAAAACGAAATATCCACATCTCCCATCGTAGGAGAGTTCGAAAAGCGCTTTTCCGAGTATATCGGTGTAAAATACGGTCTTTGCGTATGCAACGGAACCACCTCGATCCAGGCAGGTCTGTTTGCTGTCGGCGTAAAGCCCGGGGACGAGGTCATCGTTCCTTCCTTCACCTTCTGGGCATCTGCAGGTCCGATCATCGCAAACGGAGCTATTCCGAAGTTTGCCGATATTGATCCCGAAACGCACAACGTTCTGGCAGAGAGCATTGAAAAGCAGATCACTCCCAAGACAAAGGCGATCATCGCGGTTCACGTTTGGGGTAACCCTTGTGATATGGATGCGATCATGGACGTGGCAAAGCGTCATTCGCTCAAGGTGGTTGAGGACTGCTCTCATGCGCACGGTGCAATCTATAAAGGAAAGAAAGTTGGTAGCTTCGGTGACGTTGGTTGTTTCTCGATGCAGGGCTCCAAGGTTCTGTCGGCAGGAGAGGGCGGAATTCTGGTAACCAATCACCGTGAGTGCTTTGAGCGTGCTGTTGCAATGGGACATTACGAGCGCTGCAAGGCTCTTGGTGAGGAATCCGAGTACAGCCGTTATTCGATGACGGGCTTTGGATTTAAGCACCGTATTCATCCGCTGGCTGTTGCCATTGCCGATGCAAATCTGGATGAGATGGACGGACTCAATGAAACCCGTTACCACAACGCAAAGCGCCTTGAGGAGCTGTTGTCCGATCTGAAATTCTTGAAATTCCAAAAGGAATACGACGGTGCTAAGCGCGTGTTCGCATATCATTACGTACAGTACGTTCCCGAAGAACTCAAGGGCTTGAAGATGAAGACTCTCTTGATGGCTGTTAAGGCAGAGGGCGTGAACTGCGGCTCTTGCGGCTACGGAAAGCTCCATCTCTCTCCTTTGTATACCCGTGACGGTGTGTTTGCACAGGATTATCCCTTCGTATTGGCAGATTATCCCGATGATCTTGCAGAGAGCGAGCTTCCCAACACCGATAGACTTGCAAAAACTGCATTTATGCTGGTAGGTCGCTTGGAGAATTGCACCGATGAGGAATTGCAGATGATTGCAAGAGCATATCACAAGATCGAAGAAAATATCGATGCACTGCTTGCGTATGAGAAGCAGCAGGAGATCGATGACGAAATCAGGAATGATGGAAGAAGTATCAACTATGTCTGATAAGATACACAATTTTGCACTGATCGGTTGCGGCGCGATCGCAAAGGTGCATATTGACGTGATCGAGGCAGTGGAAGGCGCGAGGGCGATTGGCGTATATGATAAAAATGTGGAATTTGCAGAGCGTTTTGCAAAGGAACACGGGATCAAGGTTTTCTCTACGATGGAGGAGCTTCTTGCGTCCGATGCCGAGACCGTGGCGATCTGTACCCCCAGCGGTCTTCACGCGCCTCTTGCGATCAGGTGTATGGAAGCAGGGAAGCACGTTGTGGTGGAAAAGCCAATCGCGCTGACCGCCGAGGATTGTGACCGCTTGCTTGAAGTAGAGAAGACCACGGGAAAGATCTGTGCGCCGATCTCCCAGCTTCGTTTTTACGAGGATATCAGATATGCCAAAGAGATTCTGGACGGGGGCTTGCTTGGTAAGCCGATCCTGTGCGATCTTTACATGAAATATCACAGAAGCCGCGAGTATTATGCCAATTCCTCTTGGAGAGGTACCTTTGCGATGGACGGCGGCGGTGCGCTGATGAATCAGGGCATTCACGGCGTTGACGTGATGCACTTTTTGATGGGCGCTATCGAATCGCTCAACGGAACGGTGCGCACACAGGTGCATGACATTGAGGTGGAGGACACCGCCGTGGCAACGGTGCGCTTTGCAAACGGCGCTCTGGGCGTGATCGAGGGAACGACCTCCGTGCAATCGGGGTATCCGAGAAAGCTGGAGATCCATTGCGAAAAGGGAAACATGATCATTGTGGAGAACAAGATCGTGGCACTTGATCTTCCCGATTTTGAGCATAAAGAGGACGAGCAAAAATTTGACTCCTCCAGCAACCCGATGAACATTTCTCATAAGGGACACACCGCGCAGTATCTCAATTTCTTAGCGGCACTTGAAGGACGCGAAAAGCTGTTCTATTCGGCAACCGAAGCATCGGCTGCGGTAAAGACCATTCTGGCGATCTATCAGTCGTCCAAGGAGAACAGAAATATCAGTCTTTGAATCATTTCAATACAAAAGAACCAAACACATTGATTTGCTTTGGTTCTTTTTGTTTTCAATCTTGACTTTTTTGATCGAATCGGGTATAATAAAACAAACCATGGCAGCTTTGCGTTTCACGGTATGGAGAATTCAGCCGTTTGATCGTAACGTAAATTCTGAAAAGGAGATTTTGAGATGCAATCATACATTAATGTGGATAAAAATATGATCGTAAATACCACGATTGGAGATGTGGACGTTGTATGGCACGATGTTAGACAGGCACCGTTTTCGTTGCATGGCTTTCACGAGCCGCACACCATGCCGTTTTTTTGCCGTCTCCCGTTAGATGTTGCAAAAGCGACCTCGGAGGAAGTGGATCTTCTCAGCCGTGAATCGGCAGGCGGACGTGTGCGCTTTTCCACCAATTCACCGTATATTGCGATTCGAGTCAAGTTCCTCGCGGTTGGTCGCTCACCGCACCTGACGTTGGTTTCTTCCGCAGGCTTTGATCTGTATGTGGACGGAGAATTCGGTAGCCGCTACGTCAAGGAGTTCCGTATGCCGTATGATATGGTGGATTCTTATGAGCAGATCGCCAATTTGGACGGCGATGCAATGAGATCTTATACGATCAATTTTCCAGTACATTCGGTGGTGGAATGTGTGGAGATCGGCTTGAAGCCCGATGCGCGGCTTGAAGCGGCAAATCCCTACCGCGAGATTGCTCCGATCTCGTTCTACGGATCTTCGATCGTACACGGAACCGCCGCAACAAGACCGGGGTGTATCTATCCTGCGATGATCTCAAGAGAGTTGAACATGGATTTCCGTAACATCGGATTTTCGGGAAGTGCGAAAGGGGAGCCGGAAATTGCCAAATGGATGGCTACGCTGCCGATGAGCGTGTTTGTTTCCGATTACGATTACAATGCGCCAACGGTGGAGCATTTGGAGGCAACGCATTATGCGATGTACGAAACGATTCGCGAAAAAAATCCCGACGTACCTTACATTATGATCACGCGCCCCTGCTATTGGACACGCAGTACCGAGCAGGAGTATATTTTACAGTGTCGTGACGTGATCATGCGCTCCTATTTGAAGGCGCGCGAGGCGGGGGACAAAAACGTATATTTCATCGACGGCATGAGCTTTTTTGAAACCGCGCATCAATATGAAATGACGGTGGATTCGATCCATCCCAACGATGCGGGATTTGCGCAAATAGCAGATCGCATCGGATGTGTGATCAAACACGCGCTGGAGAAAAGAAACCGCTGAACTTGTAACCGATAGGGGATTGGCAGATATTACAGTTTGACTTTTGCCTCCCGTCATGGTATAATAATATGGGAATCGGGGCATGGACGAGTGTCGATGTCGCGGTTCCCCAATTTTTTTGATGGAGGTGCAACAGATGAAAAAACTGTTTGTATGGATATTGAGCGCGGCAATGCTGATCGGCGTGCTGGCGTTGGGGGTATCGGCTGCTACCGCGCATACGGTGGTGGCGGGAGATACCATGTGGAAGATCGCCGTGCGCTATGAGGTTGGTCTTGACGAGATCAAGAGAGCCAATCCGCAGATTTCCAATCCCAATCTGATCTACCCGGGACAAGTATTGAACATTCCCACCACCGACGCGAGCGTGACAAGCTACGAGCAGGAGGTGATCCGATTGGTCAACGAGATCCGTGTGCAGAACGGATTGAAGCCACTTACGTATGATTGGGAGCTGAGCCGCGTGGCGCGGTATAAGTCGCAGGATATGAAGGATAATCGATACTTCTCGCACACCAGCCCCGTGTACGGCTCTCCCTTCCAAATGATGAAAAGCTTTGGTATCTCCTATCGAAGCGCAGGAGAAAACATTGCCAAAGGACAACGGACACCGCAAGCGGTTGTGGATGCATGGATGAATTCCTCGGGACACCGTGCCAACATTCTGAACACATCGTATACACACATCGGCGTGGGGTACGTGGCAAGCGGAAATTATTGGACGCAGATGTTTATCGGAAAATAGGACGGCTGTAAGAAAATGTCTTGACAGGAATCAGAAACTGTGCTACAATGTGAGTGGAGATCCAAATTTTATCTGAAAGGATTTTGACTGATATGGGATTTAGAAGAGCACAGTGGCATAGCGGTCTGACGTATCGCCAGACCTGCGATGAATGCAATACAGTTGTGGAGTATATGGACGACAAGCTTGATTTCCGTCCGTGGTTTGCGGATGGATTCGTGTATTGCCCGAAATGCAAAAAGCCGTTGCGCCACAGAGAGAGCTATGCGATCAACCAAGCCCCCGAGGCAGCTCCCGTGGTTCTCTCATCGAACCTCGGGCAAGCGGTACCTGCTTCGGCACCCGCGCCCGTACAGAACGGAGCCCCTGCCGCAGCACCCGTAAATTACGGCTTTTGCTCACAGTGCGGAAAGGCGTTCCGCGAGGGTGACCGCTTCTGCTCGGGATGCGGCGCACCGAAAAAATAACAACTAAAAAACACACCGCAACAATGGGCACGCGCGATAACGAGGGGGGACCACCGAAGTTGTCGGAGCGTGCCCATAATGAATTGCCCTTGCGGGCATGAATTGTCTTGCGCCATGAATTGAACTTCGTTCATGAAAACGAGGTTTTCAAATCATGAAGTCGTAAGACTTCAATTCATTACCATCAAGAGAGAAAAGCACTTATGACAAACGATTTGTTCGTTATCATAAGTGCTTTTTGTTAAAACTTCGTTTCGGCTCGTCAACTAAGCCTTGACTTGTGCGTTTTTTATTGCGTATGGGAATTATTCGCCTTTTACAACGATCTTGAGTCCCTGCATGCTGATATTCATTTCCATTGCGTCGTTGATATCAGCCAGTGCATATTTGTGAGTGAGCAGCTCCTCTACGGGCAGACCGTCCTTCTGAGCCTCCTTGAGCATATCGCAAGCCTGCATCCAGTCCTTTGCCTGGTAGGTCCAGGAGCCGATAACCTTGATCTCCTTGTTGCAGATATCCTGGTGGGGGTTATAGGTGGTGTCGCCGTTGTCAACGAAGAAGCCAAGCTCACACATGGATCCGCCGCGGCGAACGTACTTCCAAATGGTGCTGGCAGCCTTGGGCGAGCCTGTGCATTGGAATGCCATTTCGGCACCGGTTCCCGTGATCTCCAGAACCTTTGCCTGTGCGTCCTCGGTCATAAAGTTTACGGTGTAAGCCGCGCCCAGCTTCTTTGCCATTGCAAGACGCTTTTCGTCGCCGTCAACCGCGATGATGTTGCGAACGCCCATGGTGCGAACAGCGGTGAGCAGCAATAGTCCGATCGGGCCGCAACCCTGAACCAGAACGTAAGAGCCCTGCTTGAAGTTGAAGATCTGCTTTGCCTGCTCAACTGCGTGAATGATAACGGCAGCAGGCTCGATCAGAGTGCGCAGGTCAACGTCCATATCGCTGACATTGAAGATTACGCCGCCCGCATTGATCTTGATGTATTCACCAAACCAACCGTTGAAGTTTTTATATGCGGCTTCGCCGGGCATCAAACCGAAGATCTCGCCTGCAGGGCAGAGGTGGATATGCTCGGGATCGTTTTTGCAGGTTTCGCAAACGCCGCAGGGCTTCAAACCGGTTACGATCTTGTCGCCAACAGCAAGGGGCTTGCCGTAATAGTCGGTGGTTACGTTTTTACCAAGCTTTACAACGGTACCCGTACCCTCGTGTCCAAGCTCAACGGGAATATAACCGAAGGGATCGCCTTTGTACTCGTGAACATCGGTTCCGCAGATACCGGTCTGCTCAACCTTAACCAATACCTCATCGTCACCGATTTCGGGAACGGGAAGCTCAAAGATCTCAATTTTGCGAGCGCCGGTCAAAACGGCAACTCTTGCCTTTTCGGGGATGTTGTAGTTTGCCATGGGAAACACTCCTTTATCGTTTGTGAAGTTTTGCAAAACTTGTTTGCTGATTTGATTATAACATACTGTTATTTTTTTGTCAATCTCTTTTTTGTGTTAATGACTAAATTTTAATAACTATTTTCCCGATTTATGAAAAAACAGCACAATTAAAAGTTACTTTTTTGATGGGATACGTGTGAAAGCGCTTGACTTTGCAGACGAAATATAGTATAATAAACCCCGATGATATTTCAATGGAGGTACTCGATGTTACTGATAAAAAACGGATATGTGAAAACGATGGCAGGCGAGGATCTTGAAAACGGATGCGTTTTGATTGGGGATGACGGAAAGATCATTGCGGTTGGCAAGGATATTGCTGCTGAGAACGCGATCGTGATCGATGCCGAGGGGCGCTTGGTAACGCCGGGGTGTGTAGAAGCGCACTGTCATATCGGTGTTCATAACACTGCAATGGGCTGGGAAGGACACGATTATAACGAAAAATCCGATCCACTCACACCGCAAATGCGTGCGATCGACGGTATCAATCCCATTGATGAGTCTTTTCAAAATGCTATTCGAAACGGTGTAACCTCCGCTTGCACGGGTCCCGGCAGTGCAAATGTTGTAGGAGGCACCTTTGCCGCAATCAAGCTGGTGGGCAAACGTGTGGATAACATGATAATCAAAGCACCGCTTGCAATGAAGTGTGCGTTTGGTGAAAATCCCAAGCGCCTTTACGGTCAAAGCGGCAACAAAGCTCCCGTCAGCCGTATGGCGATTGCGGCAATGCTGCGCGATCTGTTGTTCAAATCCAAACGTTATTTGGAGGCAAAGGAGAACGGAAAGGATCCTGCTTTTGACATCAAGCTTGAATCGATGATCCCGGTTCTCAAAAAAGAGATTCCTCTCAAAGCCCATGCGCACAGAGCTGACGATATTTTGACTGCGGTTCGAATTGCCAAGGAGTTTGATGTGAATCTGACGCTGGATCACTGTACCGAAGGCGCTCTGATTGCAGACGAGCTTGCCAAAGAGGGGTATCCCGCTTTTGTTGGACCGAGTTTTGGCGGAAAATCAAAGATTGAGCTTGCCAATAAGAACTTTTCCACTCCTGCGGTTCTGCACGAGGCAGGTGTACCGATCAGTATCATCACCGATGCTCCCGTAATTCCGCTTCAGCATCTTCCCATGTGTGCGGGCTTTGCTGTGAGCGCGGGATTGCCTTATGAGGAGGGCTGGCGCGCGATCACGATCAATCCCGCACTGCAAACGGGAATTGCAGACCGTGTGGGAAGTCTTGAAGCAGGTAAAGACGGAGACGTTGTGATTTGGGATGAAGATCCGATCACTCAAATCGGTGCGGCGGCATATATGACTGTGGTGGACGGCAAGATCGTTTACCGCGCAGAATCAAAGAAAGAGGTTTTATGATGAAAGAATTACATTTGCTTGGAAAATTGGTTAAAATTGATGAGTGTCCCATCCTGCTCAAAAGTAATCCCGACGCAAACTGGCAGAAGGATTGGCAGGTCATGGCAGGAGAATGGAAGCAAGAGGACGGTTGGCTGATCGGCGCCGAGAGAGGGAACAAGGGCGGAATTCTGTTCAGCCGTGAGAGCTTTGATTGCGATGTGATCTTCCAATTTACCGCCAAGACGGTGTTGCCCGCAACGCGTGACGTCAACGCCGTATTCTGTGCGCATTGGGATCGTGAGATCGATTATCTCGGCAACGCTTATGTCATCGGTCTGAACGGTTGGTATGAGCATAAGAGCGGCATCGAGCGCAGTCCCGAGGTTGGTCTTCGTTCGCTCACGGGTGCCTATACCTACACCCCCGGAAAAGAGGTTCGCATCACCACGGGTATCATTGAGGGACACAGCTTTTTGTATGCCGATGACGTATTTGTCAACGAATTGATCGACCCTCATTACATCAGCGGCGGTCACGTTGGTTTCTCTCCCTATTGCACCATGCTGGCAATCAAGGATATCGAGGTTCGAAAAGCCGTGTGGTCTCCCTTTGAGCAAAGCTACGAGCCGGAATTTTAATACTCAATATTGAAAACAACCCCAAACCGTGCAGTTCGCACCGTTCGGGGTTGTTTTCTTTATGATTCGGTTATCCTTTTTCCGCAGATATGCTCGGGAATGAGCTTCAAAAGCAGGGTCGCTTTTGCGTAATGCTTGATCTCGTTTTGAATATATGCTTCATCATTGGTGAATTTATGGCACAGTGCCGTTGTGATCGAAACGATCTTATTGAGATCCTCAATGATCTCCATCTTTCCGAATACGATCACGCTTCGCACTCGGTACGCCCAATCGCCATCCTCACGAATTCCTTGCTCGTACACGCAAAAGGAGACCTTGTCCGATCGCATCAAGGAATCGGTGCGGTGACCATTCTTTCCGCAGTGAAAGTACAGGCAACCGTCGCTTGGATCATAAAAATGATTCATCGGCATGGCGTAAGGATATCCGCCATCGCCGTTCACGGCAAGCACACCGCGCGTTTCCTTAGTCAACAGCTCGATGCATTCGTCCATCGGCAGTTGCTTGTTTTTTCTCGAAAGCTCTCTGAACATCATTGTTTCTCACTCTTTCTCTGAAATTTTTGTGTTTCCTTTCGCTTGATCTCGCGGCGTACACAGGAAAGCAGGAAAAGGCCGAGAATCGCGGCAAGCAGATTGACTCCCACAAAGTTGAGCCAGATACCGTCCAGATCCAACGTCCAAAGTGCGCCGAGCATCAGAACAGGGAAGATGAGCGCAACCGATACCGACAAAAGCGTTGCCAAAACAGGCTTTTCGATCGCGCTGAGGAAGCTTTGCGTGGTAACCGCAAACCAGCGGAAGAGGTATGCAAAGCAGAAAAGTCGGATCGCGCCCACCGAGATCTCAAAGAGCTTTGCGTCCTCGGCGTTGGCAAACAAAGAGGCGATCACATCGGGGAAGAACAGGAGTGTTGCGGTTGAAACAAGACCGATGACCGCCGTTCCGATATAGGCACATTTTACGATCTTTTTCACGCGGTCATAATTCTCGGCTCCCCAGTTGTAGCCAAGCGCGGGAGCAAGCGAATCGCTGATCCCGTACAAAAGCGGCCAGCACAGATCGCTCGAATACATCAGCACGGCATACACGGCAACGGCTGTTGTACCGCCATTCTCTCCCAACACACGCGCACCCACGGTCATCAGCGAGATATTCATCAGAATGGACGTGACGCGCCCTGCAATATTGCTCAGGAATACGGGAGATCCGCAAGCGGCGATCTCCTTGAACATGGAAATGTGGAACTTCGGTTTTGTAAAGCGCAGCAGCGTTTTCTTTCTCAAAAACGGGATCATTGCAACGATCGAGGAGAGGCACATCGAGATACAGGTGGCAATCGCAGAGCCAACCACGTCCATTTCCAAGCCAAAGAGAAAGAAAGAGAGCAGACCGATGGTGGCGGCATTACAGCCGATATTGATCGCCATGCTGGTTTTCACATATCCGCTGATACGCAGATAGTTATCCATTGCAAAAAAGATGGTCGTCAGCGGGCTGCACAGCGCGTAGGTGCGCAGATATCTCACCGCTGTTTCCAAAAGCAGATCGTCAGCCCCCATCATGCGGGAGAGCGGCTCGGCGGCAAAGAACATCACGCTTCCCATAAAGACCGATGCCGCGAGGATCATCACGAGCGATGCGGAGAAAACATTGTTTGCGGTTTTGTAATCCTTTTTTCCAAGGGCTATCGAGATCGGAACCGATGCGCCGACACCGATCAGATCGGCAACCGAAAAGTTGATCATAACAAGGGGGAAGGCGATATTGACCGCCGCAAAGGCTGATTCTCCAAGCTTGTGTCCGATAAAAGCACCTTCTATGATACTGTACACGGACATTGCAAACATGCTCACCATACCGGGGAGAGCAATTACAAAAAACAGCTTCCACGGGTTCATCGTAGCATACATTGCTTCTGGTTTCATTTTCATATTGATTGGAATCCTCCAAGATGTTGACGGCTTAAAGCCGTGATATGGTAAATTAAATTGCGAAAAGAATATGTAAATTGCGGATCTCACCGTCCGCAATACCGTTGTTGACCGCATAGGCGTGTCCTTCCAGTTCATCGGAAGGATAGTCGGAAAGCTGCTGACGGCGGATTTCGGCGATGACTGCAGCAGAGATCTGCTCGATCAGCTCTTGCTTGGCACTTGCATAGGGGACTGTATTCGGCGTTGAGATCAGATGCTCCAGCGAATCTCCCATATCGGCGAACAGGGGCAGATCGGAAAGTGCGCGAAAGCTCCATTTATAGTAGGGCATATAGCGGCGGCTGAGCAAAAAGAGTACGCTCATCGTATTTTTGACAAACTCATAAACCGACAACTGTGCGGCGGCAGTGTCACCGCGCTTGATGCAACGGGGATAGTTATACTGTCCTGCCTGTCCCATCATCAAAAGATCCCCCGCTAATTTCTTGAGACGGACATCGTTCGGATAATATGCCAGTCTGTCACGGATCGCGGAAAAATATCCGAGATCGTCACGAAAAACGCATCCGTTGGTTGCTTCTGCAAGCGATTGCTCGGGAAGGTAGAACCAATCCCGCAAGGAAAGCGTTCCGTCGGGGGTGCCGATCTTTTCTTGGAAGAATTCATCGATGCGGATCACACCGTGGCGGTTTCCGCCCACGGGTGATAGCGCATTTCTTTGGTATCCCATAAATTCCCGAGGAAGCTTTGCGTAGGCGCGCTCCAGCGCAAAGGCTTCGCGTCTGTCGATCAGATCTTCATCGGGCAAAAACAAACAAAAGGCGGGTTCAAAATCGTGATCGGCGGAAATCGCATCGTCAAAGCCAAAGCACTCCGAACCGCTTCCAACCAATCCCACCGCAACAAGATGCTCCAGATGGGGGAAGTCCTTGTGAAGCATGGGTGCGCCGTATTCCAGATAAAATTGCTTTGCAAGCTCCAGCCCTTTCATGCCCGATAGATCCTCCGAGAGCGTTCCGTCAGCTCCTTTGCATAGTAGAAATACCCGTAATAGCCAAACACCGACGCGCATTTTTCACACACAAAGGCGTAGTAACCGTCCTGCGGCGTGTGTGCTTCCAAAAGCGACTCGGCTTTTTTTGCGTAGCCGTCAATAAGCTCTGCGGCATCCTCCAAGCCAAGCTCACTTTCCGCAAGAGAAGCAAGATTGAGATAGGTGATCGCAATTTCAAGGTCGCCTGTTTGGCTCTGCTCCAGAATTGCGATCGCTTGTTGATAAAGCGCCCTTGCTTCCTTGAATCGCCCGACATCTACCAGTGCCAATGCCATATTGTTATAAAGACCTGCCAATCGATCGTCGCCCGCATCCAATTCGCGCTCATAGACCTCTTTTGCCGTTTCAAACAAGGGGAGTGCCTTGTCCGCTTTGCCGAATGCCTTATAGACGGTTGCGGCGTTGAGATAGGTGGTTGCCGCGCCCACTTGATGTGCAATTCCCGAGGCCTCGATCTTTGCAAGAGCGGCACTCACGCAGGCAAGTGCTTCGTCTTCCTTTCCAAGCTTGCGGTAAAGCCCCATCAGCTCGTTGCGCACCAAAAGCTCGGCACGGGTGTCGCCCTCGTTTATTGCTTCTGCAAGCCAATATACGAGGTGGCGCTCTGCCGAGTTGTAGTCATTTTTGTGCAGATATTCATCTAACTTTGAAAGAATCCGATCCTTGGAAATACTGCTCATGGTAACGCTCCTTTTGATTCTTTCTCTATTGTATCACAAAAGGCTCGATTTGTCTACTGCTTTTGATGGAAAGATCAAAAAAGCTTCTTGTTTCCGAAAAAATAAATACCCTATTGTTTTTTTGGGAAATGTATGATATAATTTTTTTTGGGATAGAAACTTCGCAATTCTATTTTGAAGTATTGTTTGACCGAAAAATAAGGATACTATCGATAAATCTGTTTGAAAGAGAGGATCGTTTTATGCGTTTTGGTATTTTAAGAGATACAAAGGAAGGCGAATTCCGCGTGATCTGTACGCCGCGCGAGGTACGCAGTATCGTAGCGGCAGGACACGAGGTATGGGCGGAGACCAATTGCGGTAAATACGCAGGCTTTCCAAACGAGGCTTATGCCCGGGCGGGTGCTAAGATCATTGACACCGCCGAGGAGGTATGGCAGCATTGCGACATGGTTGCAAAGGTGAAGGAATTTACCCCTGCAGAATATCCGAAGATGCGTGAAAATCAGATTTTGTTGGGATGTATTCATCCCGCAGGCAACCGTGAAGAGGTGGATGCGCTGCTGTCTTCGGGTTGTATTGCCTTTACTGCCGAGGATACACACCGTTACGGTTCTCCCAACTGCGAGGCGGCAGGCAAGCAGGGGGCTTTGTTTGGGTTGGAATCCATGCTGACCATCAACGGCGGAAAAGGAAAATATGTTGGTGGCTTTGCGGGTGCTCCCGGCATGAATGTTCTGATCCTTGGCGGCGGCTTGGTCGGGCAGGGGGCTTTGCAGGTTTTGCACGCACTCGGCGCAAATTGTACGGTGATGGACATCAACGTTGGTGTTTTGCGTGATCTTTCCTACCGTTACAACTCTCAGATCAACACGGCGATCTGTAACAAGGAGTCTATCGCCGCGCTGTTACCGCAAACCGATATGGTTCTCAACTGTGTCAAATGGCCCAAAACGCGAACCGATTTCCTGATCGATTGCGAAATGCTGAAGCTGATGGAGCCGGGCTCGGTTTTGGTTGATATTTCCAACGACAATCCGGGTGCGATCGAGAGCAGCCACGAAACGCATCACGATAATCCCCGATATGTTGTCAACGGAGTGGTGCATTACTGTGTTTCCAATATTCCGGGGGCCGTGGCACAGTCCGCATCGGTGGCGTATGCCGCAGTGATGCTTCCTATGATTCTGAGTATTCTGAACGACGGCGTGAAGGGCTGTTGTATCAAAAACGGCTTTTATCGCCGTAGTCTGACCGTATACAAGGGACTTTTGACGCATGAGGAAACCAGTGCGGTACAGAGTCGTCCATGGATTCGCCCCGAGGAGATTCTGGAGATCACCAATGAGGCTTTGGATCCCGCGCCTCCCGCAACCACAACCCGTTCCAAGCTGTTTTATCAAAAATAAGTATATCAAAAAAGAGAATGCCGCGATTGGAGTTATCCAATCGCGGCATTCCGTTTTTATTTGTTTTCAGTCGGTTCACTGCTACCGTTTTGTGAGCAGCAGGAGCAGGAACCTCCGCATCCGCCGTTTTTTGTATGCGAGCCACACGAGCCGCTGTCGGGACAGCCGATGCATTTTTTTCCGCTTTTCTTAGCTTTGATGATATAAGCGACCGCACCGCCAACGACCAAAGCGATCACAGCGATCACGATCCAGTCTGTAAGTGTCATATCGTTATACCTCCTATGTACAATTTATGCGGATGCCTTGGAAAGTGCGTATTCTGCTTTCAATTGCTTGTTCTTTCTGATGATCAGCACTGTCAGAACTGCGGCAAAGATCGCAACGATCGCCCAACCGAGGATGGGCATCCAGATGGAACCGAAGTCGCGAGTGGTGAAGAGCATACCGAAGAAGAAGGTCAAAAATCCTACCGAGTAGCCAACACCAAACTGCAAGCCGATTCCTGCAAAGAGCCACTTTTTGCTCTTGATTTCGGCGTTCATTGCACCGATCGCCGCAAAGCAGGGAGGAGTGAACAGGTTGAACATCAGGTAAGCAAGGGCTGCAACTGCGGTGATTCCAAAAGCACTTGCAACTGCATTTCCGCTTCCGTCGAGCATTGCGAGTTCATCCAAATCAAACATATTGGAAATTGCGAAGCAAACCGCAAGGGTACCAACCACGTTTTCCTTTGCGATAAAGCCCGTGATTGCGGCTGCGGCAAGCTGCCAAGCCAGAACACCAACGATGGGAGCAAAGAGATAAGAGAAGGGAGTCGAGATGGATGCCAGGATCGAGGTATGCTCCATACCTTCCTCCACCAACTGGAAGCTCCAGGTGAAGCTCTGCATCAACTGAACAACGAAGTTACAAACCAAAATGATGGTTCCTGCTTTTACGATGTATGCCCAACCGCGCTGGCACATGGAAAGGAATGCTTTCCATACGCTGGGAGCCTTGTATTCGGGCAACTCAATGATAAAGAAGGATTTTCTGTTCTTATGACCTGTCAGCTTGTTCACAAGCAACGCGCACAGGAAGATCAGAAGAATACCAACAAAATACATCAAGGGACCAACCCAAGAAGCATCTTGGAAGAATGCGCCTGCAAAAAGCGCGATTACGGGCATTTTTGCGCCACAGGGCATAAAGGGAGTCAACATAGCGGTTGCACGGCGCTCACGCTCATTACGGATCGTTCGTGACGCCATAACACCGGGGATCGCACAACCGGTACCGATTACAAAGGGGATAACCGACTTGCCCGAGAGACCGACCTTCTTGAAGATGGGATCGAGAACAACGGTAACGCGAGCCATGTAGCCGCAATCCTCAAGCAGAGCCAGAAGAAAGTACATGACCATAACCAAGGGCAAGAAGCCAACAACGGCACCTACACCGCCGATGATACCGTCAACGACGATCGAATAGAGCAGGGGACTTGCGTTTTCCATCAATCCGCCAACCCATTCGCCAAACATTTCGATAAGCGTTACAAGACCGGGGATCTCAATGTCATTGGAGTTGAAGGTGGAATCAAGCTCAGCATCTTCCAGCGAGATTGCAAGCTCATCCTCTTCAAAGCTGTATGTACCGAGTGTGGGAATTGTGCCGTCATTCAAGATCACAGCACCTGCTTCTTCACCGTCGGCAATCGGAGAAAAGGTCAAGGAAGTGTTGCCGGATACCCATGTACCAACAAGACCCTCATCGTCTTCTTCCGTGTTGGGATCATCTTGCTTGAAAAATTCCATTTCGGTCTGATTATATGTAACCGCAATCGAATCATCCTTTTCAAACACATATCCTTCTGCGATCCAAGCACCCAGCCAGTTTTGCGAGATCTGGAACACAAGGAACATTACAACGATGAAGATCGGAATACCAAGCCACTTGTTGGTCAGAACCGAATCCAGCTTATCCTGTTTGTTCTTTTCCTTGGTCAAAACCTTACGGGTTTCAACCTCTGCTACGATTTTGTTTACAAAGGAGAAACGCTTTCTGTCGGCTTCTTCAACCACCTTTTTATCGGTCAGATCAATATCGCCCTGCACATAAGGAGCTTTTTGCCCCTTGCCAACAAGCTCTACAGCAGCCTGAATTACCGCATCCAAGCCCTTTGCAGAGGTGGATACCGTTTCAAGCACGGGACATCCAAGCTTTTCGGAAAGCCCCTTGGCATCGATCTTGTTTTCCTTTTTGGTGTTCGCATCGGTTTTGTTCAATGCAACCACAACGGGAATTCCAAGCTCCAGAAGCTGTGTGGTGAAGAACAGGCTTCGGCTGAGATTGGTAGCGTCCACGATGTTGATGATCACATCGGGATGCTCATTCTTAACGTAGGAGCTGGTGATGCTTTCCTCCGAGGTGAAGGGGGACATTGAATATGCGCCGGGTAAGTCGACTGCAATCAATTCCTCCGAGCCCTTGTAAAAGCTCTTCTTGATCTGATGTTCTTTCCGTTCAACGGTAACGCCTGCCCAGTTTCCAACCTTCTCGTTTCGTCCGGTCAGAGCATTGTACATGGTCGTTTTACCGCTGTTGGGATTGCCTGTCAAAGCAATTCTCATTGTAAAATCCTCCAGGTGTTTTCTTTTATTTTCATAATTTGAAAATCAAAATAAAAGCTTTAGTTAGCATATGCTAACCGATGCCCAAAAAAATAATCCGTTTTGGATTATTTTTTTCAGCCGATGATAATTGCGGCTGCCAAATCGCTGTCGATATTATACCGACCGTCTTTGATGGAAATGGTACATCCGCTCTTGCGATGTGCGATCACCGTGATCGGCTCACCGCTGTAGCAACCCAGAGAAAAGAGAAAGGCATTCAGCTCTTCATCGTCTGTGTTGATCGCTTTGATGATGTATTCTTTTCCTTCTTCTGCACCACGCAAATCCATGTTCTTCTCCTAACGATCATCAATCGTCCTTTTTTTCAGCAGTTAGCCTCCGCTAACCTCGTATATTATACCCTATAATAAGGAAAATGTCAATAGAATGTGAAGATTTTCTGAAAATTTGTATCTTTTGATCAAAGAACGAAAGAATATAACTCATCTTTCGTTGCTTTTAAACAAAAACCTCCCGATCCGTTTGACAATCGGGAAGTCTTATTTGCTGTTTCGAACCTTTCGGATCTCTTGCAGAATGATCTCCTTGGCTTTTATCGCATCGGATTTGGAAAGCGGAGCAACGCCTTCCAAGGGATAGGGAATCCCCAAATTCCGATATTTGCCAACGCCAAGCGTGTGATAGGGAAGAACATCCAGCGCACGGAGATTGGAAAGCGATCCGATAAACTGTCCCAAACGGCGCAGATCATCGGGATCGTTCGTGTAGCCGTCCACCACAACATGTCGGATCCAAAGCGGGATCTTTTTTTTCTCCAGATATTTTGCAAACGCCAAAACCGAGTTGTTTGCATGACCTGTCAGGGTGCGGTGCTTTTCGGGATCGATCTGCTTGATGTCCAGCATCACTAGATCGGTCATATCCATCAAAGCATCCAGCTTTTTGATATATTCGGTGTTGGTGGGGCTGTATGTGATGCCCGAGGTATCGATGCAGGTGTGGATCGACTCTTTTTTTGCCAGAGTAAAAAGCTCCAAAAGAAAATCGATCTGCAAAAGCGGCTCGCCGCCCGTTACCGTAATACCGCCCTTCGAATAAAAGGAACGGTTTTTACAGACCTCTGCAATCAGATCGGCGGCATCTGTCTCGGTGCCGCCCCCGACACGCCAGGTGTCGGGGTTGTGGCAATAAAGGCATCGCATCGGACAGCCCTGCAGAAAGATGACAAACCGTATGCCCGGACCGTCAACCGTTCCAAAGCTCTCCGTGGAATGGATCCGCCCCTTCATCAGATCTTATCGTGGAAGGTTCGGGAAATGACCTCGTCCTGCTGCTCCTTGGTCAGCTTGATGAAGTTGACCGCATATCCGCTGACACGAACGGTGAGCTGAGGATATTTTTCGGGATGCGCTTGCGCATCCAAAAGTGTTTCTTTGGTGAATACGTTTACGTTTAAATGGTGTCCGCCCTTTTGAACATATCCGTCCAGAAGCGAAACCAGATTATCAATTTGCTGTTGAGTTGCTGCCATAATAGGAACCTCCTTTAAAATTATTGGTTGTCCAATCCCTCAAAGAGTGTGGGGGACGCACATGCGCCCGTGGAGCAATCGAGATTAATCTCGATGTCGCCTGCGAAGATCTGATCTTCCTTGCCAAGCGCGCCGGGAATGATCGAGAAGGTGTTGGAAATGCCGTCCTGCGCATCGCGGAAGGGCATTTTTGCAACCGATGCAAGCGATGCGACAGCACCGTGAGAATCACGTCTGTGCATGGGGTTTGCGCCGGGAGCGAATGCCTCACCCTTCTTACGTCCGTCGGGCGTTGCACCTGTAGCCTTACCGTAAACGACATTGGACGTAATGGTCAGGATCGAGGTGGTGGGGATACTGTCGCGGTAGGTATGATTCTTGCGGACATGCTCCATGAAGCGGTGAACGACATCGTAAGCGATGGAATCCACGCGGTCGTCGTCGTTTCCGTATTTGGGGAAGTCGCCCTCTACCTCGTAGTCAACGGCAAGACCGTCCTTGTTGCGGATGACCTTTACCTTTGCATACTTGATCGCAGACAGCGAATCGGCAACCACCGAAAGTCCTGCAATACCGGTTGCAAACCAGCGTGTAACGTGCTTGTCATGCAGAGCCATCTGGATCTTTTCGTAGCAATACTTGTCGTGCATATAGTGAATGATGTTCAGCGTGTTGACGTAAACGCCTGCCAGCCATTGCATCATTGCATCGTAACGCTTCATAACCTCGTCATAATCGAGATATTCGGAAGTGATGGGGCGATACTCGGGGCCAACCTGCTTGCCCGAAACCTCGTCTACACCGCCGTTGATGGCGTAAAGCAGACACTTTGCAAGGTTTGCGCGTGCGCCGAAGAACTGCATTTCTTTACCAACGCGCATCGAAGATACGCAGCAGGCGATAGCGTAGTCGTCGCCGTGGTGGAAGCGCATCAGATCATCGTTTTCGTACTGTACCGACGAGGTTTCGATCGAGATGCGTGCGCAGAAGCGCTTGAAGTTATCGGGCAGGCGGAGAGACCAGAGTACCGTGAGGTTAGGCTCGGGAGCCGCACCGAGATTTTCCAGCGTGTGCAAATAGCGGTAGGACATCTTGGTGACCATGTGACGGCCGTCGATGGCAACACCGCCGATCGATTCGGTAACCCACTGCGGGTCGCCCGAGAAGAGTGCGTTGTATTCGGGGGTGCGTGCAAATTTGATCAAACGCAGCTTCATAATGAAGTGGTCGATCATCTCCTGCAGCTCCTCCTCCGTGAATACGCCTTCCTTCAGGTCGCGCTCGGAGTAGATATCCAGGAAGGTAGAGGTACGTCCCAAGGACATTGCCGCGCCGTTTTGCTCCTTCACGGCGGCAAGATAACCGAAGTAGAGCCACTGAATTGCCTCTCGGGTGTTGCGAGCGGGCATGGAAATATCATAGCCGTAGGAAGCTGCCATCTTTTTCAGATCCTCAAGGGCACGGATCTGCTCGGAAAGCTCCTCACGGGTACGGATCACATCGGAGTACATTGCCGAGCGTGTGGTTTCCTTTTGCTCGACCTTGTCTTCAATCAAGCGGTCAACACCGTACAGCGCAACGCGGCGATAGTCACCAATGATTCGTCCGCGGCCGTATGCGTCGGGAAGACCTGTGATGATATGGCTGGAGCGGCAGGCGCGCATTTCGGGAGTATATGCATCAAAAACGCCTGCATTATGTGTCTTTCTGTGAATGGTAAAGAATTCCTTTACATTGGGATCCAGCTCGTAACCGTTATCCTTGCAGGCTTTTTCAGCCATACGGATACCGCCGTAGGGCATCAGAGCGCGTTTAAAGGGCTTATCGGTCTGAAATCCTACAATCTTTTCAAGATCCTTGTTCAGATATCCGGGGCCGTGAGAGACGATCGTAGAGATTGTCTTCGTGTCCATATCCAGAACACCGCCTGCCTCGCGCTCCTGCTGAGACAGATCCAGAACCTGATCCCAAAGCTTTTTGGTGGCCTCGGTGGGGCCTGCCAAAAAGGCTTCGTCACCGTCGTAAGGGGTATAATTGTGTTTGATGAAACTGCGGACGTTGATTTCTTTGATCCATGTGCCGCTTTCAAAACCGTGCCAAGCTTCGTATTGACTCATGTTCATCCTCTTTTCTTTTTATTACTTTTACGATCATATTATAACATAGTTTATCCTGAAAATCAATCATACAGACTCACAAATTGATTGGTTTTTTATGAAAAAAAATCATACTTTTGACGAAAAAGCTTCATAAGGAATGCCAAATCAGTGGTGATTTACCGCTTAAATACGCTTTTGTTCTTTTTGCAAGCGTTCGGCATGAGCGCAGAAAGGGGAGAGGGGACAATCCTTGCAAAGCGGATTTCTTGCCGAGCAAACATCTCTGCCGAACTGCACGATGCGGTGGCAAAACGCACAGCGGGCATCTACAGGCACCAGCTCGTTCATGATCTTTTCCACCTTCACGGGGTCCTTCAAGCTCTCTGGATACATTCCGAACCGACCGCAGATACGGATACAATGCGTATCCGCAACGATCCCTCCCGTGCCGAACAGATCGCCAAGCAAAAGATTGGCTACCTTTCTGCCAACCCCGGGGAAGCGCAAAAGCTCGTCCATCGTGTTGGGAATCACACCGCCGAACTCATTGACCAGCATCGCCGAGGCGTCCTTGATATTTTGCGCTTTGACGCGGTACAGCCCGCAGGATCGGATCTGATCCTCAATATCCGAAAGCTCGGCTTCGGCAAGTGCTTGCGGGGTAGGGTAGGCGGCAAACAGACTGCGGCAGACAAGATTGACACGTGCATCGGTGCATTGTGCCGAGAGCCGTCCCATGATGAGCAGCTTCCAGGGATCGTTCTGCCACTCCAGGGCGCAAAGCGCCTCCGGATAAAGCTCTGCCAGCTTTTCGGCGATCGCTACCATGCGTTCCTTTTTTTCGCGCTGTGTCACGGTCCTCACTCCCTTCTTGCATTTTTTATCTTTTCTACATTATATCAAAAAGGTGCCTGAAAGTCAATCTGATTTTTGATGGAAACCCGCAAAATAAAGAAATCTTGAAAAAATTTCAAAAACCTCTTGCTTTTTCAAAACAAGTATGATATAATACATGGGTATAAAAATGGATGAACGAATTTTTTGGAGGTTTATTATGGCATTGCAGTATACAATCGGCGGTATTTTGATCGCATTGGCAGCAATCCTGGTTGTTGTGATCCTTTCTCAAACGGGTAAGGATAAGAGCCTGTCGGGCACCATCGCAGGAGGCAGCTCGGATACTTACTTCGGTAAATCCGGCGGATCCACCAAGGAAAAGCTGTTGTCCCGTATCACCATCGTTTTGTCGGTTCTTTTCGTAGGCCTGGCAGTTACGTTGATGATCCTTGTAGGCAAGGGCTGATCATGAAGAAACCATGAAAACCGTGCGGTTGAAGCCGCACGGTTTTCGTTTTTGTATGCCTGCCAAAAAAATGATAACCTTGAAGCAAAATTCGGTTATTTACTTTTTTTGATCAGCGTTATATAATTACTTTGAAGGGATAGCCGATGAGATCGGCTCCCAATAATATTAAGGATGGTAAAGGAACATGAGAGTTATAGCAGTTATCGGTTGCGGACGTATTTCCCGTACCCATTTCCCTGCACTTGAGAAGATCGATAATCTTCGCATCAAATATGCTTGTGACCTGATCGAAGAAAAGGCACAGTATGCAAAGGACAACTATTCCAAGGTTGAGAACGTGATCACCGATTATAATATCGCGCTCAACGACCCCGAGGTGCAGGCTGTTTGGGTTCTTACTCCCAACTATGCACACTACACCGTTACGATGGACGCACTTCGCGCAGGCAAGCACGTATTCTGCGAAAAGCCGATCACCGTTAACTATGAGCTGTCCTGTGAAATGGCAGAAGAGGCAAACAAGCGCGGCTTGATGCTCAATATCGGTGTTGTAAACCGTTACAGAAAGTCTGTTGAGAAGCTGGCAGAGATGAACCGTGAGGGTAAGTTCGGTAAGCTTTATCATGTTTACTGCTCTTTCCGCGCATTCCGTTCGATCCCCGGCTTGGGCGGTCCCTTCACCACGAAGGAGCAGTCCGGTGGCGGCGTTCTGATCGACTGGGGCGTACACTTCTTTGACCTGATCATGTACATCCTCGGCGGCGACACCGAGCTGATCAACCTGACTGCCGATTCCTACAACGCGGTAGGAAAGGATATGAAGGCATACAAGCACGACGTTCCCATGTGGGCAGAGGATACCAGCGATGTTGAGAACGGTACGATGGACGTTGATGACTTCATCACCGGTTATATCCGTACCAACAATGCGTCTATTTCCTTCAATGGAGCTTGGGCGCAGAATATCAATAAACCCGAAATGTTCGTTGACTTCCTGGGTGACAAGGGCGGTGCACGTCTGTCTTACGGTAAGAACTTTGAGTTCTACGATGGCGAGACTCTGGAAATCATTCCGAACGAAGAAAAGGATCCCAATCCCTTCGTATGCGAGGATGCTGCATTCCTGGAAGCAATCGAAACCGGCGTGAAGACGAGATCTCACGTTGATAACGTGCTGATCACCGCAAAGCTGATGCAGGGTCTGTACGATTCGGCAGCAGAGAAGCAGGAAATCGTTTTCTGAGAATGATCAATATACAAAAGAGGCAAGTCCGATCGGACTTGCCTCTTTTGTATGCTTTGTGATTACTTGCTTTGAAATGCCTCCACAATATATCCAAAACGGAACACGCCGAGTTCGGATTCATTTGGCTCGACTTCGAATCGGATCCTTTTTCGGCCCCGAGGAAGGTCGATCCAATCTCCCATATAATTCATGCAATGCCAGGGGGAGCGACAGGTGATCTTCCCTACAGCCTGCCCGTTTGCATACACTGTTGCATACAATCCACCCTTCGCGGAGGGATGGGGCATACAAATTCGATCGGCATCGGTATCAAATTCCAGCAAGGCTCCCCGCGGTTGTTCGGTCTGCATTACACCGCAGGAAAAACTCAATGCGGAAAAGCATCGCTCCTTCAGTGTCAGGCGAGGATCGTCGCAAAGAAAGGGCTTTTCCTTTGTATATAGCCTCCAGGCTCCATGATAAACGAGGCGATCGGAGCTTGCGGGAATGTAATGATACCGCTCTGTCAGTATCGGGAGCTGTTCCCGACAATAGGGCTCTGCTTGCTGTTGAAAGGGGGCGAAATATTTCTTGGGATTTTGCAGAATCGCATTGACGATTGATCTGTGATATTGCATATAGCCCAAAGGATAGGGATGGACATTAAAGCTTCCGTCCTCGCATTGCGGATAGAAAGAAGAGAGAAACGCATCAAAAGTGAGTTCTGCGTTTGCTTCCTTTTGTCTTACGTATTCGTTCGCCAGATCTTGCATGGCGTCTACCGTACCGATCCCGTAGTAATCCAAAAGCTCCTGCTTTGCCAGGCATCCCTTACGGTATACCGCGAATTCCTCGGAGGCGGACTCCAACGGAAGCGGCACGTGCATATAAATGATAGAAGGAATCTTTTCAAGCTTCATGCACTGTCGGATCATGCTTTCCAAATAGAGACGGTGGGTATAGGCGGTTTCCTCGTTCCACTGCGCAAGCGTTTGAACGCGATCGTTGCAGGAGAATTCAATAAAGATCAAATCGGGCTGATGAGACAGCACGTCACGGTGAAAGCGAACAGAGCCGTAGTCGCTGCCCGTACCGCCCAGCCCTGCGCCGATTGCGGTGATCTTCCGAAAGGGAAACAGTCCCGAAAGGAATTTGGTTACGGAGCTTGTCCATTTCAGAGCGGGATCGTCCAAGCTTGTTCCTTCGTAATCGATCTCTCCTTCGGTCAAGGAGCCGCCGAGAAAGGCGACGGTCAAAGGCTCTTTGGAAAGCGTATCAAGCTCACCCGTTTCTGTAAAAAAGGCTTTTCCCGCAAGGATTTTTGAATGTTTCATGGGCTTATTTGCTCCTTCTGCCAACCTCGCGCAGAATTTCGATCGAGGGAACGGGGATGCGCCCAAGATGATCGGGACCTACGTTGAGCAGATAGTTTACGCCGCGCTCGTTGAGGTGTTGCTTCAATTCAAGAACCTTGTCGGCACTCTTCCAGTTGTCGTCATAATACTTGAATCCCCAGGTATCGTTGAGCGTAGTAGGGGATTCCACCAAAGCGTCGTGCATATATTCGTCGGGAATTTCATTGTCCTTCATAGATCTGTAGTCTCCCATGCCGTTTCCGATGCGGCTGTTGACCAGGCAGTTAGGCTGTAATTCCTTTACCAG
Organism: Clostridia bacterium; assembly: GCA_017453335.1. The sequence goes on from JAFTKI010000049.1 coordinate 63,692, forward strand.
ATCAAACAGTTCCTTGGAATGCTCTGCGGTGATCACACGGGGAGTATCAAACCAGATCAGGCATAGGTCACCGTATTTGGTAAGGATCTCTCGAACCTGTGGCAAAATTTTATTGCGGAAGCAGATCTCAAAATCCTTTTCGTTGGGGTTGGTAAAGTCCCAGTTGTTCGTCCATTCCTCACGGTCCTGGTATTTGTTGAAATACTTGGGATTGTTGTTGCTGTAACCGCCGCCGTGAGGCTCGTGCCAATCCAATTCCTGAGAGTAGTACAAACCAAGCTTGAGTCCGTATTTTTTGCAGGCGGCAGCCAGCTCACCGATCACATCGCGTCCAAACGGCGTTGCGTCCACCACGTTGTAGCTGTCGCACTCGGATTTGAACATACAAAAGCCGTCATGATGCTTGCTGGTCATCACAATGTAGTTCATTCCTGCGTCGCGTGCCAGCTTCACCCATTCCTCTGCGTCAAAGTAAATGGGATTGAAGCTTTTTGCCAGCTGCTCGTATTCTGCCTTCGGGATTTGAAAATAGTGCTGCACCCACTCGGCGATCTTGTCGCCCATGCGCTGTCCGCGGTATTCTCCTGCCAACAGGCTGTAAAGCCCCCAGTGGATCATCATACCGAATTTTGCCTCTTCCTTAAACCATTTTTTGTTATCCATACCGATTCTCCTTGTTGACAAATTTTGATTTTTCTGATAAAATAGATTTTGTTACAGAGTCTGTTTTTATTTTATCATAAATAGCTTTTTTGTCTATGGTGATTATCGTTCATTTATTGTTTAAAATCGACTTTTGGGAGAAGAGAAAATGGAATTGGGAAGATTATATGTATACGGTCATTGCTATGCGCCGAAACGGTGGCGATACGATCAGAACAGGCGGGTGAACCGACTTTATTACATTTACGGAGGACGCGGCGGCTGTCGATATCAAGGGCGTGAGTATCGGTTTGAGGCAGGGAAGGTCTATTTTATACCGTACCATAAGGATCTGATCCTGTTCAGTGACGAAAACGATCCGATTTTACATACGTATGCCGATTTTGAGTTGATTCCGCCCATTGTTTGCGATCGTGTGCTGTCTGCCGATCCGCAAAATGATCCCGTATTTTCTGCGGCAGTCAACGTTTTTTGTCGGAACGGGGAAGGGGGCGCGGTGCAGAAAGGGAAAACTGCCGTTTTGACGGAGAGCGGAGCCTTGGAGCGGCTGTTTACCTCTGCGATCCTGTATGTGATCGACCGCTTGGTTCAAATTCATGAGATCCCTGTGATTCGTGACGAGGTGATCTTAAGCGCGCTTACACGCATCCACAATGATATCGGGCAATCACTCTCGGTTTCCGAGCTCGCCGCAAACGCTTATATGAATTGCGATAGCTTCATCCGCCGTTTTCACCGTGTGCTTGGCACCACTCCTTATGCCTACATCAAGCAGCTTCGGTTGCGTACCGCGTCCTATCTGCGCGAGTCGGGGATGCCGCTTGGGGAGATCGCATCCGAAACAGGCTATGCCGATGCAACTTCGCTATTACATGCCCTGCAAGAGAAAAATAAATAAAAACGGTCACCGTGCTGTGGTTTACTGAGCACGGTGACCGTTTTAGTGATAGGATTTATTTCTTTTCAAGCTCGATCGTTGCGGTAACGATGAATTTCTTTACCGAATCAATGATCCGCTCACACTGGGGCTTGTTGTCGTAGGATTCTCCGATGAACGCGGGCGCGGATCCGATATTTTTGAGAACATAGCGGTAGTTCCCGAATTTATCGCGGTCAACAAAGAAGTTGCCCACGTATGCGGCACGCTTAAAGGATTCAATTCCGTCGCGGCAAGATTTTTCGGTTGCGTAGTAACGGCTGGAGTAGAGGATCTGTCCGTTGTTGGCGGTCAGGTAGAAGCAATAGTGCTTGTCGCTCTCCTGATAAACCTCCCATTTTCCCATTTTTTGTGCCTTTTCCTCGGCTTTTTCCACGGCTTTCCAGTCGATATCGTTGGGAGTACGCTTCTCGGCTTTTGCGGCCTCGTACTCTGCAATGGCTTCTCTGTCGGGCATATAACGTACGATCTTTGCGTTGTTCGCAAAATTCTTTACCGATTCCACGCATTTTACGCACTGGTCGCGCGAGGTATAGTTCTCGCCGTAATATTTACGTGCCAGAATAAAGCGGTAGCGGTTGTATTTATCCACCTTGATATCAAACGAGCCTTCTGCAACCGTCTTTTTAAAGGTTTTTACACCGCCAAGAGCGCCCAAAAGAGTGGTGAAGCTGGGGCTGTCAAACAAAATCTGTCCGTTGTTGGCAATGAGATAGAAGTGATAGCCGTCAACCTCCAGATTGAATTCATACTTGCCCGAGGCTTTTGCCTTGTTGCTCAGAATTTGCGCATCGGCTTCGGCGATCGCCTCATCAAACGCAATGCGGATATCTTCCTCGGTTGTTTGCAGGAAGAAGGGACGGGATGCCGTTGCCACAGGCGTAGTGTTTGCTTTTTTTACGGGAGCCTTTTTCGCAGGAGCTTTTGTTGATGCTTTTGCTGCAGGAGCTTCCTTTGCTGTTGTTTCCTTTTTGTCTTTTTTTCCAAGCAGTGCCATGATGCACCTCCAAAAATAAAGATTTGAGAGCCTTTCTACCCATATTTTAACACAAAACTCGAAAAATGTCAATAAAAATTTGATTACTACGGAAATCGTAGTTGTGTTGGGTATTGGATTGATAACAATCAAACACAGAAATACAATAAAAAGAGCAAGAACCGTAAGGATTAAACCTACGCTTCTTGCTCTTTTTGCAGTTTATTTTTCGGTGGGGAAAAGGATCTCCACGATCTTTTTCATATTTTCGGGCAGGGGAGAGGAAAAGCGCACAAGCTCTTTGTTTTTTGGGTGGACAAATTCCAGCTCCTTGGCGTGAAGTGCTTGCCCTGTGATCAGCTTTTTATGCTTTGCCTCGAATTGCGTGTTTGCACCGCCGTAAACCGAGTCTCCCAAAAGGGGATGACCGATCGATGCCGTATGTACACGGATCTGGTGGGTTCGTCCCGTTTCCAGTTCGCAGCGCAACAGTGTAAAGGACTGACCGTCGGCACAGCCTCTTGCAAGGACTGTCCAGTGTGTGACCGCATCGCGGGATTTCAGATCGGCGTTTCTTATCACCGCCATACGCTTGCGATCTACGGGGTGTCTGCCGATCGGCGCATCCACCGTTCCGCTGTCCTCCTTGAAGTTCCCGATCGCAACCGCGTAATAGGTGCGTCGGATATGGTGACCTTTGAGCTGTGCGGCAAGAGCCAGGTGTGTTTCATCATTTTTCGCAACCACCAACAGCCCCGAGGTGTCTTTATCAATGCGGTGTACGATTCCCGGGCGCATCACTCCGCCGATTCCCGAAAGTGAATCCTTGCAGTGATACAAAAGAGCGTTGACCAGCGTTCCGTCGGGATTTCCTGCGGCGGGATGCACCACCATGCCAACAGGCTTGTTGATCACAATCAAGTCATCGTCCTCGTACACGATATCCAAAGGGATATTTTGCGGGATCGCTTCACAAGGCTCCGGCTCGGGAAGCAGGATTTCCACAATGTCGCCCCCGTTTACACGGTAATTCTTGGAACCCGCTTTGCCGTTTACCCGAATCGCCTCGGTTTCGATCAGCCGCGCGAGTGCCGAGCGCGAAAGCTCGGTGGCATCTGCCGCAAACCGATCCAAGCGTTTTCCCGCATCCTCAGCCGCCGCGGTCAGTACGGTAACGTTGCTGTCTTCCAACCATTCAGGCTTCATGATCATTCTCCGCTTGATTTTTGTCGGTCACACCGCCGTTTTGCTTTGCCAATCGCTCTTGCTTGAACTCGTGCACCGTGTCGGCAATCAGGAATCCGATCACCGTAAATGCTCCAACGGTTACGAAGCAATCTGCCACGTTGAAGATCGGGAAGTCGATCAATGTGAAATCGAGAAAATCGGTCACATACCCCAACAGCACGCGGTCGATCATGTTTCCGATGCCGCCGCCGATGATCATTGCGATCGCAATCTTCATCCACTTGGATTGCTTGCAAAAGGCAAAAAGATAGACCGTAAGACCAATGATTGCTACGGTGGAGAAGATCATAAACACCCAACGCTCATCCTTGAGAATTCCCCAAGCGGCACCCGTGTTGCGGGCGTGAGTGAAATGGAACACGTCCTCCCACAGAGGGAAGGTCTCGTGATAGTCAAGATACACCACGGTCAGCCATTTGGTCAGTTGATCAAGCGCAACTGCGCCGACGATGATGCCGATCAGCAACCAGATCATAGTTCATTCCTTTCTAAAAGCGCAGCAAATCGCCCGCTTTTGGCTTGGTTTTCGAAACGGGGGAGAAGCCGCAAGGACTTCTCCCTCTTTATTTGTTACTGTGCAAGGATCGCTTTGCAGCGTGCGCAAAGGAATCCGCCGTCCTCGGTATGCTCACCCTCGGTCGAGTAAGTCCAGCAACGGTCGCACTTGCAGCCGTCTGCAGGCTCAACCAGAACGCTGACTCCCGAAAGTCCTTCGGTGTGCGCTCCCTCGGGAGCCTTTTCGTTGGAAAGCGTTACGCCGGACACGATGAATACGGTGTTCAGCTCCTTGCCAAACGCTTGAAGCATTTCCATCATCTCGGCATCCTCTGTGTAAAGCGTTACCTTTGCATCCAAGGATTTACCAACCTTTTTTTCGTTGCGCGCCAGCTCCAGCGCCTTCATCACGTCATCGCGCATCTGGAAGAGCTTGTTCCACTTTTCTGCCACCTCGGTGAAGCAAAGTGCTTCATCATAAGCGGGCATATCGTTGAGGAATACGCTCTCGGTCTTGTCTTTTGCGGTGTGGGGGATCGCCTGTCACATTTCCTCGGCGGTGAATGCCAGGATCGGAGCGAGAAGACGAACCAGTCCCGAGAGAACGAAGTACATTGCGGTCTGCGCACTGCGGCGGCCGATGCTGTCGGCACGCTCGGTGTATACGCGATCCTTGGTGATATCGATATAGAGCTTGGAAAGCTCGGTGGTGCAGAAATTGCTGATGCTGTGCGAGATCGGATGGAACTCATACACATCGTAGGAAGCACGGACCTCGCGCGTCAGATCGTTCATTGCGGAAATGATCCAACGGTCGATCTCGTAAAGCTCGTCATAAGCGAGTGCATCCTTTTCGGGATCAAAATCGCCCAGGTTTGCGATCAGAATACGAACGGTGTTACGGATCTTGCGGTAAGCATCCGAAAGCTGCTTGAAGATCGCCTCGGAAACACGAACGTCCACGCGGTAATCGGCAGATGCCGCCCACAAACGAACCAGATCGGCACCGTACTTTTTGATCATATCCAACGGGTCAACGCCGTTGCCGAGAGATTTATGCATTGCTCTTCCTTCGCCGTCAACCACCCAACCGTGAGTCAGAACGGTCTTATAAGGAGCCTGCGCCTCGCCCTTTGCACCGACAGCAGTCAGAAGCGAGGATTGGAACCAGCCGCGGTATTGGTCTGCGCCCTCCAGATAGAGGTCTGCGGGCCAACGAACCTCGGGATTGTCCTCCAGTACGCTGAAGTGCGTGGAGCCCGAGTCGAACCAACCGTCCAAGGTGTCGGTCTCCTGTGTAAAGTGCTTACCGCCGCAATGCGGGCAAACAAAGCCCTCGGGCAACAGCTCGGCGGCTGTCTTCTGATACCAATAGTTAGATCCGTGCTCTGCGAACAGCTCGGAAACGCGTGCAATCGTTTCATCATTACAGATCGGCTTCTTGCATTCGTCGCAGTAGAATACGGGAATCGGCAGACCCCAGTGACGCTGACGGGAGATACACCAGTCGGCTCTGTCACGAACCATCTGCTTGATGCGCTCTCCACCCCATTCGGGCAGCCACTGTACCTTGTCGCAAGCCTCTACGGCAAGATCCTTGAAGGCATCTACCGAGCAGAACCACTGCGGGGTTGCGCGGAAGATGATGGGATTCTTACATCTCCAGCAGTGAGGATACTCATGCTCGAATTCCTTGGATGCGAACAGCGCGCCGCTTTCCTGCATATCGGCAAGAATCGCTGCGTTGGATTCGTCATAGCGAAGACCTGCAAATTTTCCTGCGTCCTCGGTCTGATATCCGCGGTCATCCACGGGAACGAGGGGAGGCAGGTTGTAACGGCGGCAGGTGACGTTATCGTCTGCACCGAATCCGCCTGCGGTATGAACGCAACCGGTACCGCTGTCCATGGTAACGTAATCGGCAACGGTCAGAAGACTGTCGCGGTCAAGGAAGGGATGGTGTGCGGTCATGTATTCAAAGAACTGACCGGGATAGGTTGCAACCACTTCATAGCTTTCCACATTTCCTTCTGCCATGGTAGCCGCAACAAGTGCCTCGGCAACGATGTAGTATTCGCCGCTCTCGGCTTTTACCACTGCGTAGGTCTCGGTGGGATTGAGCGAGATCGCCTGGTTACCCGGAAGTGTCCAAGTGGTGGTCGTCCAGATAATGAAATAGGTGTTGGACAGATCGCAAACGCCTGCCAGCTTGCCCTGATCATCCTTCACGCGGAATTTGACATAAATAGAAGTACAGCTATCGGTCTTATATTCGATCTCTGCCTCAGCAAGCGCGGTTTCGTCAACAGGGCACCAGTACACGGGCTTGAGTCCCTTGTAGATGTAGCCTCTCTTGTACATTTCACCGAAGACCTTGATCTCGCGTGCTTCAAACGATTTGTTCATCGTCAGATAGGGCTTCTCCCAGTCACCCGTAACGCCCAGACGAACGAACTGATTCATCTGCACCTTCACAAAGTCGGAAGCGAATGCGTGGCAAGCGGTGCGGAACTCGGGGATAGACATCTTTTTGCGGTCAAGCTTGTTCTTCTTGATGATCGCGGATTCGATGGGCATGCCGTGGTTGTCCCAGCCGGGAACGTAGGGAACGTGATAGCCCGACATAGTCTTGGACTTGTTGATAAAATCCTTCAGGATCTTGTTCATCGCGGTACCCATATGAATGTTACCGTTGGAGAAGGGAGGTCCGTCGTGCAACAGGAACAAGGGCTTATCCTTGCCGTTTTCCTGCATTTTGTTGTAGAGATCGATCGAATCCCAATACTTAAGCATTTCGGGCTCTCTCTGCGGCAGATTTGCGCGCATGGAGAATTCTGTATTGGGCAGATTGAGTGTGCTGGTGTAATCCTTTGCCATTTCTTTTCTCCTGTTCATTTTCTTTCAAAATATCGGATCGTCCGTATCGGACAGGTTTGTTGCTTTGTGCGAAAACAAAAAACGCCTCACAGCAAAGCCATGAGACGGAAATTTCCGCGGTACCACTCATATTCGCCGTCTGTTGACAGCGCACCTTATCGGAGGCAAAGACCTCCCGTGCTTTAACGCAGCCATACGAATACGCTTACTGACCGAGGACGGTGTTGGGCATATCAACTCGGAAGCGATCCCGCAAAAAAGTACTTTCTGCGTGCTTCCACCAACCGCACGCTCTCTGTAAGATTTTCTTTTTCGGAGTTCTTCGTCACAGTTTTTACCGATATATTATAGCATTCTTTTTTTTGTTTGTCAATATCTTTCCCCAAAATCAATAAAAAAATCTGAATTAAACGCCTTTTATTAAAATAAGAACAATTCTCTTTCTAAAATAGCGACAAAAAAAGACATTTTCCGATGGAATTGCATAAAATAACAATAGTGCCCCCGCCCGACACGGGGGTATCGATGAAACATGGAAAGGAGCCAATCAATGTATTCCGAAAATAACAAAAATGTCGGCGTACAGCGTGCGAACAACGAGTTTTTGCGCCGTATGCTGGGCGGGGAGCTGTGCGCGGGGAGTGCGCCGGTCTTCAATAACGAGGAAACGCCTTCTCTGCCCGAATATCCCGTTCGCCCGCCTTGCAACGGCGGTGAACCCGACACCGAAACCGAATCTGCCGAAATGTGCGGCAGTGTATGCGGCGGGCATCACAGTGCCCCCTCGCTTGCGATGGTGTATTCGCCCACGCAGTGCTGGAGACGTTTGCTCAATCCCACGGAGGCGCTGAAGCAGGGAACACAGTTCTCCGAGCTTGTGCTTCCGTTTGAGGGCTATCGAAGGGGAGGTAAGTGAGTGCTATGATGAGATCGATGAACTGTAACAGAAATGCTTCTGCAAACGGGCGATGCGATTGCAAAAAGCAAATGCAAATGCTCCGCGCTCTTGACTTTGCGATTCAGGAGACCGTCCTGTATCTGGACGCCTATCCCGACAACCGTCAGGCGTTGGAGTATTATCACCGCCTGATCGAGGAAAGACGGGCAGCGATGACAGAATATGAAAACGGCTGCGGCCCTGTCACGATGTATGGAAACACCGACCGTCAGCATTGGCACTGGATCGATTCCCCTTGGCCTTGGGAAGCCGACGCAAACTGATGAGGAAAGGAGCAGACGACAATGTGGACTTATGAGAAAAAACTGCAATATCCCGTCAAGATCAAGAATCCGAATCCCAAGCTGGCGAATCTGATCATCACACAGCTTGGCGGTCCCGATGGGGAGCTTGGCGCATCGATGCGCTATCTGAACCAACGCTATTCGATGCCGTTCCAGCAGATCACGGGGATTCTGACCGATGTAGGCACCGAAGAACTCGCGCATCTCGAAATGATCGCGGCTATCGTGTATCAGCTCACGCGTAATCTCTCGGAGGAAGAGATCGCGGCAACCCCGTACGCATCGTACTTTGTTGACCATACCACGGGCGTTTATCCTGTATCGGCAGGAGGGATTCCGTTTGATATGAAGTATATTGCCTCCAAGGGCGACGTTTTTGCCGATCTGAACGAGGACCTGGCGGCAGAACAAAAGGCGCGCGTGACCTACGACAACCTTTTGCGTTTGATCGACGATCCCGATGTGTTGGATCCGATCCGCTATCTGCGCGAGCGCGAGATCGTTCACTACCAGCGCTTTGGTGACGCCGTACGCATCGCACAGGACAACATGAACAGCAAAAACTTCTACGCGATCAATCCCGCGTTTGACAAGAACCGCGGAAGATGAAAAACGGCTGAACAGCTAAAAAGGCTCCCTTGTGCAAAGGGAGCTCCGCCGCAGGCGGTGAGGGATTGTTTTTTACTCAAAACGTATATTTTTAAAACCCCTCCGTCAGCCACGGCCGCCACCTCCCCTTACACAGGGGAGGCGGGGGGCTCGTCGGCTTTTTCTTTGCTACTACAGATTTTTAACAATCCGATAGGACGGCTCCAATTTTCAAGCCGTCCTATTTACTTTTTGGGGGAGGTGTGGTATAATGACCTTAAGGCTTGAACGAAAGGAGGAAGTTTTCAATGGCAAATAATTTTTTGTGGATAACAAAAACCGATGAAAATATTCAATTTTATTCCGATTCAGCACCTAAATCTAATCTTTCGCTTCACTTTGCACATGAACTTGCTCCCGAAAGCAAAAAAGGTATATGCAATTTTGTTCGTTATTTAAGAAAAGAATTCTATTTCCCGATTCGTTGCAACGTTTACTTTTGCAATCAGGAAAAGTTTCGTTCATCAAAAGGCGGCTATTGTTACGGTCTCTTTTATTCGAACAAGGAATGCAACCGTCGCATTTATCCGCAAATTTACATACCGGCAAATCTCGCTTTGCATGAAGTTTATAATTCATTATGCCATGAATTAACGCATTATTTTCAGTGGTATTTTCTCGACGATGAGCAAAAAAATAATCGCTCTCTTGAAATACAAGCTTCAAAATATGCAAATCGTATTTTAGAAGATTACTGTTACGATTATTGCAAAGAACAAGATAGTGCCTGCAGAAGTTGTTGTGGGAAATGAATGATCAATAAAAATTGTATGCTTTAGTTTGACTATTTTGCTGGGGTGTGGTATAAGTA
>JAFTKI010000050.1 GCA_017453335.1 Clostridia bacterium
AAGGGAAAGGCATATGCCTTTCCCTTGTTTAATACTATTTATTCACTATATAAACCATCAGCAATAAGCTTTGCCTTGATTTGTGCAATAAACGGTTGCATCCGTCTATATGCCACTTTAGAAAGTTCAATATGATAATCAATATCCTTTTTCAATTCAGCGTGGATATGAATTGCATTACGTATTTCGTATATACGGATCAATTCTGCACAAAACATAGGGATATCTTGACAATCTTCTGCGGAAACAATGGAAGAAGGGTGTTCAGATTGTTCTGGAATATCTGCTAGGATTCCCAATTCAAATGCAAGTTTGCATTTTTCATCAAATCGTATTTTGGTGATATCCCTTTTTTGAGTAGTTGAAAAGTAAGGGATAATTTGTTTTCCATCATGAGATAAAAGAGATTCTAACTCCGTATGCTGTTTAGGTGGGATACAAAAAGGTTTGTTTACTTTTTGCAGTAATAAATCTTTCACCTTTTCTTCGTTCTTGTAATACTCTTCGAAAAGCAAATAGTGGATTACAGCTTCATAAATAGACGCATACATTAATATTTGCAAGCGAACTTCGGCAAGGTAGAGCTCATCTTTAGCAGATAACCCCTCAAATATCTTGTATATGTATCGCACGTTTTTAAATTCACATGCTATTCTACTTTTCAGTGTAATATCTTTTATAAAATCAAATTGCTTTTCGTACCATTCGTCATTATTGAGATCTCTACAACAGTATTCGTCAATTGCCTTTTTAATTTCTTCCGTAAATGCCATTTCGACCTCCTTGATACATCAATAATCTATTGGATTGTAATATTTGGATTCTATGTAAAGTCCATATTCTTCTTGTCTTTTATTTGCCCTTGCTAAAATCATAAATTCTGCACGATATTTGAAATTCCCATACGGATTTGTCATAATAGCCAGCCTTTCTTGATCGAAACGCAGATCGGGATTAATGTATTCCTTCTTCATTTCAATACAGAACAGATTGTCAAAGCCTGTTTCGGGATCGTATCCTCTTTTATGTACAATTAAATCTACAACAATTTTTTTGCCATTTAAAAGCTTTGAAGCATTATCCTTTCCATCATATCCTCTGTTATACTCAACATCAACGACGTAATTTTCAAATGGCGACCCAACAAGAGCTCTTTCTAAATACGAGGCAAATTTAGAACAAATACACCGCTCACTTAAATCATTCTTAATCAAATATTGTTCTGAACGGTTAAAGTTTGTAATAGCTGTGTTGAGTACACGCAATATATTTTCTTGTGTCCGTGTTAGTTCAGGCATCTTGTGTTACTCCTTATATGAAACAAGTCCACAACAGTGATGTTGTGGACTTGAATGGCGGAGAAGGAGAGATTTGAACTCTCGCGCCGGTATAACCGACCTACACCCTTAGCAGGGGCGCCTCTTCGGCCTCTTGAGTACTTCTCCGTGTACTCATCGCAATCCGCCGGTTGCATAGGATCTGCGACCATTATATTATACACGCTTTTTCCTCGTTTGTCAACCCCTTTTTGAGATTTCCAAGGGTTGTTTTACGAAAAATTTTACTGCATTTTTGTGTTGTTTTTAAAAGAGTGGCTTGTAGACGCTATCGTTGATATATTACCACCGAGCATAAGTGCTCGGTGGTAATAGTTTTTTACCATAAGAAATTCCCAAAATTTACAACATTCCATTCTTCATACAGGTCAAGATATGTCCCAATACTGATTTCTTCCAAGTCATAATATCCATCAAAGGTTGAAGGAGATACTTTATAATAAAAATATTTGGTTTCTCTGTTTGTCCCGCCAAATCCGTTCTGAGCGGAATAATCAACTTCTGCACTTATTAATACAGGATTTTCATGTGATGTATCGCAGTATACAATTATACTAGTACCATGTGTCTCAAGAGAACTCGGATTTTTTAGATTTGCATTGAACCAATCTTTTATCTCACTTTCAGCTTCTTCTCTCGCACTATAAAATTTTATTCGTCTTTCAAGCTTAAGTAATAGATCGTAATTGGTTACTTGCGCCTTGGCTTGATCATCCAACGCATCATATTGACTTCTGACTGTATCGACCTTGGTACGCGAATCGACAGATGCATCACTAATATTTTTAATTGCTTCTATTCGGTTTATTACGGCTTGATACGCTGGATTTGCGTTGTTGGATTCATTGGTTTCGGATCCACAGGATATAAGTGAGATCACAAGAATGCTTATTAGTAAAAATAAAATTGTTTTTTTCATCGCTTTTCTCCTTTTTAATTGTCTGTAAGTGCATTTTTCAAATCTCTAATCAGTTGATCGAGATCATAGTTTTGGTTGATCAACTCTTGTAAACTTTGATCTGCTATTCCATGGTATAAAAGCTGAAAACGATTTAACTTTTCGGTTGAGGCTCTGTATGACAGGGCTTGAAGGATCTGTTTATATGGATCTGCTGCAATTTCATCGCTTTTTCCCAACACAGAGGGACAGACACATCTCAACTGATTTTCAATAAGAATAGCATATTCTTTTGCGGACATTTGTTGATTCCTCCTTTCTTAAAACATATTTATACATCGATCCTCCTCTCCTTATCGATGTTGTTATAATATTATAACCTGTTTCAGGTTAAAAGTCAATACCCTGAATCAGGTTATTTTATAATGATTACATAAAGTAATAGAAAAGAGGTGTTGCTATGTATAAGCGAATTCGAAATTTGCGAGAGGATCGAGACTTGAATCAAACCAAGGTGGCAACTATGTTGGGAATGTCGCAAACCGGCTATTCCAAGTATGAAACAGGTGAAAACGATGTTCCTTCGGCAATTTTAATTAAGCTTGCCAAGTTTTACGGTACCAGTGTAGATTATATTTTGGGATTGACCGATGAAAAAAAGCCATATCGTTAAAGCGTTTATATATAATAGTTTGCGCGGGTTTTATAGTATTTGCACCATCGTTGTTTCATAAAAACCGCCGAGTTTGCGTGAGTCGTGTTTAGCGGTTCATGCAAGCTCGGCGGTTCTTATTTGATGAAAATTCTTGAGGGGGTGCGGGGGGGCATTGAAGCGCCGAAGGCGACCAATGCCGTGTGGGGCTTGCCCCACATGTCCTTCTCTTCAAAAAGTTCCCCCGCAATTCACTCCCTCTAAAACACCTTCTTCTCTCCATCGGCGGTGCTGGCGACGGCAGAGGAGGTTCTTGGGACGTAGGCAGGCGCACGCTGCATCATAGCGCGGTTGGCGGCATCCTCTTCGGCGTTCCCCAGACCGAAGCTGATGGCGATTGCGGTATTGACGTGGTTCATGGTTGCCTCGTCCAAGTGTCCCATTTTTTCTTTCAGACGTCGTTTGTCCAATGTACGGATCTGCTCCAGCAAGATCACCGAGTCCTTTGCCAAGCCCACTTGATCGGCATAGATGTCGATATGGGTTGGGAGTCGGGTTTTGCTCATACGCGACGTAATCGCGGCGGCGATCACGGTGGGGCTGTATCGGTTACCAATGTCATTTTGGATGATCAGAACGGGGCGAAGCCCGCCTTGCTCGGAGCCGATCACAGGACTCAGATCGGCGTAATAAATATCTCCGCGTCGTACACTCATTCTCGTTTTCCTTTCTCGCTTGTGGTTTGCCGTATCGGCATCTCTCTGTTCCTATTCTTTCCTCTCACGCAAGCGGTTTAAACACCGAGGGGAAAGATTGGGGCAGGAATTTTTTACCGCCGCTTACTGATAGTATATGTCGCGCGGCGCGAAAGGCAACGAAATGAGTCGATTGATGTCACTTCAGATCTCGTATTTTTGTGTTTGCTCCCGACGAATCTCGGTGGGGGTTTTTCCGGTTTGCTGTTTGAGTATTTTTCGGAAATATGCCACTGATTGAAAGCCGATACGGTCGCTGATCTCCTCGATCGAGAGGTCGGTTGAGCCCAGTAGCGTTACCGCGCGGTTGGCTTGGATGCGGTTTTTCTCCTCAATGGGAGTGGTTTTCGCATAAGAGCGGAAAAATGCATAGAGCCCCGATTCGCTCATACCGCAGTGCCGTGCAAGCTCGGGAACCTTGAAGTCGGGATGGTTGTAGATGTAATGCCTTGCTATGGAAAACAGCTCGCGTTGGCTGTCGGTATCGTTTCGCTTCATGGTGGGGAAGACCTCTCCCAAAAAGGCGTACAGAAACCCAACAGAGGAGACCTTTTCCTCATGCGTGAGTGCGATCCGATCCAGATAGGAAAGTGCCGTTTCGGATGGCGAAAGCTTTTGCATCGCGTATTGCCGTCCCGATTTACAGGGGAAGAAATCAAAGCCGTATGACTCCCATTCTACAATACTGTCCGAGCCCTTTTCGGGCGTCCAGTAGGAGTGATACCGCAACCCGAGCGGCAGATAAAACACATCACCCGAGGAAAGCAAAAGCTCCTCACCGCTGTCGGTTACGATCTTTCCAAAGCCGCGGTGCATCCGTCCGATGAAGTGTCGGTCGATTCCGTTTGAAATGTCGGTATGCTTACTCTTTTTGAGCGTGAGAACGGCAAACCGAAATGAATTGTAGAAACGTATATTGTCCATTTTGAAAAACCGCCTTTTTTGTCTTTTTTTTGGAGAATCGTGTCTGCTATTTCACAGTATAGCATATTGCGAAGCGCTTGTCAAGCGTTTATAATTAAAGCAGAAAGAAAGGGAGGAGCTCTTACTGATGAAAAACAAGAATATTATTTTTACGGCTCCTTGTGTTGCCGAACTGATAGAAAAGGACATGCCAACTCCGGGTGCGGGTGAGGTTTTGGTGAGAAGCGTGCGCGACACGATCAGCTCTGGAACCGAGAAGGCAAATCTGATCGGAGATCCAAACGTACACGGAAGACACGCTCCCGCAGTTGATTTCCCCCGTCAGGTGGGATACAGCATTGCGGGCGTTGTTGAGGCAGTTGGAGAGGGTGTGACCTCGGTTTCCGTAGGTGACCGTGTGGCTTGCTCGTGGACAAAGCACGCACAGTACAACGTGCTGACCGAGAGAAGAGTATATCCCTTGGGAGAGGTCGGCTTTGATGCGGGGGCTCTCGTGCATATTGCAACCTTCCCGATGGCGGCGCTTCGCAAATGCCGCTTAGAGGTTGGTGAGCCTGCAATCGTGATGGGACTTGGTGTGCTTGGCTTGATCGGCGTACAGCTTCTCCGCGCGGCAGGTGCCGTTCCGATCGTCGCGGTGGATCCTATTGAAAGTCGCCGCCAAAAGGCTTTGGATCTGGGAGCGGACTACGCGCTGGATCCTTTTGCGGACGGTTTTGTGGAAGAGGTCAAGAAGCTGACGGGCGGCGGTGCGGCGGTTGCCCTTGAGGTCACGGGCAGAGGCGAGGGGCTTGATATGGTGCTGGATTGCATGAAGAAGTTCGGCAGAATCGCGCTTCTTGGCTGTACCCGTAACTCCGATTTTACCATCGATTATTACCGCAAGGTGCATTGCCCCGGTATCACAATGATCGGAGCGCACACTATGGCGCGCCCTAAGTTCGAGTCTTCCGAGGGCTGGTGGAGCGAAAAGGACGATGCTGAGGCGATTTTGAAAATGATCCGCCATGGCAGATTGGATCTTGCCTGCCTTGTGAACGAGGTTCACTCGCCGAATGAAGCGTTCGAGGTGTTCACGCGCCTTGCCAACGAAAAGGAATTTCCCATCGTGCAGTTCGATTGGGAGCTTCTTTAAAGGAGTTGTGTGATGAAACCGATTCGTATCGCACAGATCGGCATGAATCGATACATTCATGCACCGCAGATCTTTGATACGCTCAAAACGAATCCCGAGTATTTCGATGTGGCAGGATATGCACTTGTAGAGGACGAGAGGGAACGTTGCGCTAACCGACTGAAGTGCTTTGAGGGATATCGTGAGCTGACGCTTGAGGAAATTTTGAAGGATCCCACGATCGAAGCCGTAACGGTGGAGACCGATGAGATCCACTTGACAAAATATGCACAAATGGCGATCGATGCGGGCAAGCATGTGTTTATGGATAAACCGGGCAGTCAGTCGCTTCCCGATTTTGAACGGCTGATCGAGAGCGTGAAAAAGAGCGGAAAAGCCTTTTCGATTGGGTATATGTATCGCTACCATCCGCTGGCCTCCCGTGCGATCGAGCGCGTGAAGAATGGCGAGCTTGGCAAGATCTTCTGCACCGAGGCACACATGAGCCGTTTGGAGCGTAAAGAAAAGCAGAAGTGGCTTGCGGGCTTCCGCGGCGGCATGATGTATTATCTGGGATGTCACCTGATCGATCTTGTTTTGCAGATTCAAGGAACGCCCACAAATGTGATCCCGTGTCACAGCGTTACGGGAATCAACGGAGCCGAAAGTGAGGATATGTGCTGTGCGATCCTGCAATATCCGCAGGGAAGTGCGATCATCCGCGTGAGTGCTGTGGAGGTTGGCGGATATGAACGCCGTCAGCTTGTGATCTGCGGCTCCGAGCGGACGATTGAAATTCAGCCCTTGGAGGCGATCGCGCAAGGTGCGCTCAGAGTGGACAGCAAGCAGATCGAGCGTTCTGTTGCCGCGGACGGAAGAACGACGGTAGAAAAGCAGACCGCCTGTGAGCCGTTCCAACGCTACGAGGAAATGATGCGCTCCTTTGCGCGGAATATTCGCGGGGAGACCGAAAATCCATATACGCCCGATTACGAATTGCAGCTTTTCAAGCTGATTTTGCAGTGCTGTGGAATGTAAACAAAAAGGAGATTGTTATGAGACGTATTCGAATTGCACAGATCGGTATGAACCGATACAGCCACGCCCCCGAGGTGTTTTATACGCTCAGTCAGCATCCCGAGCTGTTTGATCTGGTCGGTTACGCGCTGGTGGAGGATGAGCGGGAGACCTGCGCGGATAAATTGCATTTCTTCGACGGGTATCCCGAGCTGACGTTGGAGGAAATTCTGAATGATCCCACCATTGAGGCGGTTGCCGTGGAGACCGATGAGATCCATCTGACCAAATACGCGCAAATGGCGGTGAATGCGGGAAAGCACATTCACATGGAAAAGCCGGGAAGCCAGAATCTTGCCGATTTTGAAGGCTTGATCGAGAGCGCGAGAGCGGGTGGTAAGACCTTCCATATCGGCTATATGTACCGCTACAATCCCCTGATCTCCGATGCGATCGAGCGCGTGAAAAAGGGTGAGTTCGGAACGATCTACAGCGTGGAAGCGCACATGAGCCGTTTTGATAAAAAGACTACGCGTGAGTGGTTTGCAAGCTTCAAGGGCGGCATGATGTTTTATCTCGGCTGTCACTTGGTAGACCTGGTTCTGCAGATCCAGGGAATGCCCGAGAAGGCCATTCCGCTCAATACTGCAACGGGAATTGACGGGGTGAATACCGAGGACTTGGGCTTTGCCGTACTGCAATATCCCAACGGTATTTCGGTGATCCGCATGGGAGGCAGTGAGATCGGCGGATATGCGCGCCGTCAGCTGGTGATCTGCGGCTCCGAGCGCACACTGGAGATCAAACCCTTGGAAAAAGGCGCGGAGGGCAAATATATGCTCACAGCGTCACAGCTTGAGCGTTATCTTGACGAGGACGGACACGCAACGAAGGTGGAAAAGACCTGCGAGCCCTTCCAGCGCTACGAATCGATGATGCAGGCATTTGCGGCAATGGTGCGCGGCGAGAAGACCAACCCCTACACGCTTGATTACGAGCTTCAGCTTTACAAGCTGATCCTGAAATGCTGTGGTATGTAAAAGACGTTTTGAGATGTACAAAAATAAAAAAGTCCTTTTGATGGCAGGCGGCGGAACTCTGGGAACCTACACGGCAAAGGAACTTTTGCGCAAAGGTGCCTACGTGGACGTGATCTGCCCCGAGGACAAGATCTCGGATCATCCCTCTTTGCGTTTTATTCAAAGCTACGTTACCGATGAACTGATGGAGGCGCTGTTTTCAAAAACGCATTACGACGGCATTGTCAACTTTATGCACTATTCCGATGAGGAGGAGTACAAACGGGTACATCCCTTTTTGATGAAAAACACCGACCATCTGATCTTTCTTTCGTCATACCGTGTGTATGCCAACGAGCAGCATCCTGTTACAGAAACCGCACCGCGTTTGCACGAGGCATATCCGCTCGAAGGACTTCTGGCAGAGGACGGTTACGGTGTCAAAAAAGCACTTTGTGAGGATTACTTGTTTGGCGAGCGCGAGGGGGAGCATTGGACGGTCGTTCGTCCTGTGATCTCGTTTTCGCACAAACGGTTGGATATTTTGATGAATTCTCACACAGACGTGTTGGAAAAAGCCGAATCGGGCGAGCCGCTTTTGCTGCCCGCATCGGTCAAGAATTTTGGCGCAGGCTTTGATTGGGCGGGAAATTCGGGTAAGCTGATTGCCAACCTGCTGTTCAAGGAAGATGCCATCGGCAAGGCGTTTACCGTTTATTCGGGACACGGCATGACGTGGAGCGATGTTGCCGATGCATATATTGCCGAAACGGGTGTGCGTGTGGAATGGGTGAGTGACGAGGACTATGTTCAAACCTTCGAGAAAAAAGAGAAGCCAAGCTTTTTGATTCGATGGTACTACGACAGAAAGTTCGACCGGGATATCGACAGCACAAAGATTTTGTCGGTTACGGGGCTTACAAAAAAAGATTTTGCCACGGTGCCGGAAGGCATTCGGGCAGAGCTTGATATACTGAATTGGAAAAAAGGAGAATAAACATGAAAGCAATTTTGGTTGATAAAAAGGACAGAAGCTTGCATTGGAGCGATGTTGCGGATCCCGTGATGAAGCCCGACGAGGTGCTGGTGAAAATTGAGGCGGCGGCACTCAACAGAGCCGATCTGATGCAAAGAGAGGGCGATTATCCGCCCCCTCCCGGTTGCCCCGATTGGATGGGACTTGAGATCGCGGGAACCGTGGTCCAGATCGGTGAGGAAGCGGCAAAATGCTCGGCTTGGAAGCTTGGCGATAAGGTTTGTGCCCTGCTTGGCGGCGGTGGATATGCCGAGTACGTAACCGTTCGTTATGATATGCTCATGCCGATCCCCGAGAACTGCTCGGTGGTTGAGGCAGCGGCGATCCCCGAGGCGTTTGCAACCGCATATCTCAATTTGTTCATCGAGGGCAAGATCCAAAAGGGCAATACGCTCCTGATGCACGCAGGTGCCAGTGGACTTGCCAGTGTTGTGATCCCCATGGCAAAGGCCTTCGGTGTTCGCGTGATCACTACGGTGATCTCGGACGAAAAGGCGGAGTCGATCGCACACCTTGGTGCAGATCTTGTGGTCAACACCAAGAAGCAGAATATTGCCGACGTGCTGAAGGCAGAGCTTGAGGCAGGCCGTTCCGTGGATGTTGCCATCGACTGCTTGGGCGGTGAGATGATGGGTACCTGTCTGCCGTATCTGACACACGGCGCGCGCTGGATCATGATCGCGGCTCTGGCAGGAACCAAGACCGAGATCGACTTGAAAAACATCTACGTCCGCAATGTCCGCATCATCGGAAGTACTCTGCGCTCGCGTACGCCCGCTGTCAAGGCAGAGATCCTTGCAAGCCTTGTGCGTGACGTATGGCCGTTTGTTGCAGAGGGAAAGGTAAAGCCCACCATCTACAAAACGCTTTCGATCACCGAGGCAGAGGCGGCACACGATATCCTGTATCGCGGCGAAAACGTCGGAAAGGTTGTTCTGACGATTCCCGAAGCGTGATTTCGGTTCCCCGAGCTGTTGAAAAAGTGAATCAAAAGGATCCTTCCAAGGAGTCGTTCTTTGGAGGATCCTTTTTTTAGCAAAAGTTTTCAAAAAGGGAGATTTTTTTTGATATAATACAGAAAAATGGTAAAAAAAGGGAAAAATTCTATCATATACATAGCAAAATATAATATAAGGTATTGATTTTTTAATGCTCTTGTGCTATAATTGCTATATTAAGTAGCATGGAGTAGTGTGCTGTTATGGTTAAAGCAGCTGCTCAAAGGTAGACAATTTTCGAATTTGAAGTATAACAGCGAGGAATGGATATGGAAAACAAGATGAATATCCCTTTTTCTCCCCCCGATATGAGTGAGGCGGAGATCGGAGAAGTAGCAGAGGCGTTGCGCTCTGGCTGGATCACAACAGGCCCTCGTACCAAAAAGCTGGAAAAGCAGATTGCCGAGTACGTAGGAACCGAAATGTGTGTATGTCTCAACTCTCAAACAGCTTGTGCCGAGATGGCTCTGCGCGTGTTGGGTGTTGGAGAGGGCGATGAGGTGATCACCTGTGCTTATACCTATACCGCATCGGCATCGGTTATTGCTCACGTTGGCGCGAAGATCGTTCTGGTTGATACGCAGAAGGATTCTTTGGAAATGGACTACGATGCGCTGGAGGCGGCAATCACTCCAAAGACCAAGGCGATCATTCCGATCGATCTTGGCGGCGTTCCCTGCGATTACGACCGTATCTTTGCAATCGTGGAGCGCAAAAAGGATCTGTTCAAGCCGTCCACCGAGATTCAAAAGGCGTTGGGAAGAGTTGCCGTGATGGCAGACACTGCGCATTCGTTCGGTGCATCCCGCAAGGGCGTGATGACGGGTAACATTGCCGACTTTTCGTCCTTTTCCTTCCACGCGGTCAAGAACTTTACCACTGCGGAGGGCGGCGCGCTGACATGGCGCACCATTCCCGGTGTTGATAATGCCGATATCTATAAGAAGCTGCAGCTTTTGAGTCTGCACGGTCAGAGCAAGGACGCGCTTGCCAAGACACAGCTCGGTGCTTGGGAATACGATATCGTAGGTACCTGGTACAAATGCAACATGACCGACGTTGCGGCAGCGATCGGACTCAAGCAGTTTGAGCGCTATCCCGCAATGCTGAAAAGAAGAAAGGAACTCATCGAAAGATTTGATGCGGCTCTTAAGCCGCTTGGTGTAAAGGTTCTGAATCACTACACCGATATGCATGAGTCCTCGGGACACCTGTATCTCTCGCGTGTTCCCGGAATCACCTGTGAGCAAAGAAACGAGATCATCATCAAAATGGCGGAGAGAGGCATTGCCTGCAATGTTCACTACAAGCCTCTGCCGATGCACACGGCGTATAAGAATCTGGGCTTTGACATTAAGAATTACCCGAACGCCTACGCGCAATTTGAAAATGAGATTTCACTGCCTCTCCACACGCGTCTGACCGATGAGGAGGTTGGATACATTCTTGATAATTATGTGGAGATTCTGAAAGGATATCTGAAATGATTTACAGATTTTTCAAACGGTTATTCGATATTATTCTGTCGCTGATCGCAACGCCCTTTGTGCTGTTGGTGATTCTGATCGTAGGTCCGATCATTTTCTTCACCGATCGCGGTCCCATTTTTTACAATGCGCCGCGCTTGGGACGAAAGGGAAAGATCTTCAAAATGTACAAGCTGCGTTCGATGAAGGTCAACGCGCCGAACATTGTCAATGCCGATGGCTCTACATACAACGGCGAGAATGATCCCCGCGTAACCAAGATCGGCAAATTTATCCGCAAGACCAGTATTGATGAACTTCCGCAGTTTTTCAACGTTCTGAAGGGTGACATGAGCTTTATCGGTCCCCGTGCGCATCTGACAACCAGCTACAAGGGCTATGATCAGTTGGACGAGGTCCGCAAAAAACGACTGGATGTGCGTCCCGGTATCACGGGATACAATCAGGCATACTTCCGCAACTCGGTTTCCTCGGATGAGAAGATGAAAAACGATGTGTACTATGTAGAGCATATTTCGCTGTGGCTGGATATTAAGGTTCTCTTCAAAACCGTTTTCTCGGTGCTGGGACGCAAAAACATTTACGTTACCGATGCTTCCACCAAGCCGCAGGAAAAGCCCGCTGCCGAAGCCGAAACGGTGACGGCAGAGGAGCAAAAGCAGACCGAAACTGCTGAGGTAGGAAAGAAATGAAAAAACTGTTGATTATCGGCGCATCGATCCTGCAGTTGCCTGCAATCAAGCGCGCCAAGGAACTGGGATATTACGTTGGTGTGATCGATTACGATCCCAAGGCGATCGGTATCCCATACGCAGATGGATATTTTAACGTCAGCACCATTGATATCGAAGGCGTGACCAAAACCGCAAAGGAATTTTGCCCCGACGGAATCATGACGCTGGCAACCGATATGCCGATGCGGTCGATCGCCGCCGCGACCGAAGCCTTGGGGCTTCCCGGTATTTCTTTTGATACGGCGATCAAATCCACCGATAAGGCCGAGATGATCCGAGCTTTTGAGGCAAACAGAGTGGAGCATCCGTGGTATTACGTTCTGACTTCTCCCCGGGAGCTGGAGAGCGTGATCGAAAAGATCACCTTCCCCTGTGTTACAAAGCCTACCGATAATTCGGGAAGCCGCGGCGTGATGCTGGTGCATGACAGGGAGGAGCTGCGCGAGGCAGTGGCTTACAGCTCCGAGAACGGGCGCGGCGGAAGCGTGATCGTGGAGGAATATCTCAAGGGCCCAGAGGTCAGCGTTGAGATCATTACACTCAACGGCGAGCCTCATGTGCTCAACGTTACCGACAAGCTCACCACAGGTGCGCCGCACTTCGTGGAAATGGGACACAATCAGCCCAGTATGCTCAAGCCCGAGGATCTGGAAAAGATCCGCGATCTTGCCTGCCGTGCGGTCAAGGCTGTTGGAATTGCAAATGGTCCTGCGCACGTGGAGATCATTCTGACCGCAAACGGTCCGCGCATGGTGGAGCTTGGCGCACGTATGGGCGGTGACTGCATCACCACGCATTTGGTACCGCTTTCCACGGGTGTGGATATGATTGAGGCAACCATTCGCCTGTCCTGTAACGAAACTCCCGATATCGAACAGAAGTTCTTGAAGGGAAGTGCGATTCGCTACTTCAAACCGAAGGCGGGAGTCATCAAGGCGATCCACGGTGTTGAAGAAGCCAAGACGATCGAGGGCGTTCGGGAAATCTCGTTCGTCAAGAAGGTCGGTGACACGGTGGGAAGCATCGGAAGCAGTACCGACCGCGCAGGCTTTGTGATCGCACAGGCCCAGACGCCGATGGAGGCGATTGAGATCTGCGAAAAGGCGGTACAGACCGTGACATGGGAGATCGAATAATTCCGTAAATAAACAAGAGGATTTTAACATGGATCTGCAAAATAAAAAGCTGCTCGTTTTGGGCGGTACCAGCTATTACCCCTATATCCGCGACTACGCAAACAAAAAGGGCTTTGTCATTTACTCGGCGGGAAAATCCGACAATGAGATGATTCGCACCTATTCCGATAAATTTTTCTGTGCTGACGCGATCGATGTTGATGCGATCAGTGCGCTGGTGGAGCGGGAAGAAATTCACGGTATTGCCGCACTGGGAAATGAGGATATCATCGACCGTGTGATTGATGTTTCAAAACGATGCAAGATCCCGTTTTATATTGAAAGAGGCCATTGGGAGAATCTGCAGAACAAACAGAATTTCAAGCGCCATTGCCGCGAATTCGGGATTGATGTTGTAGAGGAATACAGCGTTACCGAGCAATCAACCGATGCCGAGCTTCAGGCGTTGCCGTATCCGATTGTTCTCAAGCCAACCGATAGCTGTGGCTCAAAGGGAATTACGGTTTGCAAGGATGCTTCCGAGGTACGCGCGGCAATGGAAAAGGCAAAGTCCTTTTCGAGGGGAAAACACTTCATTGCCGAGCAATACATGGTGCGTCCCGAATTTATCGTGACACTGATGATCAAGGACGGAAACATACAGGTCTGGATGCTGGGCGACCGTCACATGAACACTCAGCAGGAGGGCTTTGGCGGAATCTCACAGATCTCGGTATTTCCTTCTCGGTATTCGGATCTGTATATGAACACGGTTCATCCCAAAATGCTGAAGTTGCTTGACAAATACGGTCCTGAAAACGGAACCTTTTTCGTGCAGGCATTTATCGACGGAGATAAGATCCGTTGCTTTGATCCCGGACTTCGCTTCTGCGGAACACTGGACACCATTCTATACGAGCCGATCATGGGGATCAACCCCTTGCATTGGATGATCAACCATTCGCTGACGGGTGTGATGGATGATGCCGACGAAATGTCGAAGATGGATTTTATGCTCGACAATAAGGTTGCGGCACAGCTCAGCCTGCACATTCAAACGGGAACGATTGCCAAGATCCGTGGTTTGAATAGGATCGAGAAGCTTGACAGCGTGATTTGTATGGTACCTCTTTTGGAGGAGGGCGACACCGTCAACATGGCGGGAACGCTGCAACAGGTTCTGGCGCGTGTGTATTTTGTGGCAGACTCGCGTGAGGATATTGAGCGGATGGCGCACGAATTTTACGATATGGTATCGGTAACGGGAACCGATGGGCGCGAGCTGCTCATGCCGTTCGTATTGGATTATGAAATCTAATATCTATAAAGGAAGCAAATCAACCGATGAAATTGCTGAAATTATCGCCCTATTATGCGCCCGAGCAGATCTCAAGCACGCATTTGACAAAGGATCTGGAAGAGGCGTTTATGGAAGCGGGATTTGATATCGAGGTACACTGTCCCACTCCTACAAGAGGCGTTTCGAAGGAGACAAGAGGGGAATACGCCAAGAAAAAGCACGAGTTGCTGAAGGATGGCAAGTTGACGGTACACCGCTTTTCGATGTTCCGCGAGGGAAGAAACCCCATTATGCGCGCGATGCGCTATGTGTTTGTCAACCTTGCGCACCATCACAAAGGTGTACACGCAAAGGATGTTGACGTGATCTATTCTTCCAGTACACCTCCGACACAGGGAGTGCTGTGCGGCATGGTTAAGAAGAAGCTTGCCAAGCGTTACAAAAGATATGTTCCATACGTTTATAATTTGCAGGATATCTTTCCCGATTCGCTGGTGACCACAGGGCTTACCAAAAAGGGCTCGATTCTGTGGAAGATCGGCAGAAAGATCGAAAACTACACCTACCGCAGCGCCGATAAGATCATTGTGATCAGCGAGAGCATGAAGCAAAATATTCTGGAAAAGGGTGTTCCGGAGGATAAGATCGTGGTGATCCCCAACTGGATCGATACCGAGGCGGTTCGTCCTGTTGCAAAGGACGAAAACAAACTGTATGAGGAATTCGGTATTTCGCGCGAGAAATTCACGGTTCTTTATGCGGGTAACTTCGGAGCGGCACAGGGAGCGGGTGTCGTCTTGCAGGCGGCTGAGCAGCTCAAAGACCGCGTGGATATCCAATTTGTGATTTTTGGCGGCGGATCGGGTTATGCGGCGGCACAAAAAACGGTTGAGGACAAGGGCTTGACCAACGTGATCATCAATAAGCTGTTGCCGCAGGAGCGCGTACCCGAGGTCTACAGCCTTGGCGACGTGGCATTGATCACTTGTAAAAAGGGCGTTGGAAACAGCGGCATGCCCAGCAAGACATGGAGCATCATGGCTTGCGATACGCCTATCATTGCGTCGTTCGATACCGACAGCGAGTTGGCGGAGATTTTGAAACGCTCGGGAACAGGCTCTTGCGTGGAACCTGAGGATGCAAGCGCGCTTGCCGAGGCGATCGTAGAAATGAAAAACGCGGAAAGCAAGCCCCAAAACGGCAGAGCGTACGTTGTGGAAAACGCATCCCGCGAGGTTTGTGTGCAAAAATACGTTGATGTTTTGAAAGATGCTATAAAATGAAACTATTATTGATTTCGGTTAAATCTACCGTGTCCCGCGGCGGAATCGCCACATGGACCGAGCGTTTCCTTGACAAATGCGGTGCTCACGGAATGTCATGTGATCTGGTCAATATAGAGGCCGTCGGAAAGCGAGCCGAGCAAGGAACTGCCAAGCGAAATTTGAAGGATGAGTTTGTTCGAACGCGTCGGATTTTCAAGGACTTGAAATCTTGCTTGAAAAACAAGCGCTATGATGCTGTTCATCTTAATTCATCCTGCGGTTCTTTCGGACTCTTTCGAGATTACCTGATCGCCAAACGAATTAAAAAGAAAAAGCTTCGCT
This sequence comes from Clostridia bacterium, assembly GCA_017453335.1. The sequence goes on from JAFTKI010000050.1 coordinate 15,994, forward strand.
TGATTGTGCATTTTCACTGCGATATTCCTTATTGGATCAAAAGCTCGGCGAGCCAAAAATATCTTGGGAAGTTGCTCGCTTTATCCGATGAGCGCTTGATTCTGTGCGAAAACAGCCGTGTATATTTGGAAAAAACATATGGCGTATCATCAACAAAAGTTCCTAATTTTGTTGATGAATCTTCTGTTTTGCAGAGCCCGAAAACTATTCGTGAAACTTTGAAGAAGGTCATGTTTGTTGGACGAATCAGCGAAGCCAAGGGGGCGGAGGAAATCTATGCGCTGGCGCGCTTGTTTCCTGAGATTTCTTTCTGTTTGATAGGTGACGCAAGTAATGCGGTCTTGGCCTGGGAAAAGCCCGATAATATTACGTTAACGGGAGGAAAACCTCATGATGAGGTGCTGAAGTATCTGAATGATGCGGATCTGTTTCTTTTCCCCAGCCACAGCGAGGGCTTTTCTTTGGCTTTGACGGAGGCGATGGCAATGGGTGTTCCGGCAATCGCTACGGATGTTGGTGCAAATGCCGATATGTTGGCGGACGGTTGCGGTATGGTTGTTTCGGTTGGTGATGTGGATGCTATGGCAGATGCCATTCGCGCCTTGAGTGACCCCGAACAACGTAGACTGATGTCCGAGCGCGCCGTTAAAAAGGTGCGTGAGCAGTATGCTACCGATGTGATCGTTGAGACCTTTAAAAAATATTATCAAGGAAATTGAGGTATTATATGAGCAAAGGAAATGCTTTTTGCCGATCGCTTTATAACGTACGTCTAAGAGTACGACAACTTTTTTACCGTTTTTTTTCGGAACCTATTGTAAAAAAATCTTTTGCTGCTTGCGGATCCAATGTTCGTGTAGCGAAAGGCTGTAGTTTTAGCGGAATATCCAATATTTCTGTTGGTCACCATACAGTTTTGGGAGTAGGAACCAGAATTATGACGACAAGAGCCAAAACGGTTATTGGAGATTATGTGATGTTTGGTCCTGGCGTAACTATTATAACTGGAGACCACCGAATTGATGTTGTCGGGAAACCGATGTGCATGGTTACGGACAGTGAAAAGCATCCCGAAAATGACCAGGATGTGATTATTGAAAATGATGTATGGATCGGTTCCAACGTTACCATTCTTAAGGGGTGCGTGATCGGAAGAGGCTCGGTCATTGCTTCAGGTGCGATCGTAACAAAGAGCTTTCCCCCTTATTCGATTATTGGCGGTGTTCCTGCTAAAATAATAAAAATGAGATTTACCGAAGAAGAAATCAAAGCTCACGAGAAGCAACTGTCTCAGTTAAAGCTATAAAGCAAAGAACTATAAAAACATGGAAAATAGGTGATTTAAATGAAGCAGGCAGTCATTATTACAGAAAATCAGTATCCTTGCGAAGATGCCGGTGCGATTCGCCAACATGCTACTGCTAAAATTTTGGAGATGTTAGGGTATCACGTAATGGTGGTCGGTTATGGCAAATCAACGGATATGCGGATTTTAAATTACGATGGTATTGATTATATTTCATGCCGCCCGAAATCAAAGAATAAGTATGTCCGTGCGCTTTATAGAGCTACTTTTAGCAGTCGTATGATGCGATTTGTCAAGAAAAAATGCCATAACGTTTCCTTGATTTTGGTGGCGGATGTGTTTCCGTCTTCCATTAAAAAAATTGCTCGGTATGCTAAAAATAAAGATATTACTCTCGTACATGACAGTGTGGAATGGTTTTCACCCGAACAATTCAAAGATGGAGAAAATTCCAAAACGTATCAAATGAGGAATGAGATCAACACAAAGCTGATGGATCGAAACTGGAGAATTATGGCAATCAGCTCGTATTTGGAGAAGCATTTTTCAAGCAGATGCGATAAGGTGGCACGTGTTCCCGTGATCATGGATGTTTGTTCCATTGAAAGTAATCTGATTCAAAAGGGTGAGCATCAGAAAACAAGATTTTCGTATGTAGGATCTCCCGGGAAAAAAGATTACCTAAAAAACATCATCGAAGGCTTTTGTTTATTGTCAGATGAACAAAAGTCGCTGGTTGAGCTGCACATTGTCGGAGTAAACGAGCATCAATTGAAAACTGTTTGTGACGTGAACCCGGAATCGCTGGAGCAGTTGCGCGGTGTTCTGACTGCACATGGAAGAGTCCCCCATAACGAAGCCGTTCGTTACGTAAGAGAAGCGGATTACACACTTTTATTCCGAGACGCGAGCTTGCGTTATGCAAAAGCGGGTTTCCCAACCAAAATTGTGGAAAGCCTTTCTTGCGGAACGCCTCCTGTATGTAATCTTTCTTCCGATCTTGGTTTGTATTTGAGGGACGGGGAAAATGCGTTTATCGCGCAGGATAACTCTCCGAACAGTATTTGCAAAGCTTTGGAAAAAGTGTTGAATTCTACCGATGAACATCAAGCGGCAATGCGTAAAAATGCTCGCAAAACTGCAGAAGAGCTTTTTGATTATACTCAATATGTGGATACGCTTAAAGAACTGATTGAATAATAAAAATTGTTGGTATGCATATATAACGGCAAGACCCTAAAGGGGGAGGAAGAATGAATTCCAAAATTCAAATAAAAAACAAGTTGACACTGAATAATATCATTATTTTGTTGCTTGTTTGTATGGCAACGATGAATGTGATCAACCGATATTTTTATTTCATTTTTATCGCGGTTGGATGGTTTTGTTTAAAACCAAACAGAAAAATAGTTATTGACGGAATCGCCTGCTTTTCATTGATCCTTTTGGCAGTTTCGTGGCTGATGTTCTCTCCTGAAGATGCCTTGGAAGGATTTGGTATTTTAAAGCCTTTCACGTATTTTCTTTGTTATGTTTTAGGAACCAGTTTGTTAAATGATGATCGTAATCATTCCAATCAATCGGTTTCATATTATTTATTCTATTTTTTACTTGCGGTGATTGCGCTTGGTCCGTTTATTCATTATCTTTTAAACTGGAGCATCAATGCTTCGGTTGTTAATGACCGTAATACGAGAGATTTTTGGACCAATAGCGTTATGAGTGCAACAGGTCAGGCATCCTTGGGGTGTATTCCTCTTGCAGTTGCCGCCGCATGTATTTTCTCCGATACGAGTAAAAAATTGAAGCTTGCGTCATGGATATCCATTGTGCTTGTACTGGGATACAACTTGATCCTGTCAGGTAGAACTTTGTTTGTTCTGGCGCTGATTGCCTTGGTTGCAGCGTTTCTGTTTCGATTTATGACGAAAAAACGGGGAAAGCTTCATTTATTAGTCATTTTCATTGTAATTGCGATTTTTTTGGTGGTTTTATATCAGAGTGATATTTTTGGTATAAAAACCTATGTTGAGGATTCGCCGATATATGATCGTTTCTTCGGAAAAAGCAGTAGCATAGACCTCGATGAAGATGCCCGTTTGGATAATAAGTTGTACTTTATTGAGAATATGTTAGACTATCCGTTTGGAGGCGGACACTTGCAGGATCAAACAGGTTATGCGCACGATCTCTATTTGGATACGTATGATCAAGCGGGAATTTTTGCTTTTATTGCTGTGGTTGTTTTCATGCTGAATTCGTTAAAGCATTTTGTTAAATGCATTTCTAACAAGGAGTTTCCGTTCGTTTTCCGTCAACTGGTTTTCTGTACCTACCTCATATTGTATATTGAGTTTTTGGTAGAGCCTGTATTGGTTGGTATGCCATGGATGTTTGCTTCGTTTTGTTTGCTTGACGGATATGTTGGCAGACTGTTGAAACACAGCCAATACGTGAAAAGATGGAGAGCTAATACAGGAGGGAACGCATGAAAATTGCCGAAATCAATGTTGTGGTGAATGGAAGCACCGGAAAAATTATGCTTCAAATTGCACAAAGAGTTCGGAATGGCGGAGATGAAGTGCGCACCTACTCGCCGATACGGTTTCTGAGACATACCCATCTTGATTTTCCCGAAATTCCTGATCACTTTTATTGGGGTAATCGGCTCGAGGCTTGCTTTCACTTTTATGCAGGAACGATATTGGGAAGAAACGGGATGTATTCGACCGGAGGAACACGCCAACTGATTAAGGAATTAAAGAAGTTTAATCCGGATATTATTCATTTGCACAATTTGCATACCTTTTGCATTAATTTTCCGATGTTGTTTCGTTATATCAAGCAAAACAACGTAAAGGTTGTTTGGACCTTGCATGATTGCTGGACGTTCACGGGACACTGTCCGCATTTTTCAATGATAAACTGTGATAAATGGAAAACCGGTTGTCATCATTGCCCACAACCGAAAATTTATCCCAGAATGTGTATTGATACGTCTCGAAAAATGTATCATTTAAAGAAAAAATGGTTTTGCGGTGTACAAGATTTAACCATCGTAACCCCCTCCTTGTGGCTTTCTCAAATGGTACAACAGTCTTTTTTGCGTAAATATCCTGTCAGAGTGATTCATAATGGGATTGATCTGTCCGTTTTTAAACCGACAGCGGGGGATTTCAGAAAGAAGTACGGGCTTGAGAATAAGAAAATTGTTTTGGGTGTTTCCTCTGATTGGGGCAAACGAAAGGGATTGGACGTTTTTCTCGAATTGTCAAAGGTGCTTGATGAAAATTATCAAATTGTTTTAGTTGGAATGGGCAAACAAACAGGCAGCGGTTTGCCAACCAACATTACCACCATTCCGAGGACTTCCAATCAAGCCGAACTTGCGGAACTTTATACTGCCGCAGATGTGTTTTTAAATCCGACCAGAGAAGATACATTTCCCACTGTGAATATGGAAGCTTTGGCGTGCGGAACACCGGTTCTGACGTTTTGTACCGGAGGAAGTCCCGAAATCCTTGATGAAACTTGCGGTGTTGCGGTGGCTGTTAATGACTTTGATGCTATCAAACGAGAAGTGTGCCGTATTTGCGAGGAGCGCCCGTTTTCCCAGCAGGCATGTGTCGAACGCGCAAGTGCTTTTAATATGAGTGACAGATTTCAAGAATATGTCGATTTGTACAAGGAGAGATTGAGCAATTGAAGCTCGTATTGCCTCCAATCTTTATAACCGCCGTCAAAAAACGCTTGTAGACGGGTGATACTCATTAGTCGGCGAAGAGTATCACATTATTGAAACCCAGCCGATGAGCCGGGAACGCTCCATACTCCAATTGAAAACCGCTTGAAATTTGGAAAGCTAACTTTTTTATTTTATATACTGAGCTGATCTATAAAAAGTGTTCCTATCTTAAAATGGCTTTTACACATTTTTAGAGCGTGCAAGATTATATCCTAATTTAAGAACTTTTATGTGCTGTGCGCCAGTGCATATCCTTCCCTGGATTTTTTAAAGTGTTTCTTTTATTAATAAGATGTACAAGAGTCGGTTTGATGTTTAATCCAAAGGAACGGGTTGTTGGATTATGTGAATGAAATTATTTGGATCTATGAAGTCCGTGCAGGCGTGAGAATATATGGACAGAGCGAAAAGTTTTGATATGTATGATATTTAAGGAGGAAATAGATTTGTATGAAGATTGTGCATATAGCACCTAATGCCGTTTATAACGATTATTGGGGATATCAAGATAATTTGTTGCCGAAGTACCATAGAAAAGCGGGCCACGATGTTACAGTCATTGTTCCAAATAAGCAGCACAACGGGGGGCAAATCGTTTCGACCGAGTGTGTGGATTATATGCTGAATGATGGAGTTCGGGTGATACGCCTACAGCACAAAAAATATATTCACAGGATTTTATCTAATTTGAATTCTAAGCTTGAAGTGTACCCGTATCTGGAAAAAATCAAACCCGATTTTGTCTTTTTTCATGGATTATGTAGTTCCAGTATATTGGACGTGGTGCGCTATAAAAAACGAATCAATCCTAAATGTGTCATTGTTCAAGATAATCATGCGGATTACTACAATGCTAATGAACGAACCGGTATACGAGGCAAACTGATTAGAGGATATTATAGATATATAGCTCGGAGAGTTGCTTCTGATATTAGCAAGGTGTACGGTGTTACACCTTGGAGAAAACAGTATGCGGAGGATTATTTCAAAATCTCGCCGCAAAAAACAGATGTGCTGATAATGGGTGCTGATGACGAATTGATCCGATTTGATCAAAAGGAAGAAATTTCAGCACGAATTAAGAAAGAAAATAATATTTTGCCAAGTGATTTTGTTATTGTTACGGGTGGAAAGATCGATCGAACAAAAAACATTCATTTGTTAATGCGCGCGGTTCAAGAGTTGGCGGTTCCCGAAATCAAATTGATTGTTTTTGGTCAGCCTAACGATGAGATGGTGTCGGAAATAAAATTTCTTTCTCAGTCCGACAATATTTCTTTCGTCGGATGGATTCCTTCTAATAAGGTTTATGATTATTTTTTAACCGCTGATTTAGGCGTATTCCCGGGGACTCATTCTGTGTTATGGGAGCAAGCTTGTGCTTGCGGCCTTCCTATGTTGTTCAAAGATTGGGAAGGCATGCACCATGTTTTTGTAAATGGAAACAGTGAATTCCTTGATCAGGCTACTGTCGAAGAAATAAAAGAAAAGCTTTTGGTCATCTTTAAGGATAAACAAAAATACAGTGCAATGAAACAAGCTGCGGAAACTTGTAAAAAAGATTTTTTTTACAGTGAAATTGCAAAAAAAGCAATCGAGTGTAGCGTAGAAAAATAAATCTTGGAGAAGTTTTTTAATGAAAATTACTACGAGTAAGGAATTGAAAAACGCAGGGTGGCTGATTGGCGGCAAGGTAGCTCAAATGCTACTGTCGTTAGTTGTGGGAGTTCTTACGGCGCGATATCTTGGTCCGAGTGACTATGGATTGATTGGATATGCGACCTCGTATACCTCATTTTTTATGGCCTTTTGTACCCTTGGAATTAATAGCGTAATTATTAAAGATTTTGTTGATCATCCGGCAGAGCAGGGAGAGGCCTTAGGATCAAGTATTTTGTTGCGAGTTGTATCCAGCTTTGCATCTGCGTTACTAATTATCTCTATCGTTGGAATGCTGGATTATGGCGAGACGATTACGATTATTGTTGTTGCTTTGTGCAGTATATCTTTGGTATTTCATGCACTTGATACCATCAATTATTGGTTTCAATCGATTTACCAATCCAAAGTAACAGCTATTGCATCTTTTATAGCTTATTGTGCCACGGCGGCTTACAAAATTGTGTTATTGGTTCTCGAGAAAGATGTAAAATGGTTTGCACTTTCAACATCAGTGGACTATCTTGTCTTAGGTATGGCCTTGCTTATTGCCTATAAAAAATATAATGGGCCGAAATTTAAAGTTTCGTGGCAAAAAGCGAAAAACTTACTAAGCAGTAGTTATCATTATATTTTGTCCGGAATGATGGTTGCAATTTACGGTCAAACCGATAAATTGATGATAAAACAAATGCTGAATGAAACTGAGGTAGGATACTATACAGTTGCAACCACGGTGTGTGCAATGTGGACATTTGTTTTGCAGGCCATAATTGACTCGATATATCCCACTATTATAAATCAAAAGGATAATGAGGAGCAGTTCAATCGTAAAAACAGGCAACTTTACGCAATTGTATTTTATATGTCTCTTTTTGTGTCTGTTTTGTTTGTTCTTTTGGGAGATATTGCCGTTAATATTCTTTATGGTGAAGCATATATGCCTGCGACATTGCCCTTGAAAATTATTACTTTTTACACAGCCTTTTCCTATCTGGGGGTTGCAAGAAATGCTTGGATTGTATGCCGAAATCAGCAGAAATACTTAAAGACATTGTATTTGGGTGCGGCTGTTTTAAATGTTTTTCTAAATTTTATTTTTATTCCCATTTGGGGGACAAGCGGAGCTGCCGCTGCGTCTTTGATCACACAGATATTTACCAGCTTGATTTTGCCTTTGTTTGTAAAGGCTTTGCGCCCTAATGCTATTTTGATGTTAGAGGCGATAACGTTAAAAGGTATTTTATATGCAAAAGAACCCAATAAAACAAAATACAATAAATAACAGTAAACGATGAAGAAGGAGAACAAAATGAGTTTATACGAAAAAATATTGAATGGAAAAGAAAAAATTTCTTTGGTTGGTCTTGGCTATGTTGGAATGCCGATTGCCGTTGCTTTTGCTAATAAAGGGGTAAAAGTAATTGGATTTGATTTAAACAAAGCTAAAATTGAGCTTTACAAATCGGGCGTTGATCCGACCAAAGAAGTTGGAGATGAAGTAATTCGGAAAACCACTGTGGAATTTACATCTGACGAGAAGAAGCTTAAGGCTGCAAAATTTCACATTGTTGCTGTGCCTACACCTGTTAATTTAGATCATACTCCAGACCTGTCTCCTGTGATTGGCGCGAGTGAGATTGTAGGTAGAAATCTTGAAAAGGGATCGATTGTTGTGTTTGAATCTACCGTTTATCCCGGGGTGACGGAGGATGTTTGTGTGCCTATTTTGGAAAAGGCATCGGGAATGAAATGTGGAGTGGATTTCAAGGTTGGCTATTCTCCCGAACGAATTAACCCCGGTGACAAGGTTCATCGCTTAGAAAACATTCATAAAATTGTTTCCGGTATGGATGCAGAATCGTTGGAAGAAATTAAAAAGGTATATGATCTGGTCATTGAGGTTGGTACCTACCCTGTATCTACAATTAAAACTGCTGAAGCTGTTAAAGTTGTGGAGAATAGTCAACGTGATATCAATATTGCTTTTATGAATGAGCTGGCAATGGTGTTTGATCGCATGGGAATTGATACGAACGAAGTTGTAGATGGCATGAATACCAAGTGGAATGCTCTGGGATTCCGTCCTGGACTTGTTGGCGGCCATTGTATCGGAGTAGATCCATATTACTTCACTTATCAGGCAGAAAAACTTGGTTATCACAGCCAGATTATTTTGAATGGACGAATTGTGAATGATGGTATGGGTAAGTTTGTTGCAGAAGCAGCGATTAAACAAATGATCGCCGCAGGGAAGGCTCCCAAAAAGGCTAAGGTTGTTATCTTAGGACTTACTTTTAAAGAAAACTGTCCGGATACGAGAAACAGTAAGGTCGACGATATTATAAAAACTCTTAATGGTTATGAAATCAACCCCATTGTGGTAGATCCTTGGGCCAGCGAACGGGATGCTATGCATGAGTATGGAGTAACTTTAACGCCTCTCGCGGAAGTTAAAGATGCCGACTGTATTATTGTTGCTGTAGCACACAATGAGTTCAAACAACTTTCGTTAAATGACATCAAAGCAATGTTTGCAGAGGGACCGGATGAAGAAAAAGTATTACTGGATGTCAAAGGTCTCTATGCTATAAAAGATCTCGAGACTACAGGTATGAGATTTTGGAGACTCTAATAGAGATAAGAGGAAATCAAAATGAAAAAAGTAATGCTTGTTTTCGGCACACGTCCCGAGGCGATCAAGATGTGTCCTTTGGTGAATGAGTTGAAAACACGAAAGAATTTGCAAACGATCGTTTGCGTATCCGGTCAGCACCGTCAGATGCTTGATCAGGTGTTGGATGCTTTCCACGTTGTTCCCGATTACGATTTGTCAATCATGAAGCAAAAACAGACCTTGTTTGACGTAACCGTGAATATTCTGGAGCGCATCAAGGCGGTTCTGGAGGAGGTCAAACCCGACGTGGTTCTGGTTCACGGAGATACCTCTACAACCTTCGTCACCGCTCTTGCTTGCTTCTATCTGCAGATTCCCGTAGGTCACGTCGAGGCAGGCTTGCGTACCTATAATATCTATAGTCCCTATCCCGAAGAATTCAACCGTCAGGCGGTTGGTATTGTTGCGAAGTATCACTTTGCCCCCACCGAGATGTCCCGCGACAACTTGGTGAAGGAGGGCAAGAACCCCGCCGACATTTATATCACAGGTAACACCGCGATTGATGCGCTCAAGACTACTGTTCGTGCAGATTATACGCATCCCGAGTTGGATTGGGTTGGCAACAGCCGCCTGATCGTGCTGACCGCACATCGCAGAGAAAATCTCGGCGAGCCGATGCACAATATGTTCCGTGCGATCCGTCGCATCATCGACGAAACTCCTGATGTGAAGGTGATTTATCCGATCCACATGAATCCGTTGGTTCGTCAGGCTGCCGATGAAGAGCTGGGCGATTGCGACCGTATCCATATCATCGAGCCTTTGGAGGTTCTGGATTTCCACAACCTGCTCTCGCGCAGCTATATGATTCTGACCGACTCGGGTGGAATCCAGGAGGAGGCTCCGTCGCTTGGCAAGTCTGTTCTGGTGATGCGTGACACCACCGAGCGCCCCGAGGGTATCAAAGCAGGAACGCTCAAGCTGGTGGGTACCGATGAAGAGGTCATTTACGAGAATTTCAAAAAGCTTCTGACGAACAAGGAAGAGTATGACGCAATGGCAAAGGCAAGCAACCCTTATGGCGACGGCTTGGCTTGCAAGAGAATTGCAGATATATTGGAGGGATAAAAAATGTCTTTATTTACAAACAAAACATTGTTGATCACGGGCGGTACCGGCTCGTTTGGAAATGCTGTACTGAACCGTTTTCTGAGAACCGATATCGGAGAGATCCGTATTTTCTCGCGTGATGAGAAGAAGCAGGACGATATGCGTCATGAATTCCAGGCAAAGATGCCCGAGGTGGCCGATAAGATCAAGTTTTATATCGGTGACGTGCGCGATATTGCATCGGTACGCAACACAATGTATGGCGTGGATTACATCTTCCACGCGGCGGCACTGAAGCAGGTACCGTCCTGTGAGTTCTTCCCGATCGAAGCGGTGAAGACCAATGTCATCGGAACCGAGAATGTTCTGACTGCGGCAATCGAGGCAGGCGTTAAGAACGTTGTTTGCCTGTCCACCGATAAGGCGGCTTATCCCGTAAACGCAATGGGAACCTCGAAGGCGATGATGGAAAAGGTTATCGTTGCGAAGTCGAGAACCGTATCCCCCGAAAAGACCAAGATCTGCTGCACCCGTTACGGAAACGTGATGTGTTCCCGCGGCTCGGTAATTCCGCTTTGGATCGAGCAGATCAAGGCAGGCAATCCCATCACCATCACCGACGGAAGCATGACACGCTTTATCATGTCGCTTGACGAGGCTGTTGACCTTGTGCTATTTGCATTTGAGCATGGCGAGAGCGGAGACATCCTGGTACAAAAGGCACCGGCTTGCACGATCCAGACGCAGGCAGAGGCGGTATGCGAGCTGTTTGGCGGTGACAAGAACGCGATCAAGGTGATCGGAATTCGCCACGGCGAGAAGATGTACGAGACGCTTTTGACCAACGAGGAGTGCGCAAACGCGATCGACATGGGTGACTTCTACCGTGTACCCTGTGACAAGCGCGGACTCAACTATGATAAGTTCTTCAACAAGGGTGACACCGAGCGCAATCCCCTAACCGAATTCAATTCGAACAACACTGAGCTTTTGTCGGTGGCACAGACCAAGGAAAAGATCGCATCGCTGGCGTATATCCAGGAAGAACTGGCGAAGATGGAGAGAGCGTAATGAAAATACTGATCACCGGTGCTGCCGGTTTCGTTGGTAAAAATCTGACCGAGGCGCTCAAAAATATTCGTGACGGAAAGGACAAAACGCATCCTTCTATCACGATTGAAGAAATCTACTGCTATGATATCGACTCTGCTCCCGAGGAACTGGAGGAGGCTTGCAAAAGCTGTGATTTCGTATTCAATCTGGCGGGCGTGAACCGTCCGCAGAATCCCGAGGAGTTTATGCAGGGGAATTTCGGCTTCGCCTCCACCTTGCTGGAAACCTTAAAAAAATACGGCAACAAAGCCCCCGTTATGATCTCGTCCTCGATTCAGGCAACCTGCATCGGCAGATATGATACCGATTACGGACGAAGCAAAAAGGCGGGCGAGGAGCTGATCTTCGACTATGCCGAGAAAAACGGCGTCAAGGCGTATGTGTACCGTTTCCCGAACCTGTTCGGTAAATGGTGCAGACCGAACTATAACAGCGCGGTGGCAACCTTCTGCAACAACATTGCCAACGATCTGCCGATCACGGTCAACGATCCGTCGGTCGAGCTGGAGCTCTTGTACATCGATGATCTGGTGGATGAGATGATTGCTTGCCTGGAAGGGAACGAGCATCACTGCGAGTTTGACGGGATCAAAACCGTTCTGTGCGAAGAGGGCAGATACTGTGCCGCTCCCATTACGCACAAGGTTACCCTTGGCGAGATCGTTTCCTTGCTGGAATCCTTCCGCGATCAGCCCGCAACGCTGACCATGCCCGAGATCCCGTACAACAGCTTTGCAAAAAAACTGTACAGTACCTATCTGTCGTACCTGCCGCGTGAAAAGACCATCTTCCCCTTGAAGATGAACGTTGACGCGAGAGGCAGCTTCACCGAGCTTTTGCGCACCGAAAAGTGCGGTCAGTTCAGCGTGAATATCTCCAAGCCCGGCATCACAAAGGGACAGCACTGGCACAACACCAAGTGGGAGTTCTTTATCGTGGTCAGCGGTCACGGTTTGATTCAGGAGAGAAAGATCGGTACCGATGAGGTGCTCAACTTTGAGGTTTCGGGAGAGAAGATCGAGGCGATCCACATGCTGCCCGGCTACACACACAACATCATCAATCTGTCGGATACCGAGGATCTGGTAACTGTGATGTGGGCAAACGAGTGCTTTGACCCCAAGAAACCCGATACATTTTTTGAGGTGGTAGAATGAAAATAAGAACCATATATAAGTTGTTATTGTATAAATTAAAACCCCTTAAGTATATGGAGAAGGTTGGAATCAATTATCCAAAAGGTAAGGTTCACATTTACGGAAAAGTGGCATGGGGGTCTGAGCCATGGATTATTACGCTTGGTGAGAATGTATATATTACTGACGGTGTAAAATTTATAACCCATGACGGAGGAACCCTGCTGTATAGGAAACAAATTCCTGATTTGGAGATTACCAAACCCATTACTGTAGGAAATGACGTGTATATCGGAAATAATGTTATCATACTTCCCGGTGTTACCATTGGCAGCAACGTGGTCATTGGAGCGGGGGCGGTTGTTACAAAAGACATTCCTGATAATTCTTTGGCGGTTGGTGTTCCTGCCAGAGTGATTAAAACCGCCGATGAGTATTTGGAAAAGTTAAAGTCGGAATCTCTCCATTTGGGACATCTCACAGGGCAAGAAAAAGATAAAGCGCTACAACAGTATTATGGATATAAAGGCAATTCAAAAGGAATCTATTTTTGAGGTAGTAGAATCATGAATATTAAATTGGATTACAGCGACGTACAGTTTAAAAATGACGGCAGACTGAAGCTGCTGATCATTGTCGGCACGCGTCCTGAGATCATTCGTCTCGGCGCCGTGATCAACAAGTGCCGCAAGTATTTTGATTGCATTTTGGCACATACGGGACAGAACTACGATTATAATCTGAACGGTGTGTTCTTCAAAGATCTGAAGCTTGCCGATCCCGAGGTTTATATGGATGCCGTAGGAGATGATCTTGGCGCAACCGTGGGCAACATCATCAACTGCTCCTACAAGCTGATGAACCGGATCAAGCCAGATGCTCTGCTGATCTTGGGTGACACCAACTCCTGCCTGTCCGCAATCGCGGCAAAGCGCTTGCACATTCCGATCTTCCACATGGAAGCAGGAAACCGTTGCAAGGACGAGTGTCTGCCCGAGGAAACCAACCGCCGCATCGTTGATATCATCAGTGACGTCAACCTTGCATATTCCGAGCATGCAAGACGCTATCTGCACGAGTGCGGTCTGCCCAAGGAAAGAACCTACGTTACGGGCTCTCCCATGGCAGAGGTACTGCACAACAATCTGCCCGATATAGAGGCGAGTGACGTACACAAGCGTTTGGGCTTGGAGAAGGGCAAATACATTCTTCTTTCGGCACACCGTGAGGAGAATATCGATACCGAAAAGAACTTTACCAGTCTGTTCACCGCGATCAACAAAATGGCGGAAAAGTACGATATGCCGATCCTGTATTCCTGCCATCCCAGAAGCCGCAACCGCTTGGCGGCAAGCGGATTCGTGCTTGATAAGCGCGTGATTCAGCATGAGCCTCTCGGCTTCCACGATTACAACTGCCTGCAGATGAACGCGTTTGCGGTGGTTTCGGACAGCGGAACGCTTCCCGAGGAAAGCAGTTTCTTTACCTCGATCGGAAAGCCTTTCCCCGCAGTTTGCATCCGTACCTCCACCGAGCGTCCCGAGGCGCTGGATAAGGCTTGCTTTATTCTGGCAGGTATCGATGAAAAGAGTCTGTTGCAGGCTGTTGATACTGCTATTTCGCTCAATGAGAACGGCGACCACGGTATTCCCGTACCCGTTTACGTTGAGGATGTTTCGACCAAGGTCGTAAAGATCATTCAATCTTATACGGGCGTGGTCAACAAGATGGTTTGGAGAAAATTCTGATCTTACGCTATTGAAAGGAGGGTATATCATGGAACAGTTGGTAAAAACAATGATGCAACTGATCAAAAACGAAGTTTGTAAACATCCGTTGGACGATCTTGGACAGGATATACTCTCCGCAGAATTTTTTGAAAAGCTTTACCACGTATCCAAGTCACAGGATCTTGCCCACCTTGTTGGGGCAGCACTTGTGAACAACGGGCTTTTGCCCGAGGGGGAGATCGGCAAAAAGTTCGAAAAGCAGATGTTTTCGGCGGTGTACCGCTATCAGCGCCTGAATTATGAATATATGCGTTTGTGCGACACGCTGGAAACCGCAAAGATCGATTATATGCCGCTCAAGGGCTCGATCATTCGGGAATATTATCCCGAATCGTGGATGAGAACGAGCTGCGACATTGACATTCTGGTTCACGAAGAAGATCTGGATCGTGCCGTACAAGCGTTGTGTGACACACTTGAGTACCGTGCCGAGGGAGAGCGCAACTACCACGATATTTCGCTGTATTCGCCCTCGGGAATCCATTTGGAGCTCCACTTCAACATTCTGGAGCATATTGAGCAGATCGACGGGCTTTTGTCACGCGTTTGGGAATTCTCAAAGCCGATCAAGGGCAAGCAATATGCTTACCGTCAAACCAACGAATATCTGGTTTTCCATTGCCTTGCACACATGTCCTATCATTTTGTCAAAGGCGGTTGCGGGATCCGTCCCTTTATGGATCTGCATTTGCTGAGAACCAAAATGGGGTATGATGAGAAAAAGGTGCGCGGATTTTGCCGCGAATGCGGGTTGGAGCGCTTTTATGACAGCGTGCTGGCGTTATCGCAGGTGTGGTTCAACCAAGAAAAACATAGCCACATTACCGCAAATATGGAGGAATATTTGCTGACGGGTGGCATTTACGGAAGTCATCAAAATGTCATCACCCTGGCGCAGGAGAAAAAGGGCGGCAGGAGAAACTACATTCTGTTCCGCATTTTTATGCCGTACCGTGATCTCAAGCTGCAATATCCCGTTCTGGAACGCCACAAATGGCTGTTGCCGATCTGCCATATTCGCAGATGGGGAAGACTGCTGTTTTGCGGACGCTTCAAAAAATCGGTCAAAGAACTGAAAATAACCAAAAACGTTGATACTGAAAAGGGACGCACCTTGAATGCCTTGTTCAAGGAGCTGGGTTTCTGAGAAAACTTTGCATCTGTCGAATTCGCCCCGATTCAGATCGGATTGTTATCCCTTTTTCAAGGTTTTATTGTACAAAACGTACGAATTTTTGCTGTTTTTTGAATTTTTTTGGAAAACTATTGCAAGCTCGAAATAAAAGTTGTATAATAAAATATACTATTGAATCCCAAAGGGAGGATTGAAAACATGAAAAGAATTCTTGCTGTTTTGTTGGTGGTTTCGATGCTTTGCGTCGCTTTCCCCGTTACAATCGCGGCGACCTCTGCTACGCCTACCTTAACGGTCAGCTCTGTAGAGGGAAGCGTGGGAGATACCGTAGCGGTAACGGTGAGCATTGAAAACAACCCCGGCGTTGTGTCGATGTATTTGCAGTTGAGCTACGATGCTGCGAGCCTGGAGCTTGTATCGGTTACCGATCATGAGCTGTTGCCAGACCCGATTTTTGGTCAGACCATGACCTCTCCGTATGCCTTGCAATGGGACGGTTCTCTCCTGGAGGAGAATATTACCGATAACGGCACTCTTGTAACCTTGAATTTCAAGATTTTGGATGCTGCCGCATTGGGCGATCAGGCAATCACGCTGACCAATGTAGGCGGAATTATGAATGCCGGTCTGCAGTTGGTTGATTTTGCGATCAACAACGGTAAGGTGACCGTCGTTGAGTCTGTTCCCGTTTCCACGATCACAACGGCAAGTATTTCGCTGAGCGATAATATTACCGTGAAGTATTTTGCAACCCTGGATCCCGCACACGTTGGCGCACAGATGAAGTTCACCATGAACGATGAAGAAGTGTATGTGGACGGTGTTGCCACCGGAAAGACAAATCAGTACATGTACGCATTCCAAGGCGTTGCACCGCAGTGCATGGGCGATAACATCGCGGCGGATCTGATGTTGAACGGTGAGGTTCTGGCTTCCAAGCCTACCAACAGCGTATTGACCTACTGTCAGCGTCTCCTGTCTTACACCGCCGCACAGTTGGGCGTAACCGAAGCAAAATACGCTGCAATGGAAACGGTGATTGCCGATCTCTTGGAGTACGGCGCAAAGGCACAGATTTACAAAAACTATAAGACCGATGCCCTTGTAAACGAGGGTGTTACGGGACAGACGGAGTTCCAGGAGCTCACCACCACCCACAAGCAGTTGACCGCATCCACCATGAGCGGTGTTTCCTTTAAGGGTGCCAGCGTATTCTTCGATTACGTGAACTCTCTGTACATTCAGTTTTATGCTACAGACATGACCGAGAATAGCTTCTACGTTCTTGCAACCAACACGGAAACAGGGGCGACCGCAAAGTATACGTTGTCGGATTGTGTGTCCTCGGACGGCTACTATTCGCTTACCATGAATCCCGTGAACGCGACTTATTTCGATGACTGTTACAAGATCGAGCTTTATGTGAAGGATTCGTCAACCGGAACCTTTACGTCGGTTCAAACGTTGTATTACAGTATCATGTCTTACGTGTACGGTCAGCAAAACAAGACCGACACCAGCGAAAATCTGACCGCGATGGCAGAGCTGGCAAGAGCAACCTATAATTACGGTTTGTCGGCAACCGCCTATATAAATGCATAAGGAACGACTATATAAAAAAGGAGAAATTAAAATGAACAAGAAGGTTTATGAAACGCCCGAGATGTCCGCACTGCCCGTGTTGGCAGAGGACGTGATTTCTACCTCTCCCGGCGGATTCCCCGGAGATATTGAGGAATTTTGAGTAAAAACAACGAAAACGGCACCCGGATCCGGGTGCCGTTTTTGTATACGATCCTTTTTTATTTTGTTTTTGACCGATATAGGTTGACTTTTTCAGACAAACGTGATATAATATGTATGTGTGCATAAACACAAATATTTTTTCTTTGGAGGATAACCATGTCCATGTCAATTCTTTCTATCGTTGTTATTGTTGGCTGCTTGATGTTGGCGATTGCGGCAACGGTTCTCGCGTTTATTTTCATTGTTCCCGATAAGCGCAGAAACAACCTGCCCGGCTTGCTTCGTGTAGCTCACGACCTTTTCAACTTCAAGTATCTGATCGTTGAAAAGATCATGCAGGCGTTGTACATCTTCTCAACCCTGTATACCATTCTTTATGGATTCTTTACCATCTTCACGGCTTTCGATTCCTACACCTACAGAGTGTATGATGGCTTTGGCGAATATCACTACGAGACTTCGTACGAGTGGTACGGCTGGAGAGGCTTGATCATTATGATTCTGGGTCCCATCTTGCTCCGCTTGGCTTATGAAGGTATCATGCTGATCATCCTGTTGGTTAAGAACGTGATCCAGATCAATAACAAGCTGAAGAACCAGAACGAGGGTGAGGTTGCTTCGATGTTCGACATTCCCAAGATCCCTTTGAAGAAGGATGATGCTCCTGTTGAGACCGAGGCTCAGGCACAACCGGCGCCTTCCTTCTGCACACAGTGCGGCACCATGCTGGATGCAAATGGCAATTGCCCGACCTGCAGTAATTATAATACCCATAATACCCTTTAAAGAAAAGGGGCGCGAACCTTATATAAAGAAAGCAAGAGCAAGCATGCAAGAGGAATCTTGTGTGTTTGCTCTTTTTTTGTTGTAATCATTGACTTTTTTCCTCCTATATGGTATAATAAAGTACTGTTGCAGGGTTGATTTATACGGCCCGTAAGGATTTTTTCTGAAATGCTTGAAAATCGTGAATGTTGCTGTAAAATGTGGCAAATAATAAAGCAGATTGTATAAAGATTTGTGCAAAAAGTAGAATTTTCGATAACAGAATCTTGCATCTTGACAAAATTGAGCGAAAATGATATAATAAACTGTAATTTCGGCTTGCTATGCTTGAACTATGCTCTCGGCAAGGTGAGCGAAATGACAAAAAACGACAGAATCACACGGCCACACGGTCGGGTGTCTGTATATAAACATTAAATTTCGGAAGAAGGAGGAAAAGAAGAATGCCAACCTTTAACCAGCTCGTCAGACAGGGTCGCGGCGCTAAGGTTTACAAATCCAAGGCTCCCGTTCTCCAGAAGGGCTTCAACTCTTTGAAGAACAGCGCGATCGATCAGTCTGCACCGCAGAAGAGAGGCGTTTGCACCAAGGTGTCCACCACCAGCCCGAAGAAGCCTAACTCCGCAATGAGAAAGATTGCCAGAGTAAGACTTACCAACGGACTTGAAGCAACCGTCTACATTCCCGGTATCGGCCACAACCTGCAGGAGCACTCCGTCGTTCTTATCAGAGGCGGACGTGTAAGAGACCTGCCCGGTGTACGTTACCACATCATTCGCGGTTCTTTGGACGCACAGGGCGTTGCAAACCGTAACCAGAGCCGTTCCAAGTACGGCGCAAAGAGAGCAAAGAAGAAGTAATTTTGCTCTTGGGGAGAAATCCCGCAATCACGAAAAAGCAATTCGCTCGTCAGACGTGTATTTCGTAAATTTAATGTTTATGTTCACCCGACGTGCGCTAACAGAAGAATGCTTTTGAGTACCAATGATTTCATAATATTGATGAAGGAGGGAAGTACAGTGCCGAGAAGAGGTCGTATTACCAAAAGAGATGTATTGCCGGATCCGTTGTATGGTTCCAAGCTGGTAACCAAGCTGATCAACAACGTAATGTACGACGGCAAGAAGGGCGTTGCTCAGACCATCGTTTACGATGCATTCAAGCTCGTAGAAGAGAAGCAGGGTCAGAACGCTCTGGAAGTATTCCAGGAAGCACTTGAAAACATCATGCCTGTTCTGGAGGTTAAGGCTCGCCGTGTAGGCGGTTCCACCTATCAGGTTCCGATGGAAGTTCGTGCAGAGCGTCGTCAGACGCTGGGTCTTCGTTGGTTGATCCTGTTTGCAAGAAAGCGTGGCGAAAAGACCATGGCTGAAAGACTTGCAGGCGAGATCGTTGACGCAAAGAACAGCACGGGCGGAGCTTTCAAGAAGAAAGAAGAGACGCACCGTATGGCAGAAGCAAACAAGGCGTTTGCTCATTACAGATATTGATCTGCCAGCTGAGTTTATCAAGGAGAAAAACCAATGGCAAGAGAATATTCACTTGAAAATACCAGAAATATCGGTATCATGGCTCATATCGACGCCGGTAAGACCACCACAACCGAGCGTATCCTGTTCTACACGGGTAAAACGCACAAGCTTGGTGAGACTCACGATGGCGGCGCAACCATGGACTGGATGG
>JAFTKI010000013.1 GCA_017453335.1 Clostridia bacterium
ATCTCCGATCATATCGTGGAGCTTCGTCCACATGGGAAGCGTGCGGCACTCACCGCGCCTCTCGCAAGGCTCTGCTCCGCATTCAAGACAGGATACGGGAGCAAGGTCGCCTTCGGTCTAACGCAGAATTTCGCCAACCTTGTATTCCTCGGGCTTCCGCGTCAAACGGTAGCCTCCGCCCTTACCCTGAACGCCCTCGATGATCTCGTTTTGTGTCAACACGGGCAGGATACGCTCCAGATATTTGAGCGAGATTCCCTGTCTTTCGGCAATTTTTTTCATAGCGATATAGTCGCCGTTTCCGTTCTCGGCAAGGTCAAGCATTACGCGCAGAGCGTATCTTCCTCTTGTTGATATGATCATAACATACTCCTTTAAGATTTACTGATTTAATTATACCACAAGTCGGTAGGTAATTCAAGTATTATCTGAACATTAAACAAAAGTGAGCCGACACATTTTTGTGTCGGCTCTTATTTCAGTCAGCAAAAAGAGGTGTGGAAAGATATCTGTCGCCCGTATCGGGGAGCAGAACAACGATTGTTTTCCCTTCATTTTCGGGGCGCTTTGCAAGCTCTATTGCCGCCGCAGTTGCCGCACCCGAGGATATACCCACAAGTACACCTTCACTATATCCGATCAGTTTTCCGGTTGCGAAAGCGGTCTCGTTTTCTACGGTGATGATCTCGTCGTAAATCTTCGTATTGAGCACATCGGGGATAAATCCCGCACCGATACCCTGAATCTTGTGTGCCCCTGCAACACCGGTTGACAGAACCGCAGAGGCGGCAGGCTCGACTGCAACGACCTTAATATCGGGCTTCTTGGATTTGAGATATTCACCGACTCCTGTAACCGTTCCGCCCGTGCCGACACCCGCGACGAAGATATCTACGTTGCCGTCGGTGTCCTCGTAAATTTCGGGACCTGTGGTTTCACGGTGAGCCTGCGGATTTGCGGGATTGACAAATTGACCGGGAATGAAGCTGTTCGGAATCTCTGCCGCAAGCTCTTCTGCCTTGGCAATCGCGCCCTTCATTCCTTTTGCGCCCTCGGTGAGCACAAGCTCCGCGCCGTAGGCTTTCGCGAGCTGTCTGCGCTCGACCGACATGGTTTCGGGCATGGTCAGTATCACGCGGTATCCTCTTGCCGTGGCAACCGACGCAAGACCGATACCCGTATTGCCCGAGGTGGGTTCGATGATGACCGAATCGGGTTTCAACTTGCCCGAGGCTTCGGCATCGTCGATCATTGCTTTTGCAATTCTGTCCTTGACCGAGCCTGCGGGATTGAAATATTCGAGCTTTGCAAGTATTCTTGCCTTAAGTCCAAGCGATTTTTCGATATGTGTGAGCTCCAAAAGGGGTGTTTTTCCGATAAGCTCGGTTGCGTTTTGATATATTTTCATGACTTTATCTCCCTATCATTTAAATAATTTTATAATGTTTTGTTTTTCAAAGACCGTGATCAGAATTACTCCGATTACAATACCTGCCGCCGCCTGTACCGCATTGGCGGGAATATTTACAAGCGACGGTGCGAATCCGTACAGAACTCCCTCAAACAGAAAATATCCGAGTATCATAACTATCTCCGCAAATATTCCGCTGAAGATTCTCGATACAGTGCTTTTTATTTTCTTTGCAAACAGCTTATGACACGAGTATGCCACAATTGCCATAAGACCTTTTATCACAAAGGTAGCGGGGGCATACACCGCGTATCCCGAAAAGATGTCCGCAAGGGCTGAGCCAAGTCCCGCCGCAATCACTCCATATGGCAATGGCAATATCCATGCCGACAGAAGCACGACGCCGTCTCCGAGATTGATATATCCCTTGAGAGGTGACGGAATTTTAATAAGCATAGTCGCTACACAAATGAGTGCGGCGAAGAGCGACGAAAACACGATTTTTTGCGTTGCATTTTTCATTTTACTGCCTCAAATCCTCTCTCAAGATCGGCGATGATATCGTCGATGTGTTCTGTACCGATGGAGAGACGAATGGTGTTAGGCTTGATGCCTTGATCCAAAAGTTCTTCTTCGGAAAGCTGGCTGTGCGTTGTAGTCGCCGGGTGTATCACCAGGCTCTTAACGTCGGCAACGTTGGCGAGAAGCGAGAATATCTTCAAGCTGTCAATGAACCTGTGCGCTTCCGTCTGACCGCCCTTTATTTCAAAGGTGAAGATGGATGCACCGCCATTCGGGAAATATTTCTTGTAAAGCTCATGGTCGGGGTGATCCGGCAAGGACGGGTGATTGACCTTCTCTACCTGTGGATGATTTGTAAGGAATTCCACGACCTTCTTTGTATTCTCCGCGTGGCATTCCAAGCGAAGCGACAAGGTTTCTGTTCCTTGCAAGAGCAAGAATGCCGCAAGGGGAGAAATGGACGCTCCCGTGTCACGAAGCAAAATCGCGCGAATGTAGGTGACAAATGCCGCCGCGCCCACTGCCTTGACGAAGGGCACGCCGTGATAGGAAGGATTGGGATCAGCAATTG
>JAFTKI010000051.1 GCA_017453335.1 Clostridia bacterium
ACGTTGTACGCGCTGTTACCGAGGCTAAGGCAGGTAAGATCGAGTACCGTCTGGATAAGACCAACATCATCCACTGCCCCATCGGTAAGGCTTCCTTCGGAACCGATAAGCTCAAGGAGAACTTCGATGTTCTGCTCGGCGCTATCATCAAGGCTAAGCCCGCTGCTGCAAAGGGTCAGTACATTAAGAGCTGCGTGATCGCATCTACAATTGGCCCCGGCATCAAGATCAACCAGGCTAAGCTGGGCTAATCTTTGAATAAAGGGTTATAGTAATTGGAGGGGGAGGAGACCTTTTGTAAAAGGTCTCCTCCCCCTCCAGCAGCAGTGCCGCTCCCAATCTCGGGGATGGGCAGTGCTAAGCCAAACACATACCCCGATGGCATTATGTTTATTAAACTTTTTTACATGATCCCCTTCTCCCAAAAGCTTTTAAACAGGCAAAGAACCGGTCATGAGTCGCTAAACGTGACTCATGACCTGTTCTTTGTTCAAACGCTTCCGCGCTTGAAGGGGGCAGCGTTTCTCTTGGATCCTTTGTGGTAAACAAATAATTATAGTATCCATCGTTTGGCGACAAATTGGAGTTTTGTTTTTCTCAGTTTTATTATACAACAAATAAGTTGTAAAGCCAATACTTTTTTTGAATTTAAGGTATAATTTATTTATCAGAAGGGGATCATGATAGGAGGGCTTTTCATGCACATATATCGCAGGATAAAGGATATGAGAGAGGATGCCGACAAAACGCAAACCGAGGTTGCCGATTTTTTGGGAATGAAGCAACAACAGTATGCGCGGTATGAAAGCGGTGTGCAGGAGATCCCGTTGCACCACATGATCAAGCTTGCGCAATATTATGGCGTAACGCTGGATTATTTGGCAGGCATGAGTGATATCCCAAACTGATTGTGATGAAATAATGAAAGGATCGTTCTGCACGAGAGCGATCCTTTTTTGTGTAATATATATAGCATTTTTCGCGTTTGAAGAGGTTGGTGAAACGTTTTTAAATTGGGTTCTCATTGGCTTTTTCTTGAGCAAAGCTTTTTGAAATGAAGGAAAAGCGTACATAAGCTTAAAATTTTTG
Source organism: Clostridia bacterium (assembly GCA_017453335.1). Next base: position 1,090 of record JAFTKI010000051.1, read on the forward strand.
ATATCCTGTAGGGACCGGCGTTCTCGACGGTCCCTACAGGGGTTGTGCGCATTTTTTAAATCTGTACGTTGTTCCAAAAGCGGGCGATCAATGATCGCCCCTACAAAAGATTACGAACTGCATCAAATTTTGTATTTTTCATGCGATTGACTTTTTCACGTTCGCGTGAGCGAACATTTCACATTTGCGAAGCAAATATATCGCTGCGTAGCAATATCACTTGCCCCGTGGGGCAAATATCGTTGCGTATCCGTTTCGGATACGCTGTGGGGCCCCGTTTCTTGCGGGAGCTATTGTACTGTCTATGTACAAAAGAAAAAACGCTGTTACACGAACGAACAGCGTACCGAACTAAAAATAAATTGCTCAAACCGCCGAGGTTGCGTGAGACGTGTTTAGCGGCTCATGCAAGCTCGGCGGTTCTTCGTTGGTAAAAGTTTTGGGAGGTGTCGGAACCCTTTTTCAAAAGGGTTCTGACAGAAATGTGAGACGTGTTTAGCGGCTCATGCAAGCTCGGCGGTTCAAAGCGGTAAAAGTTCTTGAGGGGGTGCGGGGGACCTTCTTTCAAGAAGGTCCCCCGCAAAGCAATCATACTTTTGTCACAAAGCAAGCGTTGACGATGGTGACGGGGTTGATGGGTGCGGAGACTTCGCCGTTCATAGCGGGGTTTGCTTTCACATCGGTGTCAGCGATGCCGTCCACGGTATCCATGCCGTAAACAACGTATCCGAAGGAGGCGTAGTTGCCGTCCAGGGAAGCGGTATCCTTGTGCATGATGAAGAACTCGCTGGTTGCCGAATCGGGGATATAGGTGCGTGCCATCGAGATCACGCCGCGAATGTGCTTGAGGTTATTGACAAAGCCGTTGGCGGTAAATTCTCCCTTGATCGTAGCGGTATCGGTTTCCAGACCGCCGCCTTGGATCATAAAATTCTTATAGACGCGGTGAAAAACGGTGCCGTTGTAGCTGCCTTGGTTCACCAGCGTTTGGAAGTTTTCCGCGGTAATGGGAGCGACCTCGGAGAACAGACGGATCACGATCTCTCCTGTTTGATCGTTGCCGAGTGCATCGGTATAGGAAACCGTCAGCTTAACCAGATCGGTCACGTCGGTGGTTTCGGTCACATCTGCGATATCAATGGCGGAAAAGTCCAGGTCGTCCATTGCCACAGGCGTCTGCGTGGGATTCACGATGGGAGAGGAAGTTTTTTGAACAAAGGTGGCTTTGGTGATCAGAACGGTGTGCGCGGGGGTAGAAAACTCGCCCATGCTGCTGTTGTACATGGTCTGGATCGTTGCGATGCCGTCTACGGTATCCATGCCCGAAACAACGTATCCGAAGGAGGCGTAACTGCCGTCCAAGTCATTGGTGTTTTTGTGCATGATGAAGAATTGGCTGGTTGCCGAATCGGGAAGGCTTGTGCGCGCCATCGAGATCACGCCACGGATGTGCTTGAGGTTGTTGGTAAAGCCGTTGGAGGTGAATTCACCCTTGATCGGCTCGAGCGTCTCGTCCGAGCCACCGCCCTGGATCATAAATCCTTCCATTACGCGGTGGAAGGTAGAGCCGTTATAAATGCCGCGGCTGACCATATTTTGGAAGTTTTGCACGGTGATAGGGGCTACGTTCGCAAAGAGGCGGATGATGATGTCACCCGAGGTGCGAACGCCGTAGAGATTGGTGTAGGAAACCGACAGCTTGACGTAATCGGTTACCTCGGTGGTCTCTGCAAAGTAGCTTGCATCCACCGTGGAAAAATCAAGCTCGCTCATTTGAGGTGCGGTACCTGCGGTGCTTTCAACATCTGTTTCAGAATCGCCGCAAGCGACCAAAGAAAAGGTCAAAAGCAGGGCGAGCAACAGGGAAATGATTTTTTTCATGTATTAGATCTCCTTTATCATTTACATCCTTTATATTATAGCATAGCTCACCTCGTTTTACAAGAGGAAAACGGCAGTTCGTTTGAACTGCCGTTGATTTTTCAATTATTGAAGGTTTTCTTCGGAGTATGTCGGGTAGATTTCTTCCACGAACTGTTCGAGCGTCTCGGGAACCTCAATCTCGACCGGGGGACGGCTGAATCTTCCCGTTACCGAATGTGTTACGGTGTCGTAGTCCTTTTCCTCGTAAGTAACAGACTTTGCACCGGTGTCACATTTGAGTGTTCTTGTGGTGGAATAGTTTGCTTCATCGTATGGCTTTCCATCAATTGTATTGTTGGCATATTCATTTGAGAACACATCAATTTTGATGGCTTGAGTATCCTCGCGGTCGATGGAAAGGCGCAGCGTGCGCCCTTGATCCGAAACAATCTTTATTTCTTGCGGTGTCTGTTCTTGACCTGTACCAAATATTGGTCCCGACATCGTGTTCTCTGCCAGCGCAAGCGACGAGATCTCAAATTCTGCTGCGTAAGGTCTGTTACCGATGAATTTGACGTTGCGGATTGCCATGAGCATGCTGCTCTTGATCGGCATACCGTTCATCTCACCTTCCATGGTGTATGTCACTTCTACCGATTCACCCTTTGTGGGATCAGCAGACAGAAGGATGTTGATTGTAGTTTTGAGGTTTTCTTCGGAGGGGGCGACCTCAAAAGAGAATTCCAGCTTGTTTTCGGCAACCGTGTAAAGCGACTCCAGCGTCACGCTTTCCCAAAAGGCTTTTTCCTCTTGCTCGGTTTGGGGTTGATCACCCGTCCAAAGGCTGAGGAACACAATTTTCAGGTAGTCTTCGTGGATTGTGGCGGTGGTGAAATCATCGCTGACCGTGACAAGTGCTTCGCGCAACTGAGGCAGATCAACAGAGCCTTCGTCACCGAGTGTGGGATCGCCAAAGGCCGCCAGCAACGTGTTGTCAATGCCAAAGCTTGTCAAAAGGTTTTGGGCCTCATCGTAAGGCATGACATCAACTACTGTGGGAGAAGAACCGTTTTGATGCGCGATCTGAAAGCTCAGCTCGTTTTTGGTAACCGTTTGGATGCGGTAATCACCGAAATCATACATGGTTTGCCCATATAAATTGTAGATATTCGTGGGGAAATCGCTGCCAACCGTGTCAGTCATATTGGATGCGGTAAAGCCATCCTCCAACAAAAACAAAAGCGTTGTGGGAGATTCGCGTTCATCATCTTCGGAATCGTTCATGAGCTTTACCACCTGTTGTTTGATGGCTTGCTTCTTTTCTTCGGGCGTGGGTTCGGGAGTCGCTTCCGGTTTGTTTTGATCATTGTTTTGATCATTGTTCTGATCATTGTTTTGATCGTTATTCTGATCGTTGTTTTCTGTCTGCTCGTTTTCGGGGTTGTTGTTGGGAGCATCGGTGTTGGGTGTCTCTTCGGTGTTGCAAGCGCACAGAGCTACCGTCAACAAAAGTGCGAGCAATAAACATAGAATTTTTTTCATCATAAAATCCTCCTTTGCATGAATGTTTGCCAAAATTGCATTGCCGATTTCGGACTGTGATATTTCGCGATTTCGGCTTATTTTTATTATACCAATGAGACGCGGCTTTGTCAAGAGAAATCAACCAATGGTTGTAAAAGGGGCTGATTCATTCAGCGCAGAACAAAAGCCACGGAGTAGGAAAAAGAAAAAACAACTGAAAAAAATAACTGATTTTTACAATTTTTTCTTAGAATGTTGAAATCCGCCGACAAAAAATCGGCGGATTTTCTCGTTTTATGTGGCTTTTTAGAAGCGCTTTGCCTCTCTGCCGTACTTTTGTACGGCGACGAGTGGCAAATCACGTCTTCTGCATCTAAATGACTCTGCCCCTTTACTTGGGAATGGATCAAACGCGGAACATCATATCGCCGTAGGTGGGAACGGGCCATGCCTTGGAGGCGGTCATGGTCTCCATTTCGTCCACAGCGGCGCGCAATTCTTCCATAATGGGAAGTACGGTGTTGCAATAACGCTCGGCGCGTTCCTTTGCGCACTCGATCGATGCGGCTTCGGTTTCGGCAGCGCGCAGGCGTTCAACCGTTTCGTAGGCGCGAAGGTTCAGCTCGGACAGACGCTTGACCAGATCCAGCTCCATCTTGCAGGAGATATCCTTGGAAAGCGCCTTTTTCTTGGCGGCGGTGTCGGCGATCTCGGCGACGAATTTTTCCACCGCGGGGATGTAATCGCGCGATGCCATCACGATCATGGTCAGTGCCTCGATGTTGATGATCTTGGCATAATTTTCGAAATAGATCTCCTCACGCGAGCGCATTTCGGTCTCGCTCATAACACCCAGCGAGGAGAACAGCGCCACATTTTTCTCGGTCATGAAGGCTTTGTATGCGTCCACTGAGGTGCGCAGATTGGAAAGACCGCGTGCTTTTGCTTCCTTTTCCCATTCTTCGGAATAACCGTTGCCGTCAAACAGGATGCGGCGGTGTGCCGAGAAGGTGTCCTTGATCAGCGCGGCAACCTCTTTGTCGAAGTTTTCCGCATTCTCCAAACGGTCGGCAAAGCGGCGGAGCGACTCTGCCACGGCGGTGTTGAGGACGGTATTGGGAAGTGCAATGTTTTGCGACGAGCCCAGCATACGGAACTCGAATTTGTTACCCGTGAATGCGAAAGGCGAGGTTCTGTTGCGGTCGGTGGTGTCCTTGCGGAAAACGGGAACGGTGGGAATACCCAGATCCATCATGGGAGCCTTCGCGCCGTGGTAGGAGGTTCCGTCCACGATCGAATTGATCAGGGATTCCAATTCCTCACCCACAAAGATCGAAATGATGGCGGGCGGTGCTTCGCCTGCCCCCAAGCGGTGATCGTTGCCCGCGTAGGCAACCGACAAACGCATCAGATCCTGGTATTCGTCCACTGCTTGTACGATCGCTGCCAAAAACAGCAGGAACTTCACGTTTTCCTCGGGTGTTTTACCCGGATCCAGCAGGTTTTTGCCGTTTGCTGTCAGCGACCAGTTGTTGTGCTTGCCCGAGCCGTTCACGCCCTTGTAGGGCTTTTCGTGCAACAGGCAGACCAAGCCGTGCTTTTCGGCAATTTTTTTCATGTATTCCATCGTCAACAGGTTCTGGTCGACCGCAATGTTGGCGGTGGCGTAAACGGGAGCCAGCTCGTGCTGAGCGGGGGCCGCCTCGTTGTGCTTGGTTTTTGCATTCACGCCCATCGTCCAGAGCGCTTCGTCCAGATCCGACATAAACGCCGCGATACGGGTTTTCAGAGGCCCGAAGTAGTGATCCTCCAGCTCCTGTCCCTTGGGTGCGGGTGCGCCGAAAAGGGTGCGTCCTGCGTAGACCAGATCCTTGCGGCGGTCATACATGGCTTTGTCGATGATAAAATACTCCTGCTCGGCACCGACCGTGATGTCAAGACGGCGGGTCTGCTGATCGCCGAAAAGACGCAGAATTCGCAGAGCGTGTGTGTTTAAAGCGTCCATGGAGCGCAAAAGCGGAGTTTTGGAATCAAGCGCCTCGCCCGTGTAGGAGCAAAACGCTGTGGGGATATAAAGAGTACCGTCCTTCACGAATGCGTAGGAAGCGGGGTCCCACGCCGTATAGCCTCTTGCCTCAAAGGTGGCACGTAGACCGCCCGAGGGGAAGGAGGAAGCATCGGATTCGCCGCGGATCAGCTCCTTGCCCGAAAATTCCATAACCACCTTGCAGGGGCCGACGGGCGAGATGAAGGCATCGTGCTTCTCGGCGGTTACACCTGTTAAGGGTTGGAACCAGTGCGTGTAGTGCGTTGCGCCCTTTTCCACTGCCCAGTCCTTCATGGCGTTTGCCACAACGTCGGCGATCGAGGGATCGATGGTTCTGCCGTTTGCAACGGTTTTGGTCAGAGATTTGTAGACCTCACGCGGCAAACGCTCGCGCATGACATCGTCGTTGAATACCATGGCACCAAAGATCTCGGAGATGTTTCTGTTCATTGTTGGTCATCCTTTCGATGAATCGTTCAAAACTAAATCAGGAATATTATATACCATTTGCGTTCGTTTGTCAATCGCTTTTTTTCGACAGCGTGCCAAAAACGGCTTTTTGTATCGGAAAACCTTACAAGAAAAGGAAAATATTTTGAAAAAACGCCGTGAAATGGATAAAAATCTGTTGACATTATTTTTTTTATATGATATAATAAAATTGGTTATATTTATAAACGCGGCGTTTTTTTCGGAAACGGTCGCGAATTCTGAAAGGGAAAGGTTGATAAATATGACGAACCATGATAAGCAAACCAAAATGCGTCGATTCGGGTTCTTCAAGCTTGCGGCTGTTGCACTGGTGCTTGCGGCAATGCTTTGTTGCTTCTCGATCCTGACCGCTGCCGACGAAGCTCCCGCTATGTCCCCGGCGGATCATTTCACCATTGGAATGACCAACGCCAACGGTGCATATGAAAAGGTTTATGACGGCACGACCGACGCGGATATTACACTTAACGATGCAGGACGTACGCAGCTGAGCGCGCTGATGACCACGCTTTCTGCCGATGAATTGTTGCTGGTCGATCTTGATGCTACCGCAGCCTTCAACAGTGCGAACGTTGCCGAGGCTTCGGAGATCACCGTTACCTTCACGGCAACTGCAAAAGAGGACACCGCAGCCGCACAGGATGCAGCCGCAAAGGCGGAAAAGCTCCTGCCCGAGCCTATCGTTTTGCCCGGTAAGATCGCTCCCAAGACGCTTGCTTGGAACTATGTCGGCGGATCCTCCGTGGCGCTCAACGGTCAGTATGTGGCAGGACAGAGCGAGTACAGCTTCACGCTGAATGCTGCTGAGTTGCCTGCACTGGCAATCGAAAATGCTCCCGCACTTGCCGATTCCACCGTTTCGGTAACGGTTCAGAACGTTCAGGCATCCAATATCGGTGCGGCGTTTACACAGAGCGTTACGGTTGCGCTGGCAGATCCCAACTACAAGGCTGAGCCCTTGCAGGTGGCTGTTACCCTGAAGCCTGTTACGATCACCGAAATTGTTTGGGACGGAAACAAGACCTATACATACGGTGATGCAAACGCTTATAAGCTTTCCGCGATCGGTAAGACTGCCGACGGAAGCACCTATCCCTTGACCGTGGTTTATCCCGCTGTTTACGGTGATGCAGGCGTATACACGAACATTGGTGTGAAGGCTCCCGCAGGCTGTGTGTTTGCAAGCGGACTTTCTACTACCGCAAGCGTTACCATTACTCCCGTCGTATACACGGTTTGGATGGATAGCGCATCCTACATTGGCAACGCAGGACAGCAGGCTACTCCCAATGTTTACAGCCTGACCGTGAGCGGTGACATTCCCGCAGAGATCCGCGCCTTGATTCAGTACACCAACAACGCACAGTCGGAATACGGCTCCTACGAGGTTACTGCAACGCTTCCCGCAAATGCAAACTATTCCTTTGCCGATAAGGATGGCGAAGCGGTTACTTCCCTTGGCGCAACGCTGCAGATCAAACGCTTGTTTATCCTTGCCGAAAATCAGGAGCTGCCCTATCAGGTAGTTCTGTCTTCTCCCAACGGTCTTTTGGGTGAGGTCAGCGCAACGGTTACCGTTCCTACCGATCTGCCGAGCGATCTGGTTTCCGATTTCCCCGCTTACAAGGCATATCTCGTTCAGATCGATGGCTCGACCGGCGAAAAGCTGACGTTGACCATTTCGATCTCGAAGGATCTGTTCTTAGAGGATTGTGAGCCCTTTGACGTTTCCGATCTGTACCTTTATAACGGTACACAGCTGGTTTCCGCCAACACCGTGGAGGGCTACACCGTTACGATCGGTGACGGCTTCTACCGCATCGAGGGCGTTTCTGCAAATTCTTCGCTGACCTTTGTGATCGCTCCTACCTACGCGCCCTCCTTCTGGGGCTCGGTCTGGAGCATCCTGCTGATCATTCTGCTCGTACTCATCCTTCTGATCGTGATCATGGTTCTGATCGGTCTGCACCTGCTCCGCATCCGTTCGGAGGAGCAGGAGGAAGAGGAAGTTGAGGAAGAGGAGATCGCTACCGAGACCGAGATGGATGACGAGGTTGATGTAGAGGAAAACCTGGAAGAGAAGGTTGTTGAAAAGGCGGCTGTGGAAGAAATTGACGATGCCGTTGCAGCCGTTGCTACGGTTGATGATGAGGAGGACGATGAGGAGGACGACGAGGAAGAAGAAGAAAGCGATTCCTTTGCTGCGTTCGGCTCGGATCAACTCGATTTCATTGATGCAACTGCCGATCCCGAGCAGTATGCGCTTCTTCTGGCGGCTGTTGCCCGCGGAGAGGTTCGTTTGGTAACCCGTTACCGCAGAGGCTTCCAGTCCCGTCTGTGCCAGTCTCAGGGCAATGTACAGGACTACTACAACGAGATCAAGAACCTGCTCCTGTCCTATAAGGGCGTAAAGAACCGTATCAGCTGGAATTACGAAGCCTTCAATCGCGGCAGAGCGCATGTGGCAAAAATTAACGTGAAGACCAAGACCTTGTATCTGTATCTGGCGCTGGATCCCGCAGAGCTGGCAGATACCAAGTACGGTATCATTGATATGTCCTCCAAGAAGAAGTATGCAAGCGTTCCTGTTTTGCTCAAGATCAAGGGCGAGCGTAAGTTCAAGTACGCGCTGGAACTGATCGAAAAGCTTTGCGGCGAGGATATGGCACTCAAGCAAACAGGCGCTGCGAACACCGATTACAAGATGTCTTACCGGTCCACTGAGGAGCTGGTTGAGGCAGGCTACGTCAAAAAGATGGTAGCAGGCGTTCCGATCGACGACTGATCCGAAAATGCAATCCGAGGGGTTGACTAACCGTCAACTCCTCGGTCTTTTTTTTTTGTCAGTAAAGATTTTTGGGAGATTTTGCGCGGAGCTATTTACAAACGCGATTTTTTCGTGTATAATAAAAAGAGAACTATACCCCGAACAGAGGAGGTATCCAATATGAAACAGAAGAACGGATTGCTTGACGAGCTTCGAGAGGATCTTTTGAAGGCAGAAAAAAAGCTGACCAAAACACTCCGCTCGGCAGGCAGAGAGATCCGCGAAACGGTGGAAACGGTGAAGGAACGAGATCCTGCCGCACGAAGCACCGCAGAGGTTTTGCTGTTGTATTCGGGTGTTCACGCCATTATGGCGCACCGAGTTGCACACAAGCTATATAAAAAAGGAAATTACTTTTCGGCACGCGCGGTCAGCCAGGCGGCGCGGTTTGTGACGGGCATCGAGATCCACCCTGCCGCACAGATCGGAAAACGCTTCTTTATCGACCACGGTATGGGCGTGGTGATCGGTGAGACTGCCGAGATCGGTGACGATTGCACGATCTATCAAGGCGTTACGCTGGGCGGTACCGGTAAGGACGTGGGAAAGCGTCACCCCACGCTTGGAAACAACGTGATGGTGGGCGCGGGCGCAAAGGTTTTGGGACCGCTCAAAATTGGCTCCAACACAAAAATTGCCGCCAACGCGGTGGTTTTACATGAGGTACCCGAAAACAGTACGGCGGTGGGAATTCCCGCCAAGGTGGTCAAGAGAAACGGTCAGAAGGTGAAGAACGACCTTGACCAGATCCACATTCCGGACCCTGTGGCACAGGAGCTGAGCCGATTGAGCGAGGCGATGACAGCGTTGGAGAGCCGGTTGGAAACGCTGAAGCAAGCACAGGAATCCGAGGACAAGTAAGAGCATTAAATGAGAGAGGAACGGCAGATGGAACAGGTAACACAGCAACCGCGCGGACGCTTTATTGTATTTGAGGGGATCGACGGTGCGGGAAAAACAACGCAGATCGATCTGCTGGTGCGCCGCTTGCAAGCCGCAGGCAGGAGAGTTCACCGTACGGCAGAGCCAACCGAATCGGTTTCGGGGGGGCTGTTGCGCGACGCTCTTGGCGGCATTTCCAAGCGTACTCCCACCGAGCTGGCGGCACTGTTCGTGCTTGACCGTATCTTTCACAACACCAATCCCGTCAGCGGGATCGAGGTGATGCTGGCGCAGGGAATTGACGTGGTGTGCGACCGCTACTATTATTCTTCGTTGGCGTACCAGGGAAGCGAGACCGATGAGAAGTGGGTACGCGACATGAATCTGAACTGCCCCGATATTCGCCGTCCCGATATTTGCATTTTTTTGGATCTGACGCCTGCGCAAAGCATGGAGCGCATCGGAAAGGGACGCGTGACGGTGGAGATCTATGAAACCGAAGAACGTCTGACACGCGTCAGAGAGCAATTTTTCCGCGCTCTGGATGCCTTGAAGGAGACCGACCGTATCTGTGTGGTGAACGCCGCGCGCCCCGTGGAGGAGATTCACGAGGAGATCGCCGCGCTGGTGGAATTGCTTGATTGATTTGTAATACAAAGAACACCTGTTAGAAGTATCTAACAGGTGTTCTTTGTATGTAGGGGAGTACGTTGCCAAGGTGCGAGATGAACGGTGCAGCATATTCGTAAAACGCCGTCTGCTGACGGCTACACCTCATCCGTTACTCGCAGGCTCGCGCCACCTTCTCCTCAAGGAGAAGGCCTTCAGAAATCAACCGCTTGAATAGGTTTATAGGCAGCCGTTTGTATCATTCAAAAGTTATTAAGGTGCTATTGAACTATTATTGCATGGGAAACAAAGAGGATTCTTGCTAAGGGCAGGGACATTGAGAGCCTTCTCCTTGAGGAGAAGGTGCCGAGGTACGAGGCGGATGCGGTGGAAGGATTAAATTCCTGTATACAGGATCAGAAGCTGATGCCAAAGGTCAGGTTCATCAGGACGATGCAAAGCAGACCGCAAGCAACTCCAAGCCATTGGCGTTTCGATAGCTTGTCCTTAAAGAACAGTACGCCGATGAAGGTCATAACCAGCGATTGCAGACCGTTGTGCGTGGGGAACAGCACCGCGCTGTCGATCTCCACCAGAGCGATCATGTAGCATTTCTGATAAATAGCAAGGATCGCCGCGATTGCCAGCGTATACAGCAGAACGGCTTTTCCGATTCGCATGGTGGCTTTGGTGTGTACACCCGTGTGGCGGCGGAGCGTAAACAGCAGAAACGCAAACAGCGCCGCAAACAGGTAGATCAAGCACAAAAAGGTGGTGTCCGCGCCCTCGATTCCCACGTTGTTTTTGCCAAACACCTTTTGCAGAGTGCTGGCAACGCCGTTGGCGAGCATTGCAACGATGGTTGGGATCAACCATTTGAGCGACATCGCTTTTTTGTTCTCTCCGTCGCTTTTCAGGTTGAGGAACATCGACAGAATCAAGAACGCCATACCGATCAGCTGTGTGAGATAGATCTTTTCATCATACAGGATCACGCTTGCCGTGATGGTGATGAACTGGCTGAAGGTAACGATCAATACCGTAAGCGAAACGGGGCCGCAGCCCATTGCCATCGCGTAGGTGGTTTGAAAGAGAAAGGTGAAGACCGACACCGAAAGTGCCGAGAGGATCATGGTCGTATTGGGGATCGTGAGAGGGAAGACCAACGCCATAACGCCTGCAATGGCAATAAACAGGATCCCGTTGAAAAGGACGGGATCCTGTGCATTTTGAAAGTGGGTTCGGCTGACTTTGCCCTGGAGCGTTACCTTTGCCGAGGCGAGTGCCACCAATAAACAAACCCACAGGAAAGCAAGAATTCCTGACAAAACGCTACCTCCGAGATCAGAGTACCTTACTCAAAAATTCCTTGGTACGGGCGTTCTGGGGATTTCCGAACAGCTCTGCAGGGGGCGCTTCCTCGGCGATCACGCCGCCGTCCATGAACAGCACGCGGTCGGAGACCTCACGGGCAAAGCCCATCTCGTGCGTGACGATCAGCATGGTCATACCCTCCGAGGCAAGCTCCTTGATCAGATCCAGCACCTCGCCAACCATTTCGGGGTCGAGAGCCGAGGTGGGCTCGTCAAACAGCATCACCTGCGGGTGCATTGCCAGCGCGCGCACGATGGCGATACGCTGCTTCTGACCGCCCGACAGCGTGGACGGGTAAGCGTCTGCCTTATCTTCCAGACCGATGCGGCGAAGAAGTGCCATAGCCTCTTCCTTTGCGCGGGCCTTGATCTCCTTTTTCACCGCGCTTTTTGCAAACAGTCCGCCTGCATCCTTGATCTGCAGGTGAACGGGGGCCAACATAATGTTTTGCAGAACGGTTTTGTTATTGAACAGATTGAACTGCTGGAACACCATGCACATCTGTCTGCGGTGCTTGTTGATGTTCACACGGCGGTCGGTCAGATCCTCGCCGCCGAAGATGATGGAGCCGCCATCGGGATCCTCAAGCAGATTGAGACAACGCAAGAAGGTGCTTTTACCGCTTCCCGAGGGGCCGATGATCGAGATCTTTTCGCCTTTGCGGATCACGGTATCGATGCCGTTGAGAACCTGCAAGGAGCCGTAGTGCTTGCGCAGTCCGGTGACCTTGATCAACGCTTCGTTTTGATTACGCTTTTCTGCGTTCATTTTTTGCAAGGCTCCTTTCCATCAGTTTTACAAGACCTGCGATGATCGCCACAAGGACGATATAGATCAACGCCATCACGAGGTAGGGGATCATAGGCTCGTAAGAGTTGGTTCCCTGATCCTGGAAATACTTGGTGATATCAAGCGCGCCAACGTAACCGACGATCGCGGTTTCCTTGATCAGCGCGATGAATTCGTTACCCAGTGTGGGCAGAATGTTTTTGACTGCTTGCGGAATCACGATCTTGATCATCGAAACGGGGAAGGAAAGTCCCACGGCGCGAGCCGCTTCCATTTGTCCGGGATCCACCGAGTTGATACCGCCGCGCATGATCTCGGAGATATAGGCACCGCTGTTCAGACCGAATATCAGCGTACAGGAGGTCACAGGCTCCATTTTTACGCCGATGAGGGGGAGCAGGATGTACCAGCCCAGAAGAAGCTGAACCACGATCGGCGTGCCGCGGAAGAAGGCAACGTAAACCGAGCAGAAGGTTTTTGCGTACTGTACGGGCTTTTTACTCGAGGGAATGAGCTTGATCACAGCAATGAAGATGCCGATCACGATACCGATCAGCAAGCCGAATACGGCGATCAGTCCCGTGTTCTTCATACCCTTTAAGAGGTCATTGTAGCCGCCGTTGGTTACGAAATAGTTATAAAAGGTCTTCCATTTTCCCGCAAAGTTGAAACGCTCGGCAACGTACAGACAAAACCACACCAAAAGGGCGGCAACGGCGCAGAGTACGAGCGCATCGATCCAATGCTTTTTCAGAAATTTCACAAAGGAATTCTGTTTTTTGGGGGAAGAGGGAAGGTTTTGTGGTGTTGATTCCATGTGTATGTCCTTTCAAAAAAATTCGATTGGACGCAAAACGAGGGAGAGCGACTCTCCCTCTGCTTTGCGCGGTATCAATATCAGTTAACCGAGTTCATCTTGGCGGAGATGGCTTTTGCGGGACCTTCATCGATTACAACGAACTTGATGTTGCCGTTGATGATGTCCTGAACAGCCAATGCACCGGTGTTGTATCCAACGGTAGTGAACGCATAGCCGTCAAAGCCCCAGTCAGCATCACCCTTGCAGTACAGGTAGCCGGTGGTACCGCTCTGTACGCCGATCTTAACCGATTCGTCATAGCTCTTCAGAATTGCCTCAACGTCTGCAGCGGTCTGGCAAGCGTCAAAGGTGGTGTCGCTCTCGGGAACGATCAGAACCTGGGATGCGTTGTAGTAGGATTCGGTGAAATCCAGGATCTCAGCGCGCTTTTCGTTAACGGTCAGACCTGCGGCTGCAACGTCGCACATACCGCCTGCAACGGGAACCTCGTTGCCGTTTTCATCCTCGTAGGTACCGCCGGTTGCGGAAACTGCGAGACAAACTGCGTTGAACTCCATGTTGCTGATGTAGAGCTCTTTGCCCAGATGCTGTGCGAACAGCGCCATGATCTCCATATCAACGCCGTAGTAGTTCTCGCCAACCTTGTATTCAAAGGGCTCGAAAGCGGCATTGGTAGCAACTACCAGCTGAGAGCCGTCGTTTTTCTGGGTTGCTGCGGAAACAACGGGAGTGGGGGTGCCGTCACCGAAATACTTGTTAACGATTTCATCGAATCTGCCGTCTGCTTTGATGGTTGCCATGAAAGCGTTGAGCTGACCGAGCAGCTCGGTGTTGCCCTTGGAAACAGCGAATGCATATTCCTCAACGGTAAGCGGAATGTTGATAACCTTTACCTTGTTCGAGTCTGCACTTTCCTCGTCACCGCAAGCTGCAAAGCAAGCAAGCGTGGACAGCAGCATCACTGCTACCAACAAAAGACTAACGATTTTTTTCATTGTGTTTTTCCTCCAATGATATTTTTTTGGGTTACATTGTTTATTATAGCGTATAAATATTCGTTTGTCAAGGGAAAGAGGAGATATTTATTCCGCTTTCCTCGGCTTTTAACGCGCTTTTTCGAAAAAATAATGAGTATTTCGCAAAATTTCGGCTTTATCAGCGGATTCTTCGCACCGTTTCGGGCAGGGCTGTACGTTTTTTGTGTGCGTTGATCACGCGGTCAACCTCGGCGGCGCTTTCCACCGTGAACAGGAAATGACGGGCGGTCAGGTTGGCACGTTCAAGCTCATTTTGGCGATCCGACATCGAGGTGGGCAGGCTGTTATACACCGTGTTCCGATGCTCCCACTCACGCAGGATCGGGAACTCCATGCCTTTTCGGTCGCGTAAAATCGCCGAGTCGGCGGCACAGACCTTGCAATCGGCAATCTCACGGATCGCGCATTTTTCCAGCGTCATCATGGGGAGTCTGCCGTAAACGATCTCCTCGCCGTTGCCCGACAGATCACGCATCTGAGGCAGCGTCAGCTCGGGGGAGAGAATATATTCGGAAACGCCGAGGGCTTCCAAGCGCGCGGCACTTTCCGAGTTTGTGACATTGAAGCGGAAATCGCCCACGGGGATAAGCTCGGTTTTGCGAACAAGCTCAAGATGCCCCACATTTCCGACCATTGCGTACTTTGCGCCGTTTTGCGCGGCGTTTTTCAACATCTGCTCCACCGTTTCCCATGCGTTATCAAAAATGACGGGCGGCAGGATCACGCCGTTGGCAGGCGGTGCAAATTTTTCAAGCGGCAGATAGATGCGGTCAAAATATGCCTCTGCCTGCTTGGTGATCTGCTCCCTTTTGTAAAAGCGCGCGGTGGTGCGCTGTGCTCGCTTTGTATTCGGGGAAGTCGGGTGGTAGGGCGTTTCCTCGATCGGTGCGGCTTGCAAGCCCTCTTCCCATGCCGAAAGCGCGCGTCGGCGCAGATCGTTCAGGCGTGACAGGGGGAGCATCAAGCCGTCGTCCAGCTCCAAGGTAAAGCGACCGACACGGTATAGTGTACCGCCAAGCTTGGTCAGGTTACGCTCCGCGTTTTCCCGCGAGAGAGGGGCGTTGATGGCAGGCATCGGCGTGTCACCGCAAACCGTAATGCTCCGTGAGCCGTCCGAAAGTGTCATTTGCATGGGGCGGTCTTCTTGAATAGTGACCTTGATATCAAGCGCTTTGCGGCGCGTAAGTCCCGAAAACGCATCGCGTGTGCGCGAATTGGACTTGTCATCCTCGCTCCTCACGCCAAGCATCTTGTGATCGATCCTGCCGATGTAATATCCGTCGGTAAAGCCGCCGCGTGAGAAAATTTCGGAAAGCTCGTGCATTTCCGCAGATGTTGCGGAACGACGCTCGTCCAGAAGCCTGCGCCAGATCCGTGTGGTGTCGCGGACGTACTCGGGCGATTTCATGCGTCCCTCGATCTTGAGTGACGCCACACCCATGTCAATCAGCTCGGGCAGATGGGTTGCCAGCGAGAGATCCTTGAGCGAGAGCGGATAGCCGTCATGCTTTCTTCCCTTGCAATCGGTGCAGGAGTAGGGCAAACGGCAGGGCTGTGCGCACTCGCCTCGGTTGCCGCTCCGTCCGCCGACCAGCGAGGAAAAGAGGCATTGTCCCGAATGGCTGACACATAGCGCACCGTGAACGAAAATTTCAACCTCAATCGGAGAATCCTGCACAACGGTGCGGATATTTTCGGCAGAAGTCTCGCGCGCGATCACCATCCGCGAAAAGCCAAGTTGGGAAAGCTCGCGTCCCATCGAGGCGGTGTGTCCCGACATTTGTGTACTGGCGTGAAGCTCTGCCGAGGGGATCGCGCGCTTGATGGCGGCGGCGCCTCCGAGATCGGCAACGATCAGAGCGTCCACACCTGCTCGGAGTGCTTCCCGTGCGGCATCCACGAATGCGGGTAGCTCACGGTCGGTGACCAGTGTGTTGAGTGTCAGATAGGTCTTCACTCCAAAGGTGTGAGCGCGCAAAACGGCGGAGCGCAAAGCATCTCCGCCGAAGTTTTTTGCATTCATGCGTGCGTTAAAGGACGCACAGCCGAAATAAATGGCATCTGCTCCGCCTTCGATCGCCGCGTCCAGTGCCTCGGGGGAGCCGGCGGGAGAGAGCAGTTCCGGTAGTTTTTTCATCATCAAATCAGATATCGCTGAAGGTCAACAGGTCAAACATATTGCCCACACGGCTCTGCTTTGCCTTGTTTGCCTTCTTTGCACCTGCATCCTCGGATTCCTGTGCGGGAACAGCCGCAGGAACGGGAGCGGTGGGCTGTTCGGGAATGTTGTCAAGAGCAGAGAGCTGCTCCACTTCTTCGATCACTGCCTTCTTTTCGGCAGGCGTTTTGGCAACGAACTGAGCCTCGGCAGGCTCCTTCTGTGCGTTGGAAGCAGCGGCTTGGTCAAGGATCGAGCGCATTACGGCGGCATCCTTGCGCAGGGTGTCCAGCTCGGCCTGCAGCTCCTCGATGGTGCGCTTCAGCTTTTCGTTTTCGCCCGCGAAACGGAACGCGTCCTTTTCCACCTTCTTGAAGGCTTCCTGCATTGCGATACGCTCGGAGCAATAAGAGAGCGCGCAAAGCATAGCCGCCTCGTTTTTGGTGCAACGGGGGCTTTTGAGATTGATATCGCGCATACGGCGATCAAGAATACCGACGATGTTTTCAACCTCATCGGGGGAGGCATCGCTGATAATGTTCAGATCCATGTCGGCAACGGTGATGGTGTACTTTTGTTTCATAGCTGGCAGTTGGACTCCTTTCGTTCTTCCGTACAGACAATTATTCATCTATCATTATACAATAAAAAAACACAAAAGAAAAGAGCTTTTTGAAAAAAACTGAAAATATTTTTCAAAAAAACACTCAAAAAAGAGAAAAACGGAGAAAAGCGAAAAAGAAAAGACTTGACATGGTGAATTGAATATGGTACAATAGCAAAAAAGGGGCATTAGCGCAGTTGGGAGCGCACAACACTGGCAGTGTTGGGGTCAGGGGTTCGAATCCCCTATGCTCCACCAACAGAACAAGGGGACGCATTGCGTCCCCTTGTTCTGTTGGTGGAAGATATTGCCTATTCGAAGCCCCGCACATTTTGAAAAAATCTGCCAAGAACGCGCGGGAACAGGAAAGTAAGAAAGTTTTGAAGGCAACGCGCGTTTGGGTTCAGAATCCCCTATGCTCCACCAAAAAATTCGACAAGCTCCAGCTTGTCGAATTTTTTATCCAAGCCGCAGGCTTGGTATATCATCACGACGCAGTCGTGGATAGCATCGCCGTAGGCGTATATCATCAGCCGAAGGCTGTATTTTCTGCAGCTTGATGATATACAAACTTCGTGTTGATAATATACAAGGCTACGCCTTGATTTTCTTGTAATGATGTGATATAATAGCACCAACCAAGATCGGTTGTTATGAAAAAGCCGAAATGAATCTTAAAAACGGAGACTGTGCTGCAATGGATTGGAAAGAGGTTGTGGGTCAAGGATTTAGTATTCTTGCCACGCTGATCACATTTTTGTCTTATCAAATGAATACAAGGAGGTCGGTGCTGTTCACGCAAACGGCGGCGACGGTGAGTATGTGCGTGGGCTATTTCTTTTTGGGTGCAACCTCGGGCTTTGCTTTGAATGTGGTGGGCATCGTGCGCAACGTGACCTATTATTTTACAGGTAAGAGCCGCAAGGCAAGCCTGATCGCCTCCGCGTTCTTTGCCGCTGTGATGGTTGTGCTGGGTGTGCTTTCGTGGCAGGCTTGGTACTCGCTGCTCATCATCGTTGCGCTGGCGGTCAACACCGTGTTCCTGTCGCTGGGGGACGCGCAAAAGCTGCGCAAGAGCATTTTGTTTACCTCGACCTCGATCTTTCTCTACAACATTTTCGTTTTCTCGATTGGGGGAATGGCGAACGAGCTGGTGGCAATCATTTCCTCGATCATCGGAATCATTCGCTTTCGGAAGAATAAAAACGCTTGAATGATTAAAAAAAACAGAAGGGGAGCTTCTTTCGGAAGCTCCCCATGTTTTTTTGTTTTACTGTAGAACAATTCCGTCCCAGTTTGCGATATAACGTTTCAAAAGAGCTACATCTATCGCGTTCACGGTGCCGTCTTTGTTTACGTCAGCCAGACCGTTGATCTCTTCGTAACCGTTCCAGCCTGCAAGATAACAGCGAACGACCGTGACGTCCAGATCATCGATCTCTCCGTCCATGTTTGCGTCACCTGCCCGATAAACGGTCAGCTTTCCGAGATCGGAGGTCAGATGATCCTCGGAATAAGCATCGATGAAATCAAAGTCGCCGATTTCGGTACCCGCAAGCGTTACAAACGTCAGATCCAGGATCGCGCGGCTTTCGCCGTTGGAAAGACCGCTGATCTGTACCGTAATGGATCCATCGCCGTGTGCCGTGACCGTTACGCCGCTGTAGCAGCGATAGGATCCCAGCTCTACTAGCAAGGGATTGTAATAAACCGTGACGGTTGTTTCGGACAGATCTTCAATGCTTGACAGCGAGAGGGTGGTGGTAAATTCGCAGAGCCAACCCGTATCGCAATCGGTATTGCTGATCGTTGCACTGCCCAGCAGGACCGCATCGAAGCGTGCTTCGTAGGCGGCTTCTCCCGTTACGGGAACGATTTCCTGATCCCATCCCGCGAAGACGTATCGGTAGGTCTCGTCGGCGGGCTTTGCGGGATCTCCGCTGTAGCTCGGCAGGGCTCCGTATTCATATTCGGCAGAATACGTTGTGCCGTTTACGGTGAAGGAGACCGTGTAGCGGTTGACGGATTCCTCGAAGACTGCTGTGTAGGTTACATCTTTCGTGACAGGGACGATTTCGCTGTCCCAGCCGACAAAGAGATAAGAATACTGCGCATTTCCCGTCTTGCTCGGTGTTTCCTCGTAAGTGGGAGTGGAGCCGTACTCGTAAACGGCTTGCTCCTCGTTTCCGTCCACGGTCCAAGTTACGGTATATTGGCGGACGGTACGGTCAAACTGTGCCTCATAGGTTTGGTTTCCGTACACAGCGGATACCGCGGGAGACCAGCCTGCAAAGCTGTAATGATACTGCGCATCGGAAGCCTTTTGCGGCGTTGACAGTGAGGGAACGGAGCCGTATTCTACGCGTATGCTTGACGATACGCCGTCCACGATCGTGGTAACGGTATATTTGCGGAGCACCGCATCAAATACTGCCGTGTAGGTTGTGTTTTCGGTAACGGCAACGATCTCACGGTCCCAGCCTGCGAAAACGTAATCGTACTGTGCGTCGGAGGCTTTTTGCGGTACGCCCTCGTATGCGGGAATCGAGCCGTAAGGGTAAGACTGCGGCTTGCTTGCCGAGCCGTTTACGCTCCATACGATCTCGTAAGACCGAAGATCGGTGGTGAATACCGCCACGTAGGTCGTATCGCCATCGATCGCGGTCATGGCATCAGCCAGTCCGTCGCCGTTGGAATCCCAGCCTGCGAAGGTGTAGGTATACTGTTCGTCGGCCTGCTTGGTGGGGGACTCCTGCGAGGGAGTCTCTCCAACCTCATAAGATCCGCTGTTCACCTCTGCGCCATCAACGATCCACGTTGCCGTAAAGGTCTGTGTCAGCGTGAGTGCTAAGGTTGCGTATTTATCGACAGAGTTATCGAATTCGCTAAAGAACACAAGTGTTAAAATGTATTTACCGTTTTCCGAGAAAGTAGTTGTCATAGATGTCTTGTCAAAAGAAATTTTGTTGTCAGATAAGGAATATAAACCTTTGTATTCGAAATCGTTGACCAAAATATTCTTCAGAGTATAGCCTTTCTCAAAATAAATCTCCAGTTTTTCTTCCTCAACATTACTTCTATCGATTGAAACAGCATTTTCGGATAGCGTAACCCGATCAGAGAGGTCTTTTTCTGTTGTTACATTTACCATTGTCTGATTGTTTCTAATCATATACTCATCATTCGCGTCGATGGAAATTTCGATCAATCTACTGGTAGTCCCTAAGGTGGTTTCCAATGGAATAATAAAGTATTTCGACTCGCCAGCATCCAAAGATATTGCCACTCCATCATTGTTCCAAATGAGTGTTCCTGCATCCAGTTCTATTACATTACCTTGCTCGTCAACAAAGGTTTCTTTATTAACAACGGCAGACATATTATATGAACCTGGCAAATATCCGTTATTGGATACCAACATAACCATATGATATATGTCACCAATCAAAACTTGTTTGCCTGCAACAGTAAAGTCACTATACCAAAGTGTGATATTTTGTGTTACACCATTTACCGTAATAGCATAGGATTCTTCTCGTGCTACACCGGGATTGAATTTGATTTTCAAATATCCCGTGCATCCTGCAAGCAGAACATTTTCGTCAAGCATCACGCTATTTTCGTCGTAGAATCCAAGTACAGCATATTCAGAAATACCAGCTATTGCAACAGGAATATCCGAATCTCCCAAAGCCCTATAACCATTATTTGTAATCGGAACGGTTATAATCACCTCTTCATTAGGAACAAGAGTAGTGTAATCAAATGTGATTTTTTCAGCAACGTAATCAGTAGGATATGCAAGCTTATAGGTTTCAAATGAATAGTATTCTACCAGTTCGTCACCTTCATCACCTGTCATATCTGTTTGTGCAACCAAAACAGAAAGTGACATTTCCGTACCCAAATCAATTGCATCATACGAATTAACGTAATAATTATCCGCATAATCGGTCAATTTGATGGGCATTCCCCACTTGCCGTTTTCGCAGAATATACCATAAATATTAGAGGAGCTTTCTTCGGACACAATGTAAAGTATCGCCTTGCTATTTCCGTTTTCATCATCGAGCACAATATATTCTTCTGTCAAATCTTCAAACGAAGTATTAAAAATCTTCGCATTAGAATCAACGTCAACAACATACTCGCCTCCACTGATCGTAACTATGTAGAGGTTGTTATCTATGTAATATGCAAAATTACCACAGATAACAGAAATATCAAGGTAGGCATTAGGGGTAGAATTTGTTGTAGTCGAGTTTGTTACGTTGATAAGTGTAATAATGCGGTCATCAAAACAACCTTCGACAATTTCGCCATTTATCACTGCGGTTGTTAAATCATTATTTGCATCCGTAATATAGGCAATATGATTGTTATACACTTCGACATCAGTGATGGTATTTAATCCACTTATTTCTGTAACATCGCTCCATTGACCATTTTCATAAACACTATAGCAAATAGAGGACATTTTATTCGCTGAAGGATCAGAATAGCCAAACAAAGAATTGTTCAAGTTCTTAACCCATACAGCAATTAACTTTCCATCAACTATGCCTATTTGAACGTTAGAATCATAGTAGATATCGTTGGTCAATTGAAAATATACGGTATTTTCACCATTTAAGAGTGCGGTTTTTACTTCCAGTGCTCCTACATAAACACTTGTATCCTCAATATTTTCAGCGTTCAAACGAGTGTTAAGCTGAGTATAAGCAATTACAACGGAACCATTGTCGTAATAAGCTTCAAACGCTCCATCTGCAAAGCCATTATCATCCAAAACAACTGCAGGAGTAATTTCTCCTGTTTCGGTATTGTAAACTTGATATACAATCTTTTGATAGTTATACATATCATATAGTTCGGAATGATAAGAATCCTTATAGGAAGTATAGTAATATTTGTCTTCATCCACATTATATCGTGCCAAATCATCTTGATAAACGATATAAATAAGGTTTCCAACTTGCAGCAATTGCGGCGTTATACCAGAATATGCATCTGCACCATACTCACTATTTCCTGTTGGAGATACCGCCATCAACATCGGACTATAAGAACTCGTTACTACTTCATAATTTGATTCATCGTACAATTCAGCTAACAGAAGTGCCTGTGCTTCTTGTGGCTTTTCATAGAGAGTTTTATTAAAGAGGTCTATCAACTTTTTGCTCTTTTTATACTTGATCGGTCCAATCTTGAATTTTAGATATACGCCAATCTCGCCGCTTGCAGTCCACTTGTTGACTCCCAAATCGGGAATAAGGTCAAGAATAAATACGGTTTCAATCTTACCATACATTCCTACCGATGCGCAAGAAACACCAACACCAGCATACGCGGTAATAGAACCTTCGAGTTTGAACTGGAGATTAGGGGTAAAGAACTTTTCTGCTTCGTGGTCAAAGACCATTGTAAACTTCAACGTTCCATCAACAGATAGTTCAGCTTCCAATCTAACAGGTACAACCCACAATTGCAGAGTTGTACCGCAAGAATAAGTAAAACCGAGTGTACCGTAAATTGTCGATTCAACGGCATAGTCGGGATTGCCATTTTCATCTAATCCCTTATACTTAACTTCTAAATATCCACCGAAACTGGTTGTCCAATTTCCTTCAGATTTAGCCTCCATCGCCGAGAAATTACCAGGTGTGGCGTAGTTCAAATAATTGTACCATTGTTCAGCCAATCGCTCGAAATCAAAGGATGCGTTATCAAAGCCCACTTTGCCAAAATCAATATTGTAGCCTATCACGGTTTTAAAACTATCCGGTGTAACGGCAACTTTGACTTCCCACTCTTTCTCCACTTTGCCGTTGGGCTTACTACGATCAAATTTCAGCGAGTCCTCGAATCCCAAAATATCTCTCAACCAATCGGGAACCTCAACCGAAAATCCTTTAGTTATCCAAGACAAATCTACAGAACAATAGTTCAACTCAAAAACATGAATATTGAGTTTAGTTTGTACCAAACCATCACTTGTCTGAACTGAAACATAAATATCTTGTTCAATTGCAAGGTCTGCTGTTTTAACCGTCAGCTCTATGGTTACAAAATCTTTACCGTTAAGCTGCTGACGTTCTGAATAGTTAGGTTCACAAACAAGAGGAATCACATTTCCGTTTTGAATCAATCTGCAATCTTCGATTGTTGCAGTTACATCAAGACCGCATTGAACTTTGATAACCACTTCATCAATACACCAAGTATTGATCTTAGCTGTCTCGCTATTGATATCAACAACCTTATGTCCATCGCCAACAATTGCAGTTGCTGCATCGTCAGTAAGAATATCCTTGATTTTATCTGCCGATGTTACGTCATATGACGCATTTACACCAGAAACGGTAGGAACACTGCTGAGAGCAATATAGGTTATACGAGTAGCCTCATCCAAATAGAACTCGGTGTTCTCCAGTGGGAAGTATTCGCCGAGATTATCAACCACACGCAGGTTGTAGGGAATTTTATAATCGAGGTTGTAGAACATTGCGATTCCGGCTTGCGTCTTCACCGTTTCGCCGTTGCTTCCGCCAAGCGTTGCCTTGTTTTCGCCAAGCTCAACGTAAACGTGATTGAGCGGATTGCCCGACTTATCCACAACAACAACCGCATAATATCCCGTAGAGGCTTTGTCGGTGGGGTAGCCTGCGAATTGCTCGATGGTGTAAGCGGTGGTTTTGATATCGGTTTTGTATTCGTAAGTAGCCGACACGCCTTTCCAAGCCGCGGTAGCGTTGCCGTAGCAGATAATGGTACGGGAGTTGCCTGTTTCAAACGCCTTGGAGTTCATGAGGGATGCCTTGTCGTAGAAGGGCATTTCCCCCGTTTTGAAATAAACGATGGAAAGGTTGGTGCAGCCGTAAAATGCTTCGTGTCCCACGCTGTTGACCGCCGCTTCAAGGGTGATTCTGCGAATCAGGGCGTTATCCTTGAACGCGCCGGCTTCGATCGCGGTTGTGGTTTTGGGCGCGGTGTACTCGTAGCCCGAAAGGTTTTGCGGATATTTGAGCAGTGTGGTTTGCTGTTTGTCGAACAGAACTCCGTCAACTGTGCTGTAAAAAGCGTTCTGACTGTCTACCGAGATCACCGAGAGCTTTGCACAGCCTTCGAATACCGTGCTAAGACCTGTTGATACTGTGATGTCTCCGCTTTCGATGACAGAACCGATGTACTGCACGTCTTTTCCGATCGTGATCTTTACGATCAGCGTGTGAGCGAACGCCGCGTTATCAATGGTTACAACGCCATCGGATACGGTGACCGTCTCCAGCTTATCGGAGGTTCCGTAGAATGCATTTCTTGCAATACGCGTAACGACCTTGTCGTCAAGCACGGGGGTTTGGAAGTTCTTGGTTTCCTTGTTGCGGGGATATGCGATCAGCCAAAGGATTTCCTTTTCGTCTGCCGCGCCTGCTTTGAGGTACAGCACTCCCTCGTGTGCAAAGAAGTGGTCGTTGGTCTGAACGGTGTTGCCGTTTTCGTCCTGCTTGCTTGCAATCGCAAAGGAGCGGATGTTAGAGCCTTCAAAGGTGCTTGCAAATTCCTTGATCGCATTTTCGGTGATATCCATTTCGATATCGTTGACCAATTCATCGGAATTTGCACCGATCGTGGATACGTTCACGCCGAGAACGATATCCAAGGACTTTGTGCTGTTTGTTGCACAGTAGCTGAATGCACCCGTTCCGATCTTTGTGATAAATTCGGATTCCAAATTGACCAATTCAAGCGATTTGCATCCCATAAAGGTGTTGGTGCCGATCTGCTGTGAATACTGCAGCTTGCCCGCCTTTACCGCTTCGTCCAAAATTTTGATATACTCAGCGTCTTGTGTTTCGGGCATACCAAACGCTACGGTCTTCAGATTGGCAGCGTTCGAAAATGCGTTGTCGCCGATCTCACGGATATAGTCCAATTTTACCGATTCAATTGTTTGGTTATATTGGAAAGCGTTCGGGTAGATTTTTACAACGTGGTTCAGCGGTTCGTAGGTTTTTACGGGGACTCTGACGGGTGCGTCGATCACCGCTACCGTTACATAGGTGCTGTCCCCACCGTTTTGGTCTTTTACCTCAAACAGCTCGTAGAGAATACCGTCAACCGAGCGGTAAGCGGTATTGCCCTCTGCAACAATGTAGGTTTTCAGCGTGGAGCTGCTCTTTTCAATACCGAAAGGAGTTTTGTTGTTGGCTATGTCGGGAATGTTCGTAAGCGACTTGCCGATCGTAATACTTTCAAGGCTGTTGGGGCTTGCGAACAGATTATATCCCACGGAGGCCACGTTGTCTCCCAGAATCGCTGTTTCCAGATCGTTACAGGAACCAAACGCATAATCTCCGATGGATACGATATTGGCGCCGCATTCCACGCTTTCTATGTAATCACAGTCATAAAATGCGGAATCACCGATGGCGGTGACTGCGGAGATGAAGCGTCCGCCGAATACGTAATCGGGGATCACCAGCGCACACGCCTCTCTTATTTTGTTGCTCAAAACGGTTCTGCTCTGCGAAACCGTATTGACGGCAGAAATGCCGTTGTCATATACAAGACCGATGCTGTCGGTGTTGTCGTTCAATACGTCAACAGCCATTGCCGCGTTGTTCAGCTCGTTTTCGCCAAACCAGCTTTCGTAATGGATGCTTTCCTTGCCGTCTGCAACCACGGTGTTATAATACTTGCACAGCGTTCCCGCCTCATCATAGTATGCGGCAATGCTGTTCTGAATGGTGGCGCCGCTTTCGTATTTGCCGATCAGATGTCCGCAGGTTGCCGTATTGTAATCATACACGGTGTTGATAAACTCGGTGTTGTGCGATGCGGTGGGCCTTAGACTGATCTGATTTACAACTGCGGCACAAGTATCCACGGTTGATGTGGCATCAACGTATCCAACGAAACCACCTACTGTAAGATTTGCGCTATTCAATTTTTCTTTTGGCAATTCAAATTCTGTAGATGTAACAATATCTTCCGTTACACTTGGCATTGCAAGCTCGGAATTCAAAACAGTTGCTATAAAAGCATCAACATTTTGTGATTGATTAGAGGCATCCAAAAGATCCAAATAAGCAATTTTCCATTCAATCGATGTTTCTGTTGTTGCGGTGTTTGGATATACGTCAATAAAGCCCAAGGTGGAAAATGTCCCACTTGCGCCGCAACATGATTTAAATACATACCACTGCCACTCTCCGGTACCTTTAGGATCTGTAAGGCAATAAGAATATGCACCGTTGCCTAATGCGTTGGATGAAACACCAATATTATATCCTACCGGAACCTTGGCTAAAATTGTATAATAATATTGTTTGTTTGCTGAGGACCAAACCTGATTAAATATACCGCCCCAATGCCATTCGCCTGCCGAGTCTTTTATTGATATTATTGTAAGTTCATAATTTTTTCCAAAAGGATTATCCTCAGATGCCTCCGTTGCACCAAAAGAAACACCTTTTTGGTTGTTGTCATATATCGAAAGTCCTGACGTGGAGCCATTATCAAACCAAGAGGATGTGTAGGAACTGTATTGAGACGATGTTAAAGCATAATTATTGTAGAGTTGATCAAAATTATCTTTTGTCAATACTTCCAAAGGCATATTCTGAGAAGGATTTAACTCAACGATTTGACTAATATACTCCTCGCAATATGCGATATTAATTGAGCCGTCAATCAGCTTTGTATCTGCAACGTACCAATCTACTGCTGTATCCGCAGTTTCTCCATCCGGATAAATAGCAACATATCCAAGATCGTTGAAGGTACCGCTACTTCCACAAACGGTTTTACATACATACCATTCCCAATCTCCTGTACCACGATCATCTGTGAGCATATAATTGTATGAATTACTTCCTATTTCATTACTATATGTAAACAATTTATATCCTTCAGGGATTTTGGCATAAATCGCATAGTAATACACCTTATATTGCGAAGAATAAGCTCTATGAACATATCCGCCCCAATGCCGCGAATCAGCGTCTTTAACAGAATGCACCTTCATTATATAAGGATTAGAAATTAGATAATCCTCACTTGAAGTGGCTTGAGTAGAAAGACTTACGCCAACCGAATTATTTTGATATACCCCTATCCTCGAGATATTTCCTTTCAAAAATGTATTGGTAGTTTGTGTAGGTGAATAGTATCCAACTGATCCGTTCGAGCCAGAGGCACCCACTACACCCGAAGAGCCATATTTAGTGGCCTCATAGGCAATCGTCTCGTTTTCTTGACTCCAAAGTCCGCCTGGATAATAATAGGAATTGACATAATACCATCCAGCCGCACCAGCCGCGCCACCTGTACCACCAACACCAGTGTTGCCGCAAATCGATCCTATGCCAGCATCGCCACCATCTCCACCAGTTCCACCAGATGTTCCCGATGATGCACTTACTGAATTAAAATAATTTGTACCATACTCAATTGCTTCGCTTTTGGTATAAAATGGTTTCCCGTTTGATGGCCGATATACAGTGTGGCTCTGTTGTGCTCCATCGATACCATCTCCTCCATTTCCGCCATTTCCACCATTTCCACCGTTACCAGTTGTTAAGTGTAGCGGAGATTCTGTGCGCATTTGAATATTATCACAGGAAATGGCTTTGGCACCATTGCCACCTTTACCGCCATTACCTCCAGCCCCCTCTGCGCTTCCCGTTGCTCCGTTTCCTCCATTACCACCATTTCCACCAATCACGAAAACGGTGCTACTTGTAGAAAAGGAAACGTTTTGTGCAATAATGCCAGATGCACCATCCTTACCTTTTGTTCCAGAAGCACCTGCGCTTGCACCATCAGAACCGTTACTACCATTTCCACCTTTTATAGTCAACTTGGCATCGCCCATAATATACAAGCTTCCGTTGGGCATGGAAATAGCAGGAGTATCATTTTCGCCGACTATGGCATTTTCGCCTTCTTCACCCTCAGTATGAGTGCTATAAATGAAAATATTCCGATCATACGCACAAGAAATAACGCCAGCACTGTTTGAATTTCCACTTGCATTAAGACCGAGAAGCTGAATAATGTCACTGCTGGAATTTCCTCTCATGTTAAAATCACGGAGGTCAAGATAAAAATCAAAATTGGCGTGATCACCAATCACAATATTAAATTTCTCATAAACAACGTCAGGATTACCAATCAATCGTAATGCACTCACATCGCCTTTAATGGTCATTGTCGTATTTACCAGCGAGGATGCGTTCCTAAGGTCAAGGATAACGCCTTGACCGTGCTCGTTGGTGTAATTCAATTCCGTTGGAACCGAGGTCAGCGTGATCACATCACCCCGATTCAACGGATTTGTATCTTCGAAAATCGCGCTGATATCGCCGTTTGCATAGCAATTCGTGACTGTTGAATTTTCTGCGTGTGCAATCATAGCACCGATCTCGGTGTCGTAATTATAAGTTTGATTTAATTTATAATTATAGATACCAAAATCTTCAACGGATGCACCCTTTACGTAACCAAAGAAGCCGATATAATAAACTTCACTATCAGCCAATTTGTCACTATCGTTTGTAATGTTGAGGTTTATGATCTCATGGCATCCACCGTCAAAGGTACCCATAAAGGGAACGAACTTGGAAACACCGATCGGAGTCCATGTTTTGCCGTTTTGGAACATATCCATATCAATGTTTTCGGTCAACAGGATATGCATTCCCTCGTAGGTGTTTCCTGTGTTCACCTGTGCGGCAAAATACATCAGCTCTGCGCCGCTTGCAATGGTGTAGGGAGATTCTGCGGAGCCGTCACCGCTCAATTCGGCGGCAACTGTTTCTCCGTCCCATTTTTGATAGGTCAGCGTATTTTCCGCTGAACCCTCGGGCAGAGTTGTATCTTCGCTGTTATCGGGCGTGTCCTCGGTCGAGTTGCTCGCCTCGTAAGTGCTGTCCACTGTTGTTGCAAATGCATTCAGCGGTACTGCCGTGATCAGCATCAGAACTGCCAAAAACGCGGAAATGATTCTGCAGTATGGTTTCTTTTTCATAATGAATTCCTTTCACGCAAGATCTTATGTGGTAGTACAATTTTCTTTCCATTTTATTGTAGCACGTTTGTCACTACTTGTCAACAGAAAATAAGCAGAATATGTAAAAAATCAAAAAGAAAAATAGCCGAAAACCTACGAAAAAAGACAAAAAGAGCCTCAAATCATTTGAAGCTCTCTTTTGTTGCTTTCAGTACGGTGCTGTTTGGCTCAGATATTCTGCACCAGATAGTGATAAAAATCCTCGGCGTATGCAGAGGCGGGGTGCCGCTCGTTGAGTTGGATGATCAGATCGCGTTGGCAGGTCGGCTCGGAGATCGGAATCAGCGTGACGTTTTCGTTGTTGACCGCGCCCCAGGAATGCTCGGGCCAGAATGCGATTCCCGCGCCCATGGCAATGATGTTTTGTACGGCGGCGGGAGAGTCGGATTCAAACAGGATCTTGGGATGAAACCCTGCCATCGAGCAAAACTGACGGCAGATACCGCCAAACAAGCGCGAGCCCGACAGCATGATGAAGCTTTCTTCGGCAACCTCGCGCAGATCAATGGCATCTTTGGCGGCGTATGCCGAATCCAGGGGAACGGCAAGATAGATCTGCTCGGCTCTGACGGTGCGTTGAATGGGATTTTTGGGAAGCTCTGTGGCTGCGCCGTTTGTAGTGATTACAATGTCGCAATCGGTGCGCTGTTCGTTCTGAGCAAAGTCGAAAATCACGTCTGTGTTTTGCTTTTTATAGGAAACGATGGTATTGATCACAAAGGTGGATGCCGCCAGAATGTTCAGCTTAACGGTCTTGTTCACAGTGCTTTTCATCAGCTCCAGCTCTCCCGCAAGTCCGTCAAAGGCGGGCAGGAGCGTATCCAACCGTTTTTTCAGGAAGTGTCCGTATTCGGTCAGCGCGATACGGCGGTTATGACGGGTGAATAGGGGAACTCCCAGCTCCTCCTCCAGCGCGTGAATGGCTTGTGTCAGCGAGGGTTGGGCAACATGCAAAACCTCGGATGCGCGTGTGACGTGCTCCAATTGCGCGGTTGTGTAAAAATATTTCAGCTTTTGAATATCCATTGTTCTCTCCTTGATCGATAGGCAAAGCCTATTGATTTTATAATTATTATATATTTTACTTTTGCGTTTGTCAAGTGTATAATAAGAACAACACAAACAAAAGGAGAGAAAAAATGCAAATTTTTGAGCTGGTAATGTTAACTTGTTTTGGACTGTCCTGGCCGATCTCGGTCTACAAAAGCATTAAAACGGGATCTACGCAGGGAAAAAGCCCGATTTTTATCATGGCGATCATCATCGGGTATATTTCGGGAATCATCGGAAAGATCGTGGGCGGACAGCTGAATTACGTGCTGGCTGTGTATTGTCTGAACCTTTTGGTGGTTTCGATCGATCTGGCGTTGTATATCCGCAATAAGCATCGGGAGCAGGCAAAGCTCGGTGCCGCTCGAGTGTAAAAAAACAAAAAAGAGATCCCGCATCGGACGGCTTTGTCGGTGCGGGATCTGTGCTTTTTTATTTCATCGAGTGGTATGCGTTCAGCCATTGACGCTTGATGAAGTCATGACCGGGGGCGTCGGGGTGAACTCCGTCACGCAACCAATAGTCGGCGGGAGCCTGCTCGAGGAGCGCGTCAAAGCCCTCCTGCAGGGGAACCCATGTCAGGTTGTATTTCTCGGCAACCTTTTTCGCCATAGCGGCGCGCTTGCGGGTCTCCACGTCAAAGAATTCCCAGTGATCGTCGGTTGCGGTACCGTGCAAAACGAAGGGCTCCAGGATCATGATCTTGATGTCGGGAAGCTCCGCCTTGATCTCCTCGATCAGCATGCAGTAGATTTTGAAAAACTTATCTGCCGCAACCCCGTTTGGGCTTTCGTGTACGTCATGCCATACGTCGTTGACACCGATCAAAAGGCTCATCAAGTCGGGCTTGAGGTTGAGGATGTCGCGCTTGATGCGTGCGTAAACGTCAACGATTCGGTTGCCGCTGATGCCGCGGTTGATAAAGGTGTGCTGACCTGCTTCCTCAAAGCCAAGCTGTCCCTTGACCATTGTAGGGTAGCCGATGCCTGTTTTGACGTCTTTTTCGCGGTCTCTGCCGCAATCGGTGATCGAGTCACCTTGAAACAGGATTATCATAAGAAGAGTTCTCCTTTGCTTTTATTGATCGCCCTCATTATAGCTTTTCGCGCGGATTTTGTCAATAACTTTCCCGATTTTGTTCTTTATTTATTTTTTGTTCTTGTAAATCCTTGACTTTTCGGAAAAAGTTTGTTATAATTTTTAATTCGAAGAACAAATTGGGACAGAGGGGGCATGGAAAATGAAAAGAATGGATTTTCACGTACACGCGCTGGACAATCCGGAGCTTTCCGCCAAGGCGTCGGCGGCTTATTTCCGTGAGATGTGCGAGACCTACGGATACGAGGGCGTTTGTGTGCTTGCTTTTTGCAAGCATGAAAACGACCCCAACAACGAGCTTGTGTTAGCCATCAAGGAGCACCTGCCCGGATCGTTTGCCTTTGCCTCTCCGCGTGTCGGGCATGATTTTGCCAAGGATGCGGAATACTACATGAATAACGGCTTTGACGGCATCAAGCTGATCCGCGGGGGAAAGCCGAACCACCACCGTGAATGTGGTGAGCATTTCTGGGACGATCCGATCTATGCCGAGATGTTTGCCTACTGCGAGGAAAACAGTGTTCCGATCACCCTGCATAACAACGACCCCTTGATCCATTGGGATGTCAAAAATGCTCCTCAGCGTGCTATTGAGAGGGGCTGGGTGTATGATGAGACCTACCCTTCGCAGGCGACATTCTTTGAAAAGCTGGAAAAGGTTCTGGTACTTTATCCGCGGCTGAATATCGCTATCGCACACATGGGATTCTATTCGGACAATCTGCCCCACGCCGCCGAGCTGTTGGATCGGTACCCGAATCTGAAATTTGATGTCACCCCTGCGATTCTGATCTATGAGCAATTATCGCAAACTCCTGCCGAGAGTGAGGCGTTCTTCCGCAAGTACCACGACCGCCTGATCTTCGGCACCGATGCTGAGGCCGACCAAACGGGCGAGCGCAAAGCTTATACCAATCTGAAAAACCGACTCACGTCCGCATTTTTCGGCGGCGGCGAGCCTGTAACGATCGAGGGCAGATACATTCACCCCATTCATTTGGAGCCTGAGATGCTTGAGAATATTTACTACAACAACGCAATAAGCTTTGTGGGACAGTTCCGCAAATAAGCGACGCAACAAAGGAGAATTGATATGTACACGGATATGCTGGGTAAAAATCGCGTAAAGCTTGCATTACATCAACATTCCACACGCTCGGACGGAAAAGCGGCTCCCGAGGAGATCGCCCGTCTGTACCGCGAGTCGGGATACGATGCGGTTGCGCTGACCGACCACTGGGTGGAAAACTGTGACGAGGTGATCAACGGTATGCCGATATTGGCAGGCTGTGAATATCATGTTGTGAAATCGGGAAATGTCGGTCGGATACACGACAGTGCCGAAGGCATTTATCACATCGTTGGTTTGTGCTATGATCGGAGCCCGAATCTGCAGAAGGACGTAACGATTTCTCCGCAAGCGATCGTTGACGCGATTCACAGGGCGGGAGGTATTGCAATTCTTGCGCATCCTGCGTGGTCGTTCAACACCCCCGAGCAGATCGCAGCGCTTCACGGCATTGACGCGGTGGAGATTTATAACACCACATCCGCCTGTGCCTACAATCGCCGTCCCGATTCTTCCATCATTTTGGATCAGCTTGCCGCACACCATGACATTCTTCTTCCGATCAGCGGTGCCGACGATAGCCATCGCTATACCCAAAAGGAGGGACGCTATTTCGATCATTGCCGCACATTTGTGATGGCGGAGTGCGACAGCGTAGAGCCGGAAGAGATCAAAAAGGCGATCCGTGAGCGTCGCTTTTACACGTCGCAGGGCCCCGAGATACACCTGTCTCGAAAGGGCAATCGCTTCATCGTTGATTGCTCGCCTGTGGCTGAAATCGCATTCTTCTCCAATTTCGTGGTTGCGCACGGAAGCGTTTTGGAGGGTGAAAACCTGACGCATTATGAATTTACACCCAAAAAAGAGGGCATGAAATTCATCCGCGCAATGGTGACCGATGCCGACGGCAACATGGCGTGGAGCCAATATATCAAGATTTGAATTGAAAATAACGCACCGCGTATTGCAATTTTGCACGTACACGATGCGTTTTTCGCTTTTTGGTGCAAGAAAGTTGTTAAAATAAAGAAAAAATTCTTGACGAAACGAAAAAAGCGTGTTATAATAAACGGACGACTGCCGAGAGCGGTCAAAGATTTGGATAGCGAAAAACAGGAGGACGAACTCATGACATTGTATGAGGAATTGAAATGGAGAGGTCTGATTCAGGACATTTCCGACCCAAAGCTGATTGACAAACTGAACGCGGGAGGACTGACGTTCTATATCGGAACCGACCCTACTGCCGATAGCTTGCATTTGGGACATTATTCGTCCTTTTTGATTACGCGTCGTTTGGCAGCAGCAGGACACAAGCCCCTTCTCTTGGTGGGCGTGGCAACTGCGCTGATCGGTGACCCCAGAGGTACCGTGGAGCGTAAGCTTTCCGACCGTGATGAGGTCCTGCACAACTTTGAGTGCTTGAAAAAGCAGGTGCAAAGCATCTTCCCGTACGAGGTTGTAAACAACTACGATTGGGTAAAAGACATCAACGTGGTAGATTTCTTCCGTGATTACGGCAAATACATCAACGTTGGTTATATGCTCAGCAAGGATCTGATCCGCCGCCAGATGGAAAGCGGAATTTCCTATGCGGAGTTTTCTTACATGCTCATTCAGGGCTTGGATTTCAAGTATCTGCATGAAAACAGAGGCGTTGACCTGCAGGTTGCGGGCTCCGACCAGTGGGGTAACATCACCACGGGTATCGAGCTGATCCGCAAGACCACGGGTGACGAGGTGTACGCCTTTACCATGCCGCTGGTGACCGACTCTCACGGCAACAAGTTTGGCAAGAGCGAGGGCAATGCGGTATGGCTGGATAAGAACAAGACCAGCTCCTACCAGCTCTATCAGTTCCTGCTCAACTCCGAGGACAGCATGGTGATTGAATACCTCAAGCGTCTGACCTTCCTCACCCCCGACGAGATCGAGGCGATCGCGGCAGAGCACAATGCGGCTCCCGAAAAGAGACTGGCACAGAAGAAGCTGGCAGAGGAGATCTTGCGCGACCTGCACGGCGAGGGTGCTTACGAGTCTGCCGTGAAGATCAGTGAGCTGCTCTTTGCTGGACAGATCAAGGAGATCCCGCTCAACGATTTGTTGGCAGGACTCAAGGACGTTCCTCACTTCACCACCAAGGGTGGCAACGTGATGGACGTGCTGGTGGATGCAAAGATCTGCTCCTCTAAGCGTGAGGCGCGTGAGTTTATTTCCAACGGCTCTCTCACGCTCAACGGCGACGTTTTGCGCGCAACCGATGCCGAGATCAATGCCGATTCCTGCCTGGGCGGCAAGTATCTGGTGGTTCGCCGCGGCAAGAAGAAGTACTACCTGGGCGAGCTTGAGGCTTGATTTTCCACATTTTTTACAACAACTTCAATCACAAATCGGGCAACGGCTGTTGCTCATAAGGAGGATATGATTATGAAACTTGGTGTTATCAGCGATTGCTTCAAAAAATCGATGGAGGAGAGCATTGCGGCAGCGGCGGCACTCAAGCTGTCGGGTATTCAGATGTACGCGGTCAGCGGTGATATCTGCCCCGAAAATCTGACCGATGCCGATATTGCGCGCTATTGCAAGCTGTTGGCAGATAATAATCTGGCTGTCAGCGCACTGTGCGGCGACCTGGGCGGTCACGGCTTTGAGATCGCAAAGGACAATGCGGAAAGAATCGAAAAGACCAAGGCGATCGTCGATCTGGCGGTTAAATTCGGCACGAAGGTGGTTACCACCCACATCGGTGTGATCCCCGAGGATACCGCTTGCGAGAAATATCAGACCATGCTGGCGGCTCTTCGTGAGTGCGGTGCTTATGCTGCAAGCAAGGGCGTTACGCTGGCAATCGAGACCGGTCCCGAGGTGGCTCCCGTTCTCAATACCTTCGTTCGCGCCGCAGGCGAGGGCGTTGGTGTAAACCTTGACCCCGCAAACTTCGTGATGGTAACCGGACAGAATCCCGCAGAGGCAGTATACCTGTTGCGCGAGAAGATCGTTCACACCCATCTCAAGGACGGAAAAATGCTCAAGAAGTCGGATCCCGTTGAGATCTACCGTTGCTTTGCCGAGGGCGGTATCGATGCGCTCAACGTAGCCGATTACTTCATCGAAACTCCCATTGGCGAGGGTGATGTTGATTTTGCCGCATATCTGAAGGCTTTGCGTGAGGTCGGCTTCAACGGCTACCTGACCATCGAGCGTGAGACAGGTGCCGATCCTTCGGCGGACATCACCAAGGCGGCAGGCTACATCCGCGAGGGCTTTGCTCAGTATCTTGACTGAAAAATCGGGTTTTAGAAACCCTACATAAAAACAGGATCCGAATTTTGGCTGAGTTGCACAACGCCGATTTTCGGATCCCGTTTTTTTGCTCCAAAACAAAAAAATCGATAACCCTTGAATAAAAAAATGTTATTGAAGTTTCGCCCGATTCAGATATAATTGAAGCACCGAAAAACGCATTACGGGGTCAAAAAACAATAGCCCCGAAGTTTTGGAATGCGAGAAAAGGAGCCTTTGCCAATGAATATTTTAGAGGTTTGTAAAAAGGTTGCTCCCGCTGCCGAATCGATCGGCTTGAAGGACGGGGGCGAGCTGATTTTGATGAAGGAAAGCTCGGTTGAGCAGTACCGTGAGGTGATCGCGGCTGTACAGGCTGAGGGCTTTGTATATGACAGCGACCGCCAAGAGGGTGACGCGCTGTTTACCACCTGCGCAAAGGGCGGTCATGTGCTGTTGATCTCTTATATTCCGCTTGATCGTGCAACGCGCGTGATTTCGGAAGAAAACACCGTGATCCCTCCGCGTGACACCGAGGCAAAAAAGCTTTGCACGCCCTTGATGACACAGCTCAAGACTCCGTATCTGATCTGTGACTGCGGCATGTCGTATCTGATGCGTCTGTGCGACGGCAGATTCATTATCGTTGACGGCGGTCTTGGCGAATATGAGGAAACCGAGCATCTTCTGGAGCTGATGGAGGAGCAGAATGTGTTGGGCGGCAAGCCGATTATCGAGGCTTGGTACATCACGCACTGGCACGGCGACCATTATTTCGTAATGTGCGACATGATGGAGCGCTTCGGCGACCGTGTGGAGTTCCGCACCATGCTCGTCAACACGCCCCTGATGTATGATTTCCCCAACCGCGTAAAGGCTGTTATGGCGGCGCATCCCGAGATCCGTATGATCGTTCCTCATACGGGACAGCGCTTCGTTTATGCTGACGCGATTCTTGATGTTTTGTATGCTTGCGAGGACCATTATCCCGGTGAGTTCAGAGATTCCAACGACACCTCTACCGTGATCCGCATGACCTTTGCGGGCCGCCGCGTGATGTGGCTTGGCGATTCCTCGCCTCTTTCCTCGAACATTATTGCCGACCGTTTCCCCAAGGAGTCCCTGGTTTGCGAATTCTTGCAGGTTGGACACCACGGATACACCGGCGGCTCGCACCGTATGTACCGCGCCGCAAACCCCGAGGTTCTTTTGTGGCCCTGCCCCGACTACTGGTATGCAATGGTAAAATATTGGGGCTCCAACCACGTGCTTCTCAACGAGTCTCCCCGTTGCAAGGCGATCTTCGTTGCGGGACATCAGGAAACCACCTTTGATATGACCAAGCCCGTTGTACCGCACGAGCCTTGGCGCTTCTTTGAGGACGGTGAGACCGTTTACGAGCAGGATTTCTCGTGCAACCGTGTCATCGATCTGGGCTGGAACTTTGTAACGGGCGGCACGCACGGCTATCGCGCGCCCAAGGTTGTGTTGAACGAGAAGAGTGCAACCGTTACCACCGCCGCACAGGATGCATACGCCGTTTTGCAGTTCGTTTGGCGCGCCCAGATGGATTGTATGTCTGCGTTCACGCTTTCCTTCTCGGGTAAGCTGACCGAGGGAGCGGAAAAGTTTGGTTTGTTCTACAGATATCCGTTGCTCAAGGGCTACGAGCTGAGCGGCGAATGGCACAGAAACAGCTTCTGCGAGGACGATGCGATGTGGTTTGCTCCCACGGTTGCTGACGGAAGCTTTGACTACTGCATCAAGTTCGACGCCGACACGCGCAATGCCGTTGTGTACGAAAACGGCGCAGAGATCGCGCAGTACAAGTATCGCAAGGAGCAGGGAAGTGCGCTGTACTACCTCCTCCGCAACGGCGAAGTGACCTTCGACCACATCAAGCTGGTTAAGGGTGTTTAATTGATTTTTATCGGAACGCCCCGCGGTGCAAACCGCGGGGCGTTTTTGAATTTGATATATTTTTAACTTTCCGAATATGGATTGACTTTTTTCTTGGAAAAGGGTATAATGTGGTCAAATCAACCGATCGGAGGGGTTAAAATGGAAATACTGCGCACGTTGCGGTCGATCGAAAAATATACCGAGAGCATTCCGTGTTATTTGGACGGGCAGGAGCTGTTTTTGATCCGAAAAGCATCCCGTGAGCGCTTTTTTGCAGTGCTGGATGTGCTGCAGTCGCTGGGATTTACACAGCGGAGCGAGCGGCAGAGGGGAGAGGTCCTGTTTCATGTTCTGGAACGCGGAAACGAGGCGCTGTTTTGCTCCTATTCGCCCAACGATAAATTCATCCGTGTGGTGCGCGAGCTCAACCATCTGTTCCCTGTGGAAAGTTCTGCACAAGGGGATTTGCGTGTTGCTCCTTTGGTCACACAGCTTCGGGGCGCGTATCTCGGCACCGATGCGGGAATGGGATACCTGATCCGTTTGTGCGACGGCAGATTTATTTTGATCGATGGCTTTGTCGGCGAGTACGAGGAGCCCGATTATCTGATGGAAACGATCCTTGCGCAACATACGGGGGAGGGAAAGCCCGTGATCGCGGCGTGGTTTATCACACATCCGCACGGCGACCATTATTTCGGTACTGCCCGCTTTATGAAAAAATACGGCGAGGCGGTGGAATTGAAGCATCTGATCTACAACTTCCCGCGTGCCGATATGGTCCATTTCAGCAACCCTGCCGAATTTTACGAGATGGTGGAGAATTGGAAAGACCGTATTGAAATTTACACACCCCATGCGGGCGAGCGATTCGTGTATGCCGATGCAAGCTTTGAGGTGCTGTTTACGGGTGAGGATCTTTATCCCGACCGTGAGCTGACCTGCAACAGCACATCGCTTGTGATGATGATGGAGCTGGCGGGACGGCGCGTGCTTTGGCTGGGCGACTTGAAAAAGGACGGCGGCGATTTTATTGCCAGACGCTATCCCGCCGATTTGCTTGATTGCGAATTTTTGCAGGTTGGCCACCACGGCTACGGCATCAACTCCAAAAAGCTTTACCGCGCGGTCAATCCCAAGGTTTTGATGTGGCCGTGTGCCGATTATTGGTTCCCGGTGGTCAGTCTTTTGGAGCCGAACCAATTGCTTCTTGCGCATGAGAGCATTGAGGTGTTGGATATATGCGGTCAGCAGGAGGTGACCTACGACTTCACCAAGCCTGTGAAGCAAACGACACCGTACCGCGATTTTGCGGACGGAGAAACGGTATACGAGGAGCATTTTTGCGGGACGCGTGTGCTGGATCTTTGGTGGAACAGTGTTGTGGGCGGAGCTTCAGGCTACCGTGTTCCCACGCTTTCTTTGGAGGCGGGAGAACTGACCGTTGAAAGCCTGCACGGCGAGATCTCGGTACTGCAATTTGTTCAACGGGGACAAATGGATCGTCTTGCCGATTTCACGCTTTCGGTGCGCGGACGGGTAGAGCCCGATGCCGAAATGCTGGGCTTGTTCTGGAATTATCCGAATGTCACGGTGTTTGATGAAAACGAAGTGCTTCCGATCCCGATCGGTGAGAACGGTGCGGTGGATTTTTGCCTTGTGACCGATTCAGCAACCGGTATTGCAAGGGTATATAACGGTGGCGAAAAGACTGGAGAGATCCCGTACGAAAAACGCGCCGACAGCTCGTTGAATTTTGTTTTGAAGAACGCAACGCTGCATCTGAATTCGATAAAACTGGTAAAGGGTGT
Source organism: Clostridia bacterium (assembly GCA_017453335.1). The sequence continues at coordinate 40,401 of JAFTKI010000051.1, forward strand.
CTGAGGTCACTTTTCTATACGGCAAGACTCCGTTCGGTCGGGCGGAGCCTTGCTTGTTTTTTTGCAACACCTTTTTGGGCGCGATTCTGCGGCTGTTTGGGGAGTGTTGCTAAAATGGATAACTATTTTTTAGTCATAATGCACAAACCTTGAACAAAACAGGTGTTTTTGAGGCGAAAAGTTAAAAAAATGTTAATTATAAACCAAAAAAATGATAACCCTTTTCCAAAAATGGGTTATTGCAGGAGAATACGAAATCCTATATAATATGAGTACGAATGTGAAAAAAGTTTCAAAAAACCGCCTTCGTGCAAAAGCCATTGTGAAAAATGACAATAGTTTTTGAAAAGCGAGTCTCCTCGCGCGTTTTTTATACACACGCGCGCGGGTACGCGCGTCTCCGAGACGGTCGGCGAAACAAAATTCGTTCATGCTTTGAGCCGTCGGCTCAAAAGAACAGGAAAGGAAGTCATTACCATGAACAACATGAGCTTGTTTGGGGAGCTTCGGAAGTTTTCCGCCTTGACCGATATGCACGGATGCGACGACGGAGCCGAGCTGTTCCTGATCCGCAAGGGTGATCCCGAGCGGTATGAAGCACTCTTGTCCTGCCTCAAGGGCTTGGGCTTTGAACAGGTCAGAGAACACACGATCGGCGACGTTCAGTTCAACGTGCTGACACAGGGCGATCACGTGCTGACCTGCTCCTACACTCCCTTCGATGCAAGAATGAGAGTGATCTCCCAAGAAAACGGCGTGGTTCCTCCCGTGGAAACCGACATCAAGAAGATCACCACACCTCTTTTGACACAGGTGCGCACCGCGTATGTCTTCTGCGACTGCGGAATGAGCTATCTGCTCCGCCTTTCGGACGGTCGATTTGTGATGATCGACGGTAACGCGGGCGAGTATGAAGAGGTGGATTACCTGATGGATCTGGTCAAAGAGCAGAACGTGCTGGACGGAAAGCCTGTGTTTGCCGCTTGGATCATCACGCATCCGCACGGCGACCACTTCCAGGGATTTTCCCGCTTCATCAAGAAGTACGGCGATGCGGTTGAGCTTGGTGACGTGATCTACAACTACGCGCGCACCGATTGCTCCACACGCAGCAATATGCTGCCGTTTGACGAGTTCCTTGCCGACAACAAGGACCGCATCCGCGTGATCACCGCCAGAACCGGTCAGGTGTTCTCTTACGGAGATGCAGAGTTCGAAACGCTGACAGCGGCAGAGGATCTGTACCCGATCGACAAGGTGAACTGCAACGACACCTCGCTGTCGTTCATGCTGACCTTTGCGGGACGCAGAATTCTGATCCTTGGCGACCTGCAGGGCAAGGGTGCCGATTACGCAGGCAAGAGATTCCCCGCCGAGACCTTCAAGTGCGAGCTTTTGCAGGTTGGACACCACGGCTACTGGGGTGCATCCGAAACCATTTACCGCGCGGCAGATCCCGAAATTCTCCTGTGGCCTTGCCCCGATTTCTGGTTTGCAAGAGTGAGAGGCTGGAAGCCCAACCAAGTGCTGTTTGAGGAATGTCAGAACATTCGCGGGATCTTCGTTGGCGGTCAGCGCGAGGACGTGCTGGACATGACAAAGCCGATCGAGTACATCAGCCACTACGTTGACGTGGCAGACGGCGAAACGGTTTACGAGGAGACCTGCAACCCGAAGCGCGTGATCGACCTTGGATGGAACTGCGTATGCGGCGGAAGCACCGGATACAACGGCGCGATCTTCACCCTTGGCGAGGACGGCGTAACAATGGATTCGATCATTCGTCCCAACCCTGTGGTCTGTATGTTCGTTCAGCGCGGACAGATGGATCTCTTGGAGTCCTTTACCCTGACGCTTAAGGGTAAGGTTGCTCCCGAATCCGAGAGCTTCGGACTTTACTGGAACTACCCCAACCACGATAAATTCAGCGCAAACGACGTGCTTCCCATCTACCACGATGCGGACGGCAGCTTTGACTTCAAGCTGACGGCGGATGCAGAGTCGGGACTTGCAAAGATTTATCACAACGGAGCGTTGGTTGCAACGCTGCCGTACCAAAAGAAGCTTGACAGCGGTTTGTATTACGTGATGAAGAAGGCTCTTGTAACCGTCAGCCACGTAAAGCTGGTCAAGGGTATCGTTTGATTCCAAAAAAAAGAAAGGATAAATGTTATGAAAAACTTGGCAACCAAAATCATCTGTGCTTTGTTGCTTCTGACGATGCTGGTGTCCTGCTTTGCGGCTTGCGGCGAACCCGCTCCTGAGCAGAACGGCGGTACCGCCGACAACGGCGGCGAAAACAACAACACAGAAGGTGAAAACAACACCGATGAAGGTAACGGCCTGGAAGGCGAAGAGGGCGAGTATCTGCCCGCCGACGCAAACTACGGCAACTACACCTTCACCATGCGTGCTCCCAAGCAGGAAGTGTTCGGCACCGGACACTACGTTGCTGCAGAGGGCAAGAGCGACGTTATCAACAACGCGCTTCTGGAAAGATCCTTGCTTCTGCAGGATATGTTCGGCTTCATTCTGGAGCTGGATACCTCCCAGAACGCAGGACAGCTGCTCACTACGATGGGTAACAACCACGGTGCTCAGAAGCACTGGGTAGACGCACTGTTCATCGAAGCAAACCACTCCATGACAGGCGCACAGCGCGGAAACCTGTGGAACCTGAATCTGCTTGAGGAGATGAATCTGGAGGCTTCCTACTACGACCAGCGTATTCAGCAGAACTTCCGCATCGGCGACAAGCTGTTCCAGCTCACCGGTGACTACGAGGTTCTGGACGAACTGGTAACCTTCGGCGTTCTGTACAACGACTACCTCTATGACGAACTCGGCTACTACGATGATCCCAACTACGGAAGTCCTTACAAAATGGTAAGCGATAAGAAGTGGACCTACAACAACATGATGACCATGGCGGCTCCCTTTACTGCCGAGGTTGCGGGCGCACAGTACGCTGAGGACAACAAGTGGGGTATCGTAAGTGAAGAGCAGGCAATCTACTACTTCTACATGGGTGCAGGCTTGATGCCCACGGCAAGTAAGAACGGTCAGCTTGAGGTTCTTCTGAACGACTCCACCGCTTATGCGACCACCTACCAGGTACTTACCAACCTGATCCCCTTCGGTCAGGACCCCAACGTTTTCTTTATCTCCGAGGTTGAGAGCGTAACTGGCAACGATAAGGCGGTTATCGCTTCCGACGTATTCGAGCAGGACAGAGCTCTGTTCCGTACCACCTCTCTCTCCGACGCGATCTACTCCGCAGAGATGGAGCATGACTTCGGTATTCTTCCCGTTCCGCTTTACGCTGAGGGTCAGGCTGAATACTACAACATGATCAATGCAAACGCCGCATGGCCGCTTTGCATCCCGCTTTACGTAAAGGATGTTCACCAGACCGCTGAGATGATCGAGCGTCTTTCCTACTACTCCCGTTACGGCGGAGACGAATCCTTGTATGAGGCATTCTTCGAAAGATTGACCATCGCAAAGATCTGCCGTAAGGAAGAGGACCGCGAGATGCTTGAGATGATCTTCTCCACCAAGGTATACTGCATCGACACCTACCTGCCTGTTGGCAGCACCGGTTTGTACAAACTTGTTATCAGTATGGCGAATAAGGGTGGAGATACGCTTTCGAGCGATCTTGCCACTAAGGTTGAATACGCTGTGAAGAACATCGGCAAGTTCACCGGCAACGTGGATAAGTTCAACGCAAATCAGGCTGACAAGTACGCAAGCTGATTTTTAAATCCTGTATGGATCGATAGGTCTCCTCTCGCTTTGGCGGGGGGAGACCTGTAGCCCTCTTATGGCGGCCGCAATTTTTTGCGGACAAAACGATTTTTGTACCCCCTGTTCGTTTTTAATAGCCGAGATCCTTGCCGCGCGTGAGGCTCTTGCGTTAAAAAAATAAATATACAGAAAGGAACAAACACATGAAGAAAAACTTATTGGCAAAGGTGCTGTGCTTCGTGCTGGCAATGTTCATGCTTCTGGCTTGCCTGGCGGCTTGCGGCGAACCCGCTCCCCAGCAGAACCAGAACGGCAACGGCGACGGCAATACCGAGGGCGGTAACACCGACGGCGACGGCAACACCGAGGAGTTGACGGGTGAAGAGGCTGAATTCCTGCCCGCAGCAAAGGATTACGCGAACCGCGAGTTCCGTATCCATGCAGGCGTACATCAGGCATGGGGCTTGGTTCACTACGACTACCTCGACGGATTGGAGGATAGCAACGGTAAGGCAGTAAACGATGCCTTGTACGAGAGAACCTTGCTTTTGGAGGGTCTGTTCAACGTTATTCTCACTCTGGATACCTCCCGTGATGACGGAACGCTTCTTACTCACCTGAACAACCAGCACAAGGGCGAGAAGGACTGGGCAGATCAGCTCTTCTTTACCGGTCAGAACAGTATGACCGCAGCAAAGAAAGGCCAGCTTACCAACCTTCTGACCTTGGATGCACTGAACCTGGAGGCTTCCTACTATGACCAGCGTATTCAGCAGGACTACCGTATCAAGGATATGCTGTTCCAGCTGACCGGTGACTTCGATACCACCGACGAGCTGGTAACCTTCGGCGTTCTGTACAACGACAGCATTTACGAGGATGCAATGTACTACGAAACCGAAGGTACTCCCTACCAGATGGTTGAAAGCTACAAGTGGACCTACAACAAAATGCTCACCCTGGCGGCTCCCCTGGTTGCCAACGAAGACAACCAGTTTGACGTGAACGATCACGTTGGTATCGCCAGCGAAAGCCAGGCAGGCTACTACTTCTTCCTGGGCTCGGGCTTGCGCCCCATGTCCAACAACAAGGGCGAGCTGAAGATCAACCTTGAGGATGGCACCTACTATGCATCCGTAAACGATGTTCTTGCGGCTGTTAGTTCCGTGGTTACCGATTCCTCTTTCTGCATTCCTTCCCGCGATTTTGCTTCTAACGATGAATACAAGACGCAGGAAGCACAGGCAAACAAGGAGATGTTCATCGGTGACAGAGCTCTGTTCCGTACCTCCTCGCTGTCTACCACGCTCAACGGTATGCCCGATATGAAGAGCGACTTCGGTATTCTTCCCATTCCTATGTATCAGGAGTCCCAGAAGGCTTACTACTGCTCGCTCAACGACGTGGCTAACCGTCCCTTGATGATCCCCTACCACGTAAACAACAAGCAAGAAGTAGGCGAGATCACCGAGATCCTGTCTTACTACTCCCGTTACGGCGGCGATGAATCCTTGTATGAGTCCTTCTTTGAAAGATTGACCATCGCAAAGATCTGCCGTAAGGAAGAGGACCGTAAGATGCTCGAGCTGATCTTCTCCAACAAGGTTTACGATGTAGACCGCGTACTTGATCTGATCGGTATGCACGGCAAGGTAACCAGCTACGTTGGAACCGGCTGCACTTCTGATATTGACAGTACCTTGAACGGTGCTCTGACCTCTGCAAAGACGACTCTGAAGACCTACTTGATGCAGTTTGACATGGCAAACCAGAACAATCACTGATTGATCTGTTGCGAAAGTAAGGAACACTGCACATGAGATTTCAAAAATTAACCTCTCTATGCTGCTTGTTGCTTGCGGTGCTGATGACGGTGAGTCTGTGGGGATGCACAGACTCATCGGCGCCGCCCGCCGACAACAACCAGTCCGGCGGCGGAAATTCTTCCATTATTGACGACTGGGAAAACGAGGATGACGGAGAAGAGGAAGAAGAACCGAACGATTCTGCCATTCAGATGGCACTTATCACCTTTGCAAATCTGAAAACGGCGAAGGTCGTTTACCCCTCCAAGATGTATGCCGAGGAGGGTGTGGTGGAATCCGCGATCGATGCGCTGATCAGCGCAATCAATTACCGCTTTGCATCCTTCGGTATTTCGCTGAACAAAACCACCGACCAGATCCTTCCGAATCACTCGATCTACACCGAGCATGAGTACGAGATTCTGGTGGGCGACACCAACCGTGAGGAAAGCGCCGAAACGCTGACCGATCTGTTGCAGGGCGACTACGGCTATAAGATCAACGGTAAAAAGATCGTGATCAAGGCGGGCTCCGAGGAAAAGCTGGTGGAGGCGATCAAGGCCTTCCAGTCAGCCGTTTTCAGCGGTGCTTCCACTGTGAATTTCTATCAGAGCAGCATGGATAAGATCGTGCGCGACAACCGCGTTGGAAAGGATCTTTTGATCAACGGTACGCACATTTCCAAGTTTGCGGTCGTTTATCCCGAGGGCTCTGATGATTTCCAGATGGAGCTGGCGCGCCGTATGGCTGACCATATCGCACTGATCTCGGGCTACGCAGTCCCGTTCTATTCGGATAAGACCGCACAGGGTGAGCATGAGATCCTGATCGGCAAGACCAACCGCACCTTCTCGGTGATCACCACCGAGGGCGCCGCGCTGGAGGCAGATCAAAACCACATTGCCGTGGTTGGATCGAATGCGTACGATTACGGCTTGGCACAGGAGCAGCTTGCTGACCTGATGGATGCCGCCGCGATCGCAAAAAAAGAGCTGACGCTTCCCGATAAGACAGCAGTTTCGCCGTCCTTGTCGGTATCCATGATGGCGTATAACGTATACGGCTTCGATTATTACGATTCCCGTTGCGATAACATCCGCCGCTTGGTAACCAAGTATCTGCCCGACATCCTGACCTATCAGGAGCCCGATGTGAAAATGACCGATAAGATCCGTATGGAGGGCTATTATGATTGGTTCGACGGCAAGCCCCGTCACACCAATCCCGATGGCTCGTTGGTTCCCAACGCAAGCTCCTACGGTGCAAACTCGATCTCTCCCATCTTCTGGGCAAAGGATCGCTACGAGTTCATTTTGGGTGACACCAAATGGACAACGGGTACGCCCGATTATCCCTCCAAGCCTGCGGACGCAAGCCATTACCGTATGTACACGTACGCAATGCTGCGCGACACGCTGACAGGTCAGGAATTCATCGTGGTCAACTGGCACATGGACTTCTCAGAGTCTGTGCAGGTTCCCGGCTTGCAGTATATGTTTAAATTCTTTGAAAAAGCGGGATACACCGATATCCCCGTGATCATGCTGGGTGACTTCAACGCCACCGCGACCTCGAAGGTGGTTTCGGAGATCACGGTTGCCCAGGGTGGATTTAAGTCCATGCATCAGATGGCAACGAATCCCGAGTCGAACTCGCCTGCATCGATCGACTGGATCTTTGGTATGGATTGCTGCGTGAGCGCATCCTTCTACAAGGTGTGCCGCGAGACCTATCCCGACACAGAAGCAAATCCCGGTAAGGCTTATGGCGACGGAAAATATCCGTCCGACCACTGCCCCGTATATGCAGAATTCAAATTCAAAGCCGATATGACCGAGCATACACATGATTGGTCGCATATCGCATCGGCGGTGCAATGGGTAACCGAGCCCACGATCCCCGAAAGACCTGAATAAAGGTCAAAAACACACTCCCACGTCGGGGTTCCGACGTGCGGAGTGCTGTGATGAATTTTACTTTGATCAGAACCTACTTTTAACCTTGAATATAATTCTCCTCATTGGAGATGGAATAGATAGTCCCCTTAATTTTAATTATAGGATGGAAAAAATACATGAAAAAAGCTGACTTTAAATCTTATGTATGTCTGTTGATGGCAATTTTGATGGCCGTGAGCCTGTTTGGTTGCGGAAACGAGCCCGATTTGCCGAACGATGACGGGCAGCAGAATGGCGGAAACTCCTCGATCATTGACGACTGGGAAAACGAGGAGAACAACGAAAATGAAAACGAGAACGAGAATGAAAATGAGAACGGGAACGAGGGTGAGACACCCGTTACGGCTCCTACCTTCACGATTGAAAATCTGAAAAACGCAAAGATCGTGTATCCCTCCAAAACCTACGCTGCAGGCGGGCAGGTGGAAACTGCGTTGGATAACTTGATCACTGCAATCAAATCCCGTTTTTCCTGTCAGCTTGAAAAGACCATCGACCAGGTATTACCCGGTCATGATATATACAAAGAGCTTGAATATGAAATTCTCGTGGGTGATACCAACCGCGAGGAAAGCGAAGAAACGCTGACCGATCTGTTGCAGGGCGACTGGGGCTATAAGATCAACGGCACCAAGCTCGTGATCAAGGGCGGCTCACAGGAGGCATTGGTTTTGGCGATCAATGCTTTCAAAACCAATGTGGTCACAAATTACCGCGATCCCCGGAAGTTCTATGAAGGCTCGCTGGATAAGATCACCCGTGTCAACCGCGTTGCAAAGGATCTTGTGATCAACGGAACGCATATCTCCGAATTTACCATTATTTATCCCGCAAAGGGAACCGAATTTGAAAAAGAGCTGGCGCGCCGCCTGTCCGATCACATCGCGGGCATTTCCGGTCACATTCTTCCTTTCTATCCCGATGGCAAAGCAAAGGGAGAGCATGAAATTCTGATCGGGGAAACCAACCGCTCGTTTACAAAGCTTACCACCTCGGGCGCGGCTGTGGAGGCAGACTCCAAATACGTTGTGATCGTTGGCTCAAACGCTTATGATTACGGCTTGGCGCAGGAAGCCTTTTCCGATATGATGGAAGCTGCCGCGATTGCGAAGGAGGAGCTGAAGCTTCCCGATAAAACGCCCGTTGATGCAACCGATAAGATCAAGATGATGGCGTACAACGTCTATGGCTTTCTGGATGACACCACCCGTTGCGACAATATATGCCGCTTGGTGACCAAGTATCTGCCCGATATCGTTGGCTATCAGGAGCCCGACGTATCGATGACCAATAAGCTCCGTATGTCGAATTATTACGAATGGTTCGACGGAAAGCCCCGCCACACCAAGGCCGATGGCTCTTTGGTGAGTGATAAGAGCGGTGCAAACTCGATCTCTCCGATCGGTTACGCAAAGGATCGTTACGAACTGATTTTGGGTGATACCAAATGGTGTACGGGTACTCCCGATGTGCCTTCGAAGCAAGCCGAGGCATCGCATTACCGTATGTACACCTACGTGATGCTGCGCGATAAGCAGACCGGCGAGGAATTCATTGTGGTCAACCATCACTTGCAAGGTGACGTTGCATCCGAGCAGTTGACCTATATGTTCAAATTTTTCCAAGAGAACTACACCGATATCCCCGTGATCATGCTGGGTGACTTTAACCGCGAAGTAGGCACTGATGCGATTGCCCGCGTGGTTGTGAAGGACGGAGGATTTACCTCTATGCACAACATGACCAACAATCCCGAGTCGAATTCGCCTGCGCGTATCGACTGGATCTTCGGAATGTCCTGTTGTGTGAAATGCTCCTACTACAAGTGGTGCAAGGAAACCTATCCCGATTCGAAGGCATATTCCGATTACACGTTCGGTGACGGAAAAACTCCGTCCGACCATTGTCCTGTTTATGTGGAATTTACCATCAGAAGCGATCGGGAAGAGCATACGCACGATTGGTCGAAGTTGGCTTCCGAGGTTGAGTGGACCACGAAGCCAACAGTGCCGACAAGATCGGAATAAAAAACGATAAACACTTTGTAATTTTTGAACCGAGAAGGGAGGGTATTCTGTGAAAAATAAGAATATTCGATCATTAACGTGCCTGCTTTTGGTACTGTTTATGATCCTTGTATCCGTCGTCGGATGCGGCGGCGACCCTGTTCCCATTGATCCCCCCTCCTCGGGCGGCGGATCGGGACTGGTGGATCTTCCCGATCTGGAAGATGAGGAAGAGGAAGAAGAATCCTCGGATACACCCGAATCCACGGAACGGACAACAATCACGTTTGCAGAGATCGCAAACGCTAAGATTGTGATTCCCACGGGATCGATGCTGATCGATGATGAGGGAAAGGGATATGTGTATTCGGCGATCTGTACTATGCAGTTGCGCATGAATTCGACTCACAAGATCAACCTCCCCATCGTACAGGATCAGCAGGGATCCGAATCCGAGTTTGAGATTCTGATCGGTGAGACCAATCGTGAGGAATCCACGATGGTTCTTGGCAAAGAGCTTAGCCTGAACGACTACGGATACGCGATTTGCGGAACCAAGATCGTGATCCGCGGAGGCTGCGATACCGCGCTGAAGCAGGCGATCACCGATTTTACCAATAACGTGGCGGGACGGAAGCGCAGCCCCGTGAATTTCTATGAGCGTCCCTTGGATACCGTGACCAGGGGCTCCTATCTGGCAAAAAATATGAAGCTGAACGATGTTCTGCTTTCCGATTATGCCGTGGTCTATCCCGAAAACAGCGAGCTTTACGAGCAGGAGCTTGCACAGCGCTTGACCGACCGTATCCAGCTTTTGACGGGACGGAGGGTTGATTGCTACAGCGATGCGCATGCTTATGATGCCTCGGTTCGTGAAATTCTGGTTGGAAAAACCAACCGTCCTTTCACTGCCGTCACGCAAAGCGGTGCCGCTTATGAGGGCGATTCGAAATTTATCGCACTTGTGGGAACAACCTCCTATGATATTGGACTTGCAGAGGTTGCATTCCAGAAGATGATCGAGGAAAAGGTGATTGCCAAGGTGGATGATGTTGAAGTCACCAACGCGATTGCCGCAACCCCGAAGGAGACCGTTTCGCTGATGGGCTACAACATCAACGGTACCACGGCGGCTCTTTACCAAGAGCGTGTTGATAATCTTTGCCGCTTGATGACCAAATATCTGCCCGACATTCTGGTATTCCAGGAGCCCGCCAAGAACATGATGGATCTGATCCATATGGAGGATTATTACGGCTACTATCTTGGAATTCCCCGACACGGCGAGGATGTTCCCGCACTGTCTCCCAACTGGATGGGTGCGAATTCCTACGCTCCGATCCTGTACGCAAAGGATCGGTATGAGGTCGTGGAGGGCGGTACCAAATGGATGACCGATACTCCCGACGAAGTTTCCAAGCTTGGTCAATCGGATTATTACCGTATTTATACGTTCGTGTTGTTCCGCGATAAGGTGACCGACGAGCAGTTCCTCGTGGTCAACCATCACTTAGACTTCGACTCCGCGGTTCAGGTACAGACCATGAAATATATGTTCCGGTATCTCAACAAGGCTTATACGGACGTTCCCGTGATCATGGCGGGTGACTTCAACGCGACGCAAAGCTCGACCGTTATCAAGGATCTGATCGTTGGAGCCGCAGGCTTCAAGTCGGCTCATTTGCTGACCGCGAACATCGATACCGATGCGACCTCGGGCGATATCGATTTTATCTTTGTAACCGATTGCTGCGTGTCGTGCAAGCGCTTCACCATGTGCCGCGACACGTATCCCGACATTAAGAGTCTTGCGTTTGACCACAAAATGCCATCCGACCATCCTGCGACCTACGCTGAGCTGTTGATCAGCAGCAAAAAGCAGTGTACGCATAACTGGGGGGCGGCAGCAACCTTTGTTTCACAGACGACTCCCACCTAATGCTGCAGGCTTTGCGGCGCAACCTCCGCATAATGTGCGAGAGAACCAATGGAAAGGAAAAATTTTATGAAACGTATTATCGGAATTCTATTGTGTGCGGTCATGCTGTTCTCAACGATCAGCATGGGCGTATCCGCATCTTATCAAGAGCACATCTCGGTTTCGGGAACTACCCAAAGAATCGACGGTGTTACTTATAAGATCGTTACAACCGCTTCTCAGCTGTCCACCTATCTGGCAGCAGGCGGAAACATTATGCTGGCAAATGACATTGCCCTGACAAGCGGTACACAGATCACCATCAAGGCGGGAACGCTGTTTGACGGTAACGGCTATGCGATCACTTATGACGGAACGCTGACAGCACCTCTGTTTGTGTTCGGAACAGGTGCTTTGACCACCATCCGTAACGCACAGTTCGGTACGAGTGCCGTTCCCATGACCACCTCGGGTGCGATCGGCTTGTTCCTGGAGACCGCAGGCTCGGACGGTTCGGTGCAAAACCACATCGTTTGGCAAAACGATACCTTCTATGTAACCAATACGGACGCTGCCGACAGCGTCGGCGGTCTGATCGCCCATTCCACCGCGATCCACAGATTCTCGGGTTCTACCATGAATATTAACTTGACCGCAACGTCGGGCGCTCTGCAGGGCGGTTGGATCGGCTCGGCATCGGGTGAGCTTTACTTTGACGATTGCGTGACCATTGGTACGATCAAGGGTACCTACGGAGTTGGCGGATTCGTTGGTCAGAATACCTCGGGAAGAGCATATTTTGACAACTGCGTAAACCACGCTAAGGTTACCGCAACGGGCGGATACTGCGGCGGCTTCTCGGGAAATGCGGGACTGAGCATGTCTCAGCTCTACTTCCTCAATTGTACCAACTACGGTGCAATTGAATCAACGGCATCCGGCTATAACTCGGTTGCGGGCGGTATCATTGGAAGAATTTCCAATCTCCAATGCCCCGATATCGGAGTAAACGGCTTCTATGGCTGTGTCAACTTCGGTACGGTTACCTCGAAAAGAGCGGCAGGCGGAATCGTTGGCCGTCATCACGAAAGCGACCATGCTTATACACAGTATCTGCGTTTCAGAGATTGTATCAACCTGGCACAGATCAAGGCTACGAACTATGCAGGCGGTATCGTGGGTGTTGCTTCCCCCGTGGTGAGCGAGGTCATTATGGACCGATGCGCAAACGTGGCTAAGATCACGGGCTCCAACTATGTTGGTAACTTTGCGGGAACCATGAATAACGGTAAGCTGACCGACTGTTATGCGGCGGGTTATATCGTTACGGGAAGCTCGGCAAAGCGTGGCGTTGTTGGGGGCTTGATTTCCGGGAATTATACTTACCAGTCGGGTGATCTTGCCGGTACAACAGGCACAATCACGGAGCCCACGCTTTCCAACGTGCGGTATTTGAGTAACCTGAGTGCAACCTATGCACAGGGTGCGACCTTGGTTGCAAGCGGCACCGATGCATACACCGATATGCTTGCCGATCTGAAGGAGCTGTACGGTATGAGCTTCGTGGCTGCCGATGCACCGTCCACGGCAGGCGGTTACCTTGTGGTTGCCGATCCGCAGATCCGCGGCGTACAGCAAAGCACCACTACCACGGATTCCAAGACCGACCTTCGCTTCGCAGCAATCATCAATGCACTGACTCCTTTTGAAAAGGTAGGCTTCCGCGCGACCATTCGCGTAAACGGTCAGGCTGTAAAGGTTGATCAGCTTGCCGACACCGTTTACTCCTCCCTCAACGCAACCTCGGTGAACGGAGAGATCAGCTCTGTTACGGCAAAGGAACTGTCGGGGCAATATCTCACCGCAATCACCTTTACAAGTATTCCCACCACGGGCGACGTGTCGATTGAGATCGCGCCTTACGCAGTGGGAACCGACGGTACCGAATATGTTGGCAAGACGCGTGTTGTTGTTGTCAGCAAGGGTACCTGCAAGACCGAGTCGATGCTGCTCAACGGCGTGGCTCTGGAGAAATTCTCCATCGTATATCCCTCGGCTTCTTCCAACAACGAGCAGCTTCTGGCAACTCGCTTGGCAGAGAAGATCGGAGAGATGATCGGTCATACCGTTACCTGCTACTCCGATGCAACGGCAGCGGGCAGCAATGAAATTTTGGTTGGCAGCACCAACCGCCATACTCCCACGGTTTCGGGACGCTGGATCTACCGTCCCGATGAATCGAGCACCAACATCGTTCTGAGCGCAACGGGTACCACCGCACTTTCCGAGGTTGTTGAGTACTTCCTGGAAACGCTGCTGGAAAAGCGCGCGAACGGTCAGTGTGCTTGGACGATCTCGGGATCGATCTCGGTTCCGATCGATGAAGAGCTTACGATCATGTCCTATAACACGGGTGCTTTGGAGCACACCACCAGCGGATTGCAGGCGGCACAGTGGGATCTGATCACCGATTCCTTGCCCGATATCTTCACCATGCAGGAGCCTTGGGCAACCTATCTGGCAGCCTTCTTCAACAGCTATGCTGTAAAGCCTTCCACAAGCTTTGTGGCATCCAGCAAGAACGTCATGTCCACCTCTGTGAACGGCAAAGCCTTCACGGGAAGCGGCTACTACGGCGTTTACTGGGGACAGCCCAGATGGAAGAGCGGCAATGCAAACACCAACGGTGCGGCTTCCTATTCGCCCATCCTGTACGCAAAGGACCGTTTCACCGTAAACACCTCCAAGTCGGGTACGTTCTGGCTTTCCGGCACCCCCTCCACCAGCGGATCGGCTTTGAGCACCTCTACGCATGCACGTTGCGCGACCTACGCAACCTTGACCGATAAGAATACGGGTGAGACTTTTGTTGTAGTCAACACGCACCTGGATTTCAGCACCGAATGTAAGACCGAGCAGATCACCATCCTGCTCAATCAGCTCAAGAGCAAGGTTGGAACTTCGATTCCGATCTTTATCACAGGCGATATGAACGCACAGCGCGGAGACGCGGCTATGGATGTTTATTTCAACAACGGTTGGACAGCATTGAACAATGTTGCGGAGTACAGCTATCAGAACAACTCCTTTATCGACTGGCTGTTGACCAACAAGGCTTCGAGCATGACCGTAACGCGTTACGATTACCTGTGCCAGAGAACCTTCTACAGCGGTGCATGGAACAGCGGAACCGTGATCTGGGATCAACCCTCCGACCACGCAGCAGTAATGGCTGAGTTGTACCTGAACACGGGTGCTACCCGTCCCGCGGCAAACACCGAAACACCTCCTGCGGCAGCACATGCCTACGGAGATTGGACGGCAGATTCGACTACGACCGATTCTCATTACCGCGTGTGTGAGTGCGGAGACCGCGAGATCGGTGTATGTAGCTGGGTGAAGACCTCTACCTTGGTAGAAGCAACCCACGTAAACGAGGGCCAGGAGCTGTACACCTGCTCGCTTTGTGGAAGAACGCAGGTTCGCACCGTTGCTAAAACAACAGCACATGCTTACACCGCATGGATACCTTTCGCAGATGCTGACGAAGGTCACTACCGCGATTGTGAGTGCGGTGCGCACGAGGAAGAAGAAACCTGTGCTTGGGAGCTGACCGAGGTCTTGAAGCAAGCTACGGTTTACGAAGAGGGTTTGGAGCTTTACACCTGCGCAAGCTGCGGCAGAACCGAGGAGCGCACCGTTGAAAAGCTTCCCGATTTTGCGGTGGATGAATCTAACGTTACCACCGGTACGGGTGTAACCGTTGGTGATGATACCAGTACCAATATGGGTCCGTTTGTTGAGCTGACCTGACCTCAAGTATTCCATCCTTAGAATTTTATCTCTTGCGGCAAGGGACGGACGCTGTCTCTTGTCGCGGAGAATAGAAGAAATTGTATAAAGAACCCAAAAAAGAAAGAGAGGCAAACAGTCATGGCAAAAAAAGTGATTGCATTGCTGTTGATCCTTTCGATGATGGTCACGGGCTTTACGGTGACCACGTCGGCGGCAGCAACGCAAAAGAAAATCGACGGAGTAACCTATTCCGTTGTAACCAATGAAGACGACTTTGTGACGGCTTTGCAAGACGGTAAAAACATCATGCTCGGTGCCGATATCGAGTTAACCACCGAGTATTTTGCTACAGGAAGAGCCTTTGGTATCAAGCCCGGTGTCATCATCGACGGCGGCGGATACACTCTGAGCTATACCAAAACAAGAACCACCTCGCTGTTCAACTTCAACAACGGTGAAAGACTTGCAAACGGTACGATCACCATTCGCAACATCAGCTTTGGTAGCAAGGCATCTCCCATCACGATCAACGGCAGCGACGGATTGCTCAAGTATACGAACGCCCTGGGCTGTGAGATCGTACTGGAGAATGTCAACTTCTACGTTGTAAAGAAAGCCGTAAAGGCAAACAGCGGTGCAATTTTTGCAAAGCTGGGAACCATTATACACTTCCGTGACTGTATGCTGGACATTGATATGACCGATATCACCGGAGGCTCCTTGCACGGCGGCTGGATCGGTGAGGTTGTATCTCCCGGACAGGTGGAGTTTGAAAACTGCACCACCGTTGGTACTATTACCGCTCCCGGCGGCGCCGCAGGCTTTGTGGGACAGAACACCACGGGACTTTTGAAGCTCACCAACTGCAAAAACTTTGCAAACGTAACCGCTCCTCTGTATACAGCAGGTTTTGTTGCAAACATGGGTGCAGGTGCGGATGCTACCTACGCAACCGACTGCATCAACTACGGAACCGTCACCTCCACGGGTAGCACCTACGATTCGATCGCAGGCGGTATCTACGGCAGAGTTTCGAACCGTGCGATCCAGTCCACTGGACGCGTACACGTTGTTTACGGCTGCTCCAACTACGGTAAGATCACCGCAGGAAACACCGCAGGCGGTATCATTGGACGCAACCACGACTATGATTATGACGGCAGAACCTATATCGCCATTGGCAGCAGCTCCAACTTCGGCGCGATCGACGGACCTTCTTATGCAGGCGGTATCATCGGCGCAGGATCGCCCATGGCATACTGTGTTGAATTGACCGATTGCGTGAATATCGGTACGATCACCTCCGCAAACGGCTATGCGGGCAACTTCGCAGGCGTTGTTTCGGGCGGAGCAAGCATCAGCGGCGCGGCAGTACGCGAAGGCTCTGTAAAGGGCGGCTTTGCGGCAGGCGTTGTAAGCGGTAAAACGGTCGGCGCGATCGCAGGCTTGGATTCGGGCACCTATAAGATCGGTGCAGGTACTTATGCAGGAAAATTCGTAGGTGTTTCCACTCCCAAGTATGAGAACGTTACCTATTACGGCACTCAGACCACCGTTCCCACGGGTGTAACCAAGATCACAGATAAGACCGCTCTCTTGGCAGATCTTTCCGCATACCTTGGAAAGACCGTTATTGCGGCTGATGCCGGCAATACCACCGCACACGTTGTGCTCGCCGCTCCCGTATTGCGCGGTATCCAGCTTGGCACCGCTAAGGGCAATACTGTTTCGATCCGTCTGGTTGCGGGTACTTACGCAAAGGACGCTTACAAATCCTACGGCTATGAGGTAACCGTGATCCGTGCGGACGGCACATCCTCTGACTTCTCCTGCAACGCAAGCGCGCTTGTTTCCGAGGTGAAAGAGACCGTTGACGGCAAGGAGACTCCCATTTTGGCAGGAAACGTTGCGGCAACGTATCTGTACACCGCCGCACTCAAGGGTGTTCCCGCAAACGAGAATGTTACCGTTAAGATCGTTCCCGTAGCGGAAGGCATGGACGGCACCAAGTACACGGGTACCACCAAGATGCTGAAATTCGTGAACGGCAGAGTGACCAACGAGACCATGGCACTCAACGGCACGTTGCTGGAAAGCTTTGCAATCGTTTATGAAAGCACCAACAAGCTGGCAGAAAAGACCTTGGCAACGCACCTTTCCAAGAAGATCGCCGAGCTGACGGGCGTTTACGTTCCTGTTATTTCCGAGACCACCAAGCATCAGCGCACCTACGAGATCCTGATCGGCAAGACCAACCGCACCGAGACCGTTCCCGCAGGACGCAGCATCATCACGCTGGATAATTCCGCATCGATCGCCATCACGGGTGACAACACCGCACAGCTTGGCGAGGCGGTTCAGTATTTCATCGAGCTGTTGGAAGCAAAGGTAAACGCAAGCGACAACGCGCTCAATATCACATCTCCCATTCAGGCACCCGCACAGAGTGACATCAGTCTGATGACCTTCAACATGGGTGCGAAGGATAACACCACCATCAAGCAGCACGAGTGGGATCTGATCGTGGAATATCTGCCCGATATCTTCACCTCTCAGGAGCCTTGGGCGGGATTCTTGGATGATTTCTGCAACTCTTATGCGGTTCGTCCCGCTACGAAGTTCCAGGCAAGCTCTGCCGATGACGACGTCATGTCAACCGACGTTGATAACAAGGCATTCACGGGTAACGACTATTACGGCATCTACTGGGGTATGCCCCGTTGGGTTCCCGGCGGACAGAACAACCAAGGTAAGGCTTCTTACTCTGTAGTCTTCTACGCAAAGGACCGCTTCACCGTAAACGAAGAAAAATCGGGTACGTTCTGGTTCTCCGACACGCCCGACGTGGTAGGTTCTAAGATCACAGGCTCCAGCCATCCCCGTTGCGCAACCTACGTAACGCTGACCGACGTGAACACGGGTAAGGAATTCGTGGTTGTAAATGTACATCTTGACCACGTTGCAAAGCAGACCGAGCAGGCAACCATTCTGATCAATGAGCTGATCAAGCGCGTTGGCAAGGATACGCCCATGATGATCACGGGCGATATGAACTCGGGCTTTACTTCGGGAGCCATTCAGTATATGCTCAACAACACGACCATGCCCTTGACCTCTTCCGATACGCTTGCCGAGGAGATATACTACAGCGACGGACCGTTTGGCTCCGGAACCATCATCGACTGGATCTTCTTCAACACGCCCGAAAAGGTTGATGTTGGCCTGTACAGATACTGCAAGGACTACAATATGTTCAACAATTTGTGGAACAGCACTCTGAGCATGGGAATGCCCTCCGACCACCCCGCTGTGTACGTAGAATTTAAGCTTAAGTAATTTTAACCGAAAACGGGGGCTTACCTTTGGGCGGTTTGCCCAAAGGCCCCCGTTGGGAGTTCCTTTGAACTTGAATCAAGCGGTTTTTTGAGCAAAAAAATAGTGAATTTTTGTAAAGAAAATACAAAAAACCTCTTGTAATTATCAAAGAAATGTGTTATTATTATTGTAGCCCAAAAGGCACCCCCGTTTTTAGCCCTTTTCCTTTACTTAAGAAAGGCAAAAAACAAAAATCTTCCTTTTATATAAAGGGAGACCCGCGGCGAGAGCCGCACCGAAATTGGTTTTCACTCGTAAGAGAGAAAATAAATTATTGTTCGCAAAATGCGAAAAGGAGGAAAACATGAAAAAGTTTCTCGCACTTGTCCTGACACTGGCAATGGTACTGACCCTGAACGTTAGTATTTTTGCTAGCCCGGCAGCTGCAGGTTCTATCGATGTAAACGGTAAGACCACCGTTACCGTCGGTGACGTGACATATACTGTCATTTCCGACCTGTCTGCCATCACAGCAGCAGGCAACTACATCCTTTCCGGAGACGTTGCAGTTGCTAAGAATGTTTCGGTTACCATTCCCGCCGGCACCGTTCTGAACGGTAATGGCTACACCATTTCGGTATCCGGTAACAGCTTCGAAGCTCCTATCGCTAAGGCACCCTTCGTGCTTGGCGCAGGCGCTGAGATCAAGATCACCAACGTTAAGTTCGGTGATATGGCTAAGGAAGCTCCTGTTGTATTTGAGGCAGTTGCTCCCGCAACCGTTGATGCCGTTGCAGACGATCTCTCTCTCTTCATCGAAGCAGAGACAGGCGTTGTTGCAACCTTTGAGGATGTTGAATTCTCTGTTTACGCAGCAGATGAGCTCGTAAACGTAAACACCGCAGCAGTTGTAGCTGTTGCAGCAGGTACTTATAAGTTCGAGGGCTGTACCGCTAACATCGAGCTTGATACCGGTAACATGTCCGAGACCGACGGCGCTATGCTGACCAAGGGTTACACCGGTGGTTTTGTAGCAAACGCTGTTGCAGGCTCTTCCGTATCCTTCAACAACTGCGTAGCCAATGGTGCTATCGAGGCTGACTGGAGAACCGGTGGTTATGCAGGTGCTGTTGACGGCGCTGCATCCTTCACCAACTGCGTAAACAACGCAACCATCACCAACCTGACTCTGGTTACCGGTGGTTTCGTAGGTTGGGTAGGTAACGATTCCGGTAACAACCTCTCCGCTTGGACGATGGATAACTGCATCAACAACGGTGAGATCACCGCATACGTTGGCCCGCTGCAGATCAACAACAACAACAAGACTCACAGTGACGCATCCAGAAGCGCAGGCGCTATGGTTGGTTACATTTATAAGTGCGAGACCGGTTTGAACCCCCAGTGGATCGTATCCAACTGCATCAACACCGGTAACATCTACGGTGAGGACCGTCTGGCAGGTATGGTTGGTGACAACCGTCTGACCCACCAGTACGACAAGTCCGGCGTTCTCTTCCAGAATCCCGAAAACCCCGAAGTAAAGGTTGGCTACAATCCTCAGCCCGCTCTCACCATCGGTTGTATCAACTACGGTGACGTTAAGTGTATCGTTAAGGACCTCGTTTCCGGCGCACACGTTTTGGGCGGTATGTTCTCCAGAACTCAGGGTGCTAACACTCTGAAGAACTGCGTAAACTACGGTTCTGTAGACGCAAACGGTATGAAGGACGGCCACTTGGGTGGCATCATCGGTAACACCTCCGCAGGCCAGGGTGCTTGTTACTATGCAGGCGGCCGCGTTGTTGTTGAGAACTGCGTAAACTACGGCTACATCGTGAACGGCCGTCGTCTGGCAGGTATCATCGGTGCTTCCGAGTCTCCCACAACCATCACGAACTGTGTAAACTACGGTACTATCAAGTCCGGTCTGGGTTCTGCTGCTCACGCAGGTAACCTGAACGACAACGGTCTGCTTGGCGCAGGTATCGTTGGTATGGCTGACCGCGGACCTCACGATATCTCCAACTGCATCAACTACGGTGCTATCGAAGCAACCCACATTGCAGGCGGTATCGTATCCTGCACTCGTGCAAACGGCTACACTCACAAGCCTGTTGAAGGCTCTGAGATCGTTTACCCCATGGTTCTGAACATTGATAACTGCGCTAACTTCGGTGCTGTTGGCTCCGACGACGTTGACGTTGGTGGTATCGTTGGTCAGTCTCTCTGCGATGTAAACGTTAAGAACTCTCTGAACACCGGTAAGATCACTGCTTACAACTCCTTCGTAGCTTCTCAGCTCGTATGTAACGCTAAGCTGGGCATCTCCATCGAGAACTGCTACATGTTCGGTTCTGCCGATGACATGACCTTCGAAATGAACGCTGACGGTATCCTCGGCTTCAACTGCGATATGGGTGACTCCATCGTTTGCCCTGACGGTTCTGTAATGGCTTACGCAATTCTTGAAGAAGTTTCCGACACCAGAAACAAGGCTATCACTGCTGAGGCAGCTCTTGCAAAGGTTCAGGAACTGTATCCCAACGTTCCCGTTGTTCTTGTTGACGGCAAGCTCGTATACGTTGAAACCGCTCTCCGCGGCGCACAGGTTGCTCTGGACGGCGCAGACGGCAAGGCAGAGGTTCGTGTAGTTGGTATCACCTCCGACCTCGAGTTCTCCGATGTTACCTTCTCCATTAAGGTAAACGGCGGCGCAGCTTCCGTACAGGCAGGTTCCTTGAAGGAAGAGATCAAGAACACCGGTTACAACGGCACTCTTGAGACCAAGGACGCTAAGTACCTGGGCGGCGAAAAGCTCTACACTGCTATCATCAAGGATGTAGCTACCAGTGGAACTGTTACCATTGAAGTAGAGATGTCTGCTACCTTCAACGGTGTTGCTTACAAGTCTGTTGCAACTGTTACCGTTGTTGACGGTGTAATTGCAAATCCCGCAGCTCCCGCAGCATAATTTGAATTCCCGTAAATTCGAATTTTGAACCAAAATACTATAACGAAAGGGAAAATAAGATGAAAAACATTCTTAAGATCAGCTTGATCGTAATTTTGACTCTGTCTTTGATGTTCGGCATCGTTGCCTGCGGCGGTGATGAGGAAACTCCCGCTCCCGATAACGGCGGCGAGAACAACAACGGCGGTGATACCAACGGCGGTGACACCAACGGCGGCGACACCAACGGCGGCGATACCAACGGTGGCGACACCAACGGCGGCGATACCAACGGTGGCGACACCAACGGTGGCGATACCAACGGTGGCGACACCAATGATAATCCCATTGACGTTGCTCCCGACCCCGATGACAAGTGGGGCGAGTTCGTTCCGATCGGTTAATTAAAACCAATATTGACGAAAGTCAATCTCTGTTATGTGTAATACATAACAAGGGGGCAAGCCAAGGCTTGCCCCCTGTTTTTATAAAGATCAACGTTTTTTCGAATTATGAAGCAGTGCATATAAGCCTAAGATCTGCAAAAACTGTAGGGACCGGCGTCCCCGACGGTCCGAAAATGTAAAAAAAATGATTTGTTCATGTCAACATATATACAGTATCAATGTAGCCATTTTATAACATCAAATTCGTTTCCTTACGGACCGTCGAGGACGCCGGTCCCTACAAGGTTTGTACAAATTTTAAAATTGGTGCGTAAATCTATACACGGGCGATCATTGATCGCCCGCGGGAGGTTCCATTGCACAAACTTGAAAATTTGCACGATCATATAAGCCTTCCCCAGCGGAGAAGGTGGCGGCGTAGCGGTGGATGAGGTGTTTTCAAAGAATCATTTTCCCAAAAAGTCAACAAAATTCGTTTCTCTTTAGGACCGTCGAGGACGCCGGTCCCTACAGGATTGTGCAAATTTTAAAATTGGTGCGTAAATCCATACACGGGCGATCATTGATCGCCCTCGGGAGGTTCCATTGCACAAACTTGAAAATTTG